>NZ_JAMGBC010000001.1:1512500-1868844 GCF_023516495.1 Sphingomonas anseongensis
CCCTTGGTGGTTAATATCGCCTGGATGGTCATTCTTCGACTCCGGCTTTGCCCGGGCAAGCCTTGATAGTCTCACGGGCGGCCGCCAAAGGGAAGCTCATGCCCAGTCCGGATCCACTGCCCAGCGCCCGCGGGTCGCTGATCGAGCAATTCCTGCAAATGCTGAAGTGGCTGGGGCTGTTCTCGGCCGCCATTGCCGCCGTCGCGGTCGCGTTCGTCGCTTATAGCGAGGGCACGGAGAACTGGAACGTGCTGGTCGCCACCGCGATCGGCGTCGGTTTCACGGTGCTTCTGGGCACCGGATTGATGATGCTCACCTTCCTGAGCTCCCGAAGCGGGCACGACGATGAGGTGAGCCATCGCAAGGAGGATGAATGAGCGAAACGAGCCGCGAGCCGGTCCTTCGGGTGGTCCCAGGCCCCACCGACATCAACGCCAACGGCCATATCTTCGGCGGGTGGGTGCTCAGCCAGATGGACATCGCCGGCGGCATCGCTGCGTCGCAGCGTTCGAACGGCCCGGTGGCCACCGTGGCGATCGAGGGCATGAAGTTCATCACCCCGATCCACATCCGCGACCTGATCTCGGTCTATGCCAACGTCGAGCGCGTCGGCCGCACGTCGATGGGCGTGCGGATCGAAGTCATCGCCACGCGTGATCGCGGGAAGACCGACATCAAGGTCACCGAGGGGTTGTTCACCTTCGTCGCACTGGACGACCAGCACAGGCCGCGAAGCGTCGACTCCATCGCCTGAAGCCGATCCCCAAATGAAAACGGCCCGCCATTTCTGGCGAGCCGTCGTCAATCCTAATGCTGGTGCAGCTCAGGCAGCCGGAGCGATATCCGCTTCGTCGCCGTCGTTGCGTACCTTGCGAACCCGGCGGCGCGGCTTGGCCGGAGCTTCGCCTTCGTCGTCGGAATCACGGCCGATAGCCGGCGGCAGGACCTCGAGAGCGATCCGCTCGTCGTCAATCTCGGGCTCCGCTTCCGCAAGCTGCGAGCCGTTGCGTTGCGGACGCTCACGACCGTTCCCGCGGGGGCCACGATCATTGCGTTCGCCGCGATCGCTCCGGCTGCTGCGCTCGGGACGCTCGTTGCGTTCCGCTCGCTCGCCTCGGTCGTTCGACTGCTGCTGCTGCTCGTCGTCGGACGCCTCGGCCATCTGCTCGTCGCCCTCATCCTCGTCAGAGGAATCGTCGCGCTGGGGGCGCTGTTCGTCGAAGCGCGGGCGATTCTCGCCCAGCACACGGAAATAATGATCGGCGAACTGCAGGTAATATTCGGCCTGCACGCGATCGCCGGCGAGCTGGGCGTCGCGCGCCATGTTCTTGTATTTCTCAAGCAGTTGCGCCGCGTTTCCGCGCTGGCGATTATCCTGCCGATTGCCCCCGAGATTCGGGTTTCTCTGGCCCCCGCGGCCGCGGCGGCGGCCACCCTGTCGATTGTTGATCAAATGCCGACTTCCTTAAACTGAAGAAGCTTGCCCCGTTCTCTTCGTTGCTCGCGGTCCGCGCATAACGCCGGTCCGCTTTGTCGTTCCGGTCTGCGCCTTAGCGCTTCGTGAACGGCCGAGTGCGTCGGGGGTAGGACTGGTGCGCTCAGCTCTCTTTGAAGCGGACCTGATCCTGAGAACCAGATGTAGTGACGATTGATGCCGATTCCAAGTGAATTCGTCTAGACCCAGCTGAGCAGGATGGCGCGATCGCGACCGGCTAGGTCGTGTGCAATGGTTGCTTTGAGCCCGGCGCGGGCAAGCAGTTTCTTGGCTGCCTTGCCCTGCGAAGCGCCGATCTCGACCGCGGCGAGACCTCCAGGCGCGAGAAGGCGGGGTATTTCAGGCGCAAGCCGTCGGATGGAGTCGAGTCCTTCCGGCCCCGCAAACAGGGCTTCTTCCGGCTCGTGCTCGGAAACGCCTGGGCCCAGCTCTTCACTCTCCGCTACATAGGGCGGGTTGCACAAGACCAGGTCGAAGGCGTCCTTGATGCCCTCGGCCCAGTCGCCGATCTTGAAGCGCGCGCGTTTCTCGAACCCCAGCCGGCGCGAATTGGCCGTGGCATAAGACAGCGCCCGGCGGGATGAATCCACGCCAAGCCCGGTCGCCTCCGGCCAAAGGTCGAGCGCAGCCAGAAGCAGCGTGCCGGGGCCGGTGCCGAGGTCGAGGATCCGGCCGGGCCCCTTCGTCCCCTCGAAATGCTCGATCGCAGAGGAGATCAGGACTTCACTGTCCGGGCGGGGGATGAGCACTCCGGGCCCGACGTGAAGCTCGATGTTCCAGAAGGCGCGGCGTCCGGTGATGTAGGCGATCGGCTCGCCCTTGAGCCGCCGTTTGACCATCGTCCAGAAGCGCTTTGGCGGCTCGCGGTCGGGGGGATTGAGGAGCAGGCGGTCGCGGTCGATGTGCAGCGCTTCGGCCATCAGTAGCTCCGCATCCAGCCGTGCCGTGTCGCTCGTCTCAGAAAGCTGGCGCGTGGCATCGGCCAGCGCTCGGGCGACGGGCTTCACGCCTCGTCCAATCCGGCGAGCCTTTGCGCCTCGTCTTCTGCGCTCAGCGCGCTGACCAGCTCGTCCAGCCCAGGTCCTTCGAGGATCTGGTCGAGCTTGTGCAGCGTCAGGTTGATCCGGTGGTCGGTCACCCGGCCTTGCGGGAAATTATAGGTGCGGATGCGCTCCGACCGGTCGCCGGATCCCACCATCGATTTGCGCGCGCCGGCGCGCTCGCTCGCGAGCCGCTCGCGCTCGAGCTCGAACAGCCGCGTCCTCAGTACCTTTAGCGCCTTGGCCTTGTTCTTGTGCTGCGACTTCTCATCCTGCTGGATGACCACGAGGCCGGTCGGAAGATGGGTAATCCGCACGGCGCTGTCGGTGGTGTTCACCGACTGCCCACCGGGGCCCGACGACCGGTAGACGTCGATCCGGAGATCCTTGTCGTCGATCTGGACGTCCACTTCTTCGGCCTCGGGGAGCACCGCGACGGTGGCAGCGGACGTGTGAATCCGCCCGCCGCTCTCCGTTGCCGGCACGCGCTGAACCCGGTGCACTCCGCTTTCGAACTTCAGCTTCGCGAACACTCCGGTGCCGTTGATCGAGGCGACGGCTTCCTTGTAGCCGCCAACCTCCGAAGCGCTCGCCGAGATCAGCTCGAACCGCCAGCCCTGCTCTTCCGAATAGCGCTGGTACATTCGAAGCAGGTCGCCCGCGAACAAGGCCGCCTCGTCACCGCCGGTGCCTGCGCGGACTTCCAGCATTGCGGCGCGGTCGTCGGCTGCGTCCCGCGGCAGCAGCTTTACCGCCAACGCGCGCTCCGCTTCGGGAAGCCGGCTCCTGATGTCCTCCACCTCGACCTCGGCCATTTCCTTGAGCTCGGGCTCTGCGGCCGGATCGTGGAGCATGCCGTTCAGCACCTCCAGCTCGGCTCGAAGCCGGCGAACTTCGCGCGCAGCCGCGGCGACGGGTTCTATCGCCGCATAGTCCTTCGACAGCTTGACGAATTCGTCGGGCGACAGGTCGGCGCGCGACATGGCGGAGGCAAGCTCCTGCTTCCGCGCTTCGATCGACGCGATCCGTTCCGAAGAAATGCCGCTCATCTTGCTATCGCGTCCGCCAACAGGTCGAGGGACACCGAACGCTGCTCGCCCGTCGCGAGGTCCTTCAGCTGTGCCTCGCCGCGATCGATCTCGTCGTCGCCGATGATCAACGCGAACGCAGCGCCGGACGCATTCGCCCGGCTCATCCGTTTCTTCATATTGCCGCGATAGGCAATGTCCGTCGCAACGCCTTCCCGCCGAAGTCCCGCGACGATTCCCTGCGCCGCCAGCTCTGCGCGTTCGCCGAGCGGCACCACGACTACCGAAGGCGCCTCCCGCTCGGGCGCACCAATGAGCATCGACAAGCGCTCGATGCCCGCTGCCCAACCGACGGCCGGTGTGTGCGGCCCGCCGAGCGCTTCGATCAGTCCGTCGTAGCGGCCGCCGGCAATCACGGCGCCTTGCGATCCGAGCTGGTCGGTGACGAACTCGAACGCCGTATGCCGGTAATAATCGAGGCCGCGAACGAGCCTCGGCGCGCGCTCCCATTTGACTCCCGTGGCATCGAGCCCGGCAGTAACCTTCGCGAAGAAATCGGAGGCCTCGACAGTCAGGAATTCGTCGATCGCCGGCGCGCTGTCGACGACCGGCCAGTCCTGGTGCGCCTTGCTGTCGAGGATCCGAAGCGGGTTGCGGTCGAGCCGGGTTCTGCTGTCTTCGCTCAGCGTTTTCGAATGGCCTCTGAAATGCTCGAACAGCGCCGCTCGCCAGGCTTCGCGGGTCTCCGCGTCGCCGAGCGTGTTGAGCTTCAGGATGACGCCGCCGATTCCGAGCTCCTTCAGAAGCTGGTCGGCAAGCGTCAGGATCTCGACGTCCGCCTGCGGCTCCCCGGCGCCGATGATCTCGGCGTCGAGCTGGTGGAACTGCCGGAACCGGCCTTTCTGGGGCCGCTCGTAGCGAAACGCCGGACCGTGGGTCGCGACCTTGAGCGGCGCATATTGCTGCCAGCCTTCCGACAGATAAGCGCGGGCAATTCCCGCGGTGAATTCAGGGCGTAGTGTGACGGGGTCCCCGCTGCGGTCCTCGAAGCTGTACATTTCCTTGGACACGACGTCGGTCGTCTCGCCCATGGTCCGGGCGAACACCGCCGTGTCCTCCAGGACCGGCACCTCGACGCGCTTGAATCCATACAGCCGCCGAACGCGGTCGAAGGCGGCGACCACCGCAGCCATCCTGTCGGCGTCTTCGCCGAGCAGGCTTTGCATTCCCCGGATCGGTTGCGGCGTCGTCATGCGGCGCGCATGGCAAAAACATTCGACAAAGGAAAGGAATGCGTCTGCCTGCGGCGGCCGTCCGGTGGACAAGCCGCGTCCCCTTCCGCCATCAGGGCCGAAATCCAAGGGGAGAAAAAGATGCGCCTGATAGCGCTTGCGTTCCTGCTCGCTTCGACTGCCGCGATTGCCCAACCATTGCCCGGCCAAACGAGCCTTCCGGTGGCACCGACGTCGAAGGAAGCGCCTGTCCCAGCCGCCCGCGACGTCCCCTACCCAGGGACCATCCAGCTGACCGTCGATGCAAGCGATACGACCCGCGGCATCTTCAAGGTGCACGAGCGCATCCCCGTTACCGGCGCGGGCGACCTCGTCCTCCTCTATCCCGAATGGGTTCCGGGCGGGCACAGCCCCCGCAACGAAATCCGCAAGGTGACGGGCATCACCTTCACCGCGAACGGACAGCCGCTCGAGTGGGTGCGCGACAATCTCGACGTCTACGCATTCCACGTGAAGGTGCCCGAAGGCGTCCAGGCGGTCGATGCGAATTTCCAGTTCGTCACCGCTACCGCGGGCAATCAGGGGCGCATCGTCGCCACCCCGGACATGGCCAGCATCCAGTGGCTTTCGACCTCACTCTATCCGGCCGGCTATTACACCCGACAGATCCCGGTGCAGCCGACGGTCATCGTTCCCAATGGATGGACGGTGGCGACCGCCCTTCGCCCCAGCGGTCCGGGCGCAGGAAGCCGGATCACGTTCGAGCCGGTGAATTACGAGGTGCTGGTCGACTCGCCGATGATCGCCGGCGCGCATTTCCGCCGAATCCCGCTAAGCGACAAGGTCAACATCGAGGTCATCGCCGACACCGAGGCCGAGCTCGCCGCGAGCCCCGAGGTCATCGCGATCCACAAGAAGCTCGTCGAGCAGGCGGTGAAGCTGTTCGGGGCGGAGCACTACGACCACTACGACTTCCTCTTCACGATTTCCGACAATCTCGGCGGGAACGGGCTGGAGCATCACCGCAGTTCGGAAGACGGCGTGAAGCGCGGCTATTTCACCGACTGGAAGAACGCCGGCCGCGACCGCAACCTGCTTCCGCACGAATATACGCACAGCTGGAACGGCAAGTACCGTCGCGCGGCCGACCTGTGGACCCCCGATTTCCGGACACCGATGCAGGACAGCATGCTGTGGGTCTACGAAGGCCAGACCCAGTTCTGGGGCTATGTGCTCGGCGCGCGGTCGGGGATGCTGTCGAAGGAGGACACGCTCCAGGCGATCGCCTCGACCGCCGCAACCTACGGCTATGCGACTCCCGGCCGGCAGTGGCGGCCGCTGGTCGACACGACCAACGACCCGATTATCGCCTCTCGCCAGCCGGCCGCGTGGCGCAGCTGGCAGCGTAGCGAGGATTATTACAGCGAAGGCCAGCTGATCTGGATCGACGTCGACCGCATCATCCGCGAGCAGTCGCGCGGCAGGAAATCGATCGACGATTTCGCGCGCGCCTTCTTTGGAATGAACGACGGCGACTTCGGCGAGCTGACCTATAATTTCGACGACGTCGTCAACACACTGAATGCCATTCAGCCCTACGATTGGGCTAGCTACCTGAAGAAGCACGTCTACGACGTCCATGCCGCCCCGCCGCTCGATGGCATCACCAAGGGTGGCTACGACCTCATCTTCACCGAGGAGCCGACGGACTGGTTCAAGCTCGCGGAGAAGAAAGGGAAGAGCACCGACCTCACTTATTCCGGCGGCCTCGTCGTCGACAGCGACGGTAAGCTGTCCACGGTGATCTGGGACAGCGCTGCATTCAACGCAGGCCTGACTGTCGGAACGGAGATCCTGGCGGTCAACGGCCGCGAGTATAGCGGCGGCGCACTCAAGGACGCGATCACGGCCGCGAAAGGAACGCAGCAGCCCATCAACCTACTGGTGAAGAGCGGCGACCTGTTTCGCACCGTCAGTCTCAATTGGCACGAGGGCCTGAAATACCCGCGGCTGGTGAAGAACGGCAAAGGCCCGGGAACGCTCGACGCTTTGCTGGCGCCGAGGCGCTGAGCTAGTCCTCTCCGCCGCGGCGGCCGGCGCCATTCCCGCGGAAGAAGCTCGCCGGCGGAAGGAACAGCTTTCGGAAGGTGACGCTGATCGTCCGCCCGCGCGGGTCCAGCAGGTCCTGCTGGAAATTGAATGGGACGCCGCCTGAGGAATCGCGCACCTTCGGCTTAGAATCGAAGATGTTCGTCACCTCGAAGCGGACTGAACTTCCCCGCAGCCACGGGTGTTTCGCTACAAGATCGAAGCGCTGACCCAGGTTGGCGGACAGTCTCAGGTCGAACGTCGCCAGCGGCGAAAAGCGCAGGTCCTCGCCGTTGGAATTGTCGACCTCCGTCCCGCTTCGCCAGTTGGCGGAGACGAACGCGCCCAGCCCATTGTTGAAATAGCCTGCGCGGGCTTCGACCTCGTGCCGCGGCCGCCCGCCGCTCTGCCCGAATGCGTCGCCGTGGAGGAAATCGAGCTTGGGAACGCCCGGAGCGATCACCGCCTGGTCCACAAGCGTGATCGTGTCCGTCAGCGAGAAAGTCAGGCGGCCTCCGTTGCGGCCGCCGCCGCCGAAACGGCCGAATCCGCCGCCGCCGCGGCCCGCTCCCTCGCGCGGAGGAGCTCCGGCTTCGCCTGATCCCTGGGGCGGCCCGCCCACGGGCGACGGGCCGCCTTCGGGAGCCTGGGCACCACGGCGAGCGCGGAACGCCGCGATCGCCGCCTGCGACGGTGCCGCAGACTTCAGAGGCTTGGAAAAGTCGAAGCCAATTCGAAGCGTATCCCGCCTCGAGCTGTCGTAATTGACCGGTCGAAGGTCGACGCTGACGAGCTGCCCCTCATCGTCGCGAACGAACCGATCGGGGAATGCAGCCTCGATCGCTTCGGTCACCCCGGGGAAGTTGGAGATCGGCTTGTCGATCGTCGTGTGCACGTAATCGGCGCGAAGCTTCAGCTCCGTGTTCGGGAACGGCTGCCAGTTCGCTCCGAGCTTGAACACGTTTCGGCTGTCGGCCTGGAGATCGGGGTTGCCGCCCGTGATCGCATTGACGAGCACGGTTTCGCCGGTGGTGAAATCGAAGATCCGGGTGTCGGGAGTTTCCAGTATCGGATCGCCCAGCTGCTGAACCGAGGGCGCGCCTTCTTCACGTGTCCAGCTTCCGATCAGGTTGAGCCGCCGAACCGGCGACCAGTTGGCTCCGCCGCCAATGGTGGTCAGAGTCCCGAAGTCCGACAGCTGCTCGAACTTCGCATTGGCGTTGAGAGTGAGGGTGCCGAGCGCACCGAAATCGGAATTGCGCCGCGACACCGGCAGGTCGAAGTTGACCGACCCGTTGGCGCTGGTCCGTCCGAGCGAGTTGGACGTTTCCACGCCTTCGTGCCGGCGCTCGCTATCCTGGTGGATGGTTGCCGCCCCGACATGCAGCGTGGTGCTCGCATCCCCGGCGGGGAGCCGGAAAAGCGTGCCGTTCGCAACCGCATCGACATCGCCCGAAAGGCTGTTGGTGATCCCGCGGTCGCGCAAATCCGTCGAATCGACGTCCGTTTTCGTCACGTTGTGGGCGGCGTCGCCGTTGCCCGTGACCGACCAGTCCCACTTGCCGGCGTTCCCGCCGACGACGAAGCCCACATGCGCGGTGTCGCTGCTGGTGTTTCGAGCCAGCGGCTCCAGCAGCGCGGTGTCGAGGCCGACGAGCGACTTGCCGTCAGTGTGCTCGAGCTCGGCATTGCCGGTCACCGCGAGCGTGCCGATCTGGCGGTTGTCGGTGATGCTTGCGCGAAGGTCGCGCCTGGAGCCGATCAGGGAGCGCGCCGTTCGCGGGTCGGGCGAACCGGCCGCGGGCGGCTGCTCAAGCAGGATGTCCCGCTCCGACTCCGTCAGCATGCCGCTGTCTTCGGCGTGGAAGTTGACGGTGGTCCGGCCCTTTTCGCCGATCATCAGCCTGGTCACGTCGGCTGTGCCGCCGACAAAGCCTCCCTCCGTGGGCACCGTTCCGCGAAGAAGCGTTGAGGTCGACCGGAAGCGCGGCCGAAGAACGAAGTTCACGACCCTTTGGTCAGCCGAATAGCCGTATTTGAGCGCGACTTCCTCGGGCAGGATTTCCACCCTGCTGATCGCTTCGGGCGGGATATCGCGAAGCTCACGGAAGCTCGAGATCCTCTGGCCGTTGAGAAGCATAACTGGACGTTCGCCGCCGCGGCCGCGTGCGCTTCCGACCTGGGGAGCGATTGCATCGAGCAGCTGGTTGATGTCCGTCGCGCCGGTCGCCTGGATGTCGCGGCTGTTAAGCGTGTTCTCGGGCGGGATGTCGCCGATCACCGATCCGCGGGGCTTGGTGCCGGTGACGACGATGGCCTGCGAATCTTCCTCCGCCAGGTCATCGGGAACAGTGTCGACCGGGCCCGTATCCGGTTGGTCCGGCTGCTGTTGTTGTTGCTGGGTCTGGGAATCGATCGGCTGGGCCGGGTCTTGCGCTGACGCTGCGCCCGCAACGAGCAGGAATGCCGAGCCGGCGAGGAGGATGGATCTGGATCTCATGGCCGGCGATTGGCGCTCGAAGGGTGAATCGCGGCTGACCGTTCCGTTCATTTCGACCGGGGCCGTCCTGGCGCCGACGAACGGCTGTTAGAGCGAGTCGAGCGCGTGGATGACGATGCCGACGAGCCCGCCCACCAGGGTGCCGTTGATCCGGATATACTGGAGGTCGCGGCCGACCGCCGCTTCGAGCCGCGCAGTGACCGTCCGCGCATCCCAGCTTCGGATAGTTTCCGACACGAGCTTGACGATCGAGCTTCCGTAGCTTTGCGCGGTGCCCGCAGCTGCCCGGCGGACAAACTGGTTGATGGCGGCGCGGATTCTCGGGTCTTGTTCGAGCGACGCGCCCATCGAGCGGAGCACTTCGCCCAACCGCCCCGCGAGCGCTGCGTCGGGATTGCGGGCAGCGCGAATGATCGCCTCTCGGCCTTTCTGCCACAGGGTATCGATCCACAAAGCGACAGAGCGGTTGGCGAGGAGTTGCTCCTTCATCTCCTCGACCTTGGCGCGCGTGTCCGGATTCATCTGAAGGTCGTTCGCGAGCTGGGCGAGCGCTTCCTCGACCTTCATCCGCACCGGGTGCGCCGGGTCGGTGGACATTTCGGCGGTCAGCTTGCGAAGCCCGTCGAGGATCGCGTCGGCGAGCTTGGCGTCCAGCCCGGCGAGCTTGAGCGCCCAGTTGGCTTTCTTGTGAACCATGGCGCGGATCAGCTCTTCGTTGGCCTCGAGCGCGCGCGCCATCCAGCGGATTGCCGCTTCAAGCATAGGCACGTGGCGGTCTTCGTTGATCGCTGAGGCCAGAGCATGGCCGAGCAGCGGCGCGACCTCCATCTTCTCGATGCGGCCGGCGATCGCTCCCTTCACAATCCCGCCCAGCCGCTCGTCGTCGAGCCCCTCGAAGATGTCGGCGATAAGCCGCGACGCGCCCTGACGGATCCGCGTCCCCTCCGCAGCGGGCGTTCGAAGGAATCGTCCTGCTGCTCCGGCGACGTCGATGTTCCGCATCCGGCGCGCCACCACCGAGGGGACCAGGAAATTCTCGTTGATGAAGGCTGCCAGCGCTTCGCCGATGCGATCCTTGTTTCGCGGTATGATCGCAGTGTGCGGAATCGGCAGGCCGAGCGGATGCCGGAACAGCGCTGTCACCGCAAACCAGTCGGCAAGGCCGCCGACCATTGCCGCTTCCGAAAACGCCTTCACGTAGCCGAGCCACGGATAGGCAGGCTCAAGCATGCGCGTCGCGACGAACGTGGCTGCCATCAGCACGAGCAGGCCGGTTGCAGCGATCTTCATGCCGGTCGCGCCGGGCTGGGCGGGGTTGAAGCGCGCGAGTGCGGCGGGGGTCATCATCGTGCCTTAACGGCCGAAGCCCGCGAAATCACTCCGCCGAGGTCACTCGGCCGGAACGGCGTGCCCTTCGCCCGGGGCCGGACGGCTCGCCTTGTCCCCGGGCTGCGTCGTAAGCACTCGCCCGAACAGCGGCACCAGGCGACGCTCGAAGCCGTCGGCGAGGCTGAACCCGGCCGGGACGATGAGCAGCGTAAGCAGAGTCGACAGGATGAGGCCGCCGATCACGCTGACCGCCATCGGCTGGTTCCATGATCCGTCGCTGTCGATCGACAGCGCCGTCGGCAACATGCCCGCGACCATGGCGACAGTCGTCATCACGATCGGCTGGGCCCGCTTGTGACCCGCATCCATGATCGCTTCGAATTTCGCGACTCCCTTGCCCATCTCCTCGATCGCAAAGTCGATCAGAAGAATCGAGTTCTTCGCGACGATGCCGAGCAGCATCAGAAGGCCGATGAACACCGGAAGCGAGACCGGCATGCGGGCGATATGAAGCGCAAGCGCGCTGCCGAGCGGAGCAAGCAGGAGCGAACCCATGTTGACGAGCGGCGGAAGCGCCCGGCGGTAGAGGAGCACCAGCACCGCGAACACCAGCATCACTCCGGCAAGAACGGCGATGACGAAATTGACCATCATCTCCTGCTGCCATTTCGCTTCACCCGACGCGGCGAAGTGAACGCCTTCGGGCAGATGCTTCATGATCGGCAGTTCCATTGCCTTGGCGCGCTCTTCGCCGCTGATCGCTCCAGGCGCGAGATCGGCGCCGACGACGACCCGGCGTTCCTGGTTGTAGCGCTCGATCTGCGAGGGCCCGGCGCCGAAGCTGATGTCGGCAACCACCTTCAACGGCACGGTCGTGCCCCGCGAGGTCGGCACAGGCATGTTCTGGATGGTCGAGAGATTCTCGCGGCTTTCCTCGCTGAGCGCGACGCGGATCGGAATTTGGCGATCGGACAGAGAGAATTTGGCCGCATTTTGGTCGATGTCGCCGAGAGTCGCGATCCGGATCGTCTGGCTGAGCGCAGCGGTGGTAACGCCAAGATCCGCGGCGAGATCGAGCCTCGGCCTGATGACGATTTCCGGACGCGGAAGCTCGCCGTCAATTCGCGGTGCGCGAAGATTCGGTAGAGTTCCCATCTGGTCGACGAGCTTGAGCGCCGCCGCCTCGAGCTTGGCGGGATCGTCGCCGGCAAGCATCACCGAGACGTCGCGATTGCTCTCCCCGCCGTTCTGGTTCTGGAACGTAACTCGAGCGTCAGGAACCTGATTGAGCAGCGGCGCGACCTCGCGCTCGAAGTCGCTGCTGTTCCTCACGCGGTCGGGGCGAAGCATCATCGAGATGGTCGCGCTTCCGACGTCGACATATTCGATCGCGTTCTGGACTTCCTGCTGCGACCGAAGGATCGCGGTTACCCTGTCGGCGGCCAGCTCGGTCTGCTGCAGCGTCGCTCCGGGCGGCATTTCGATCATCGCCCGGCTCGAGTCGCTATCCTCCACCGGGAAGAAGGTGAAGGCCAGGGTCGAAAAGGCGATGACGGTGAACACCAGCGACAGTGCGCCCATGCCCATGATCCACAGGCGATGGTCGTGGCGGCGCGCTCTCCAGCGGCCGACAAAGAAGTCATGATAGCAGGCCGCTCCGCCGCCGATCGCACGAATGCCAAGGCCGAGCAGCTTCGCGAAGCCCCAGGCGATCGCGAGACCCAGTGCCACGGCCAGGATCATGCTGAGCCAACTCCACAGCCCGAGCATCGGCAACAGCTTCACGAGGGCGCCGGTGCCGCCGGCAAAGGCGGCGACCACGAGCAGAACGAAAACCGCTTCCAGGAACCAGTAGCCTGCGCGCAGGGGCGCGGGCGTCAGCGCAGAGCGCTCCGCGCGCGCCTTGCGGGCGTCGAGCGACCAGCGAAGGACGCTCATATATTTGTCCATGATCCAGCCCTCGCCGTGCGCGGCGTGACCGTGCGCTTTCAGGAAATAGGCCGCGACCATCGGCGTGATCAGTCGCGCGACGAGCAGGCTGATCATCACGGCGCTGACGACCGTGAAGCCGAAATTCTTGAAGAACTGGCCGGCGATGCCCGGCATCAGCCCGACGGGCAGGAACACGGCAACGATCGAGAAGGTGGTTCCGACGACGGCGAGGCCGATTTCGTCGGCCGCGTCGATAGCCGCCTGATAGGCGCTCTTCCCCATCCGCATGTGTCTGACGATGTTCTCGATCTCCACGATCGCGTCGTCGACGAGGACGCCGGCGACGAGGCTGAGCGCGAGCAAGGTCATGAAGTTGAGGTTGAAGCCGAGCAGGCTCATCACCCAGAAGGTGGGGATGGCCGACAAGGGGATGGCGAGAGCGGAAACGAGCGTGGCGCGATAGTCCCGAAGGAACAGGAACACGACGAGGACCGCGAGCACGGCGCCCTCGATCATCGCCCGCATCGCCGCCTTGTACTGCGCCAGCGTATATTTGACGGTCGTGAAGCGCTTCACGAAATGAACGTTCGGATTTTCCTTCTCGATCTGGTCGAGGACCTTGAGCGTTTCGTCGTAGAGCGTGACTTCGGAGGCTCCGCGCGAGCGCTGGACGCCGAAGCTGACGACCGGCCGGTTGTCCATCTTCGCAAGCGAACGGCGCTCCGCGTAGGAATCCTTCACTTCGGCAATATCGGCGAGCTTGACCGTCTGGCCGTTGCCCAGCGAAATGTCGGTCTGGCCGAGATCAAAAGCGCTCTGCGCGTTGCCGAGCACCCGGACGGCCTGCTCGGCGCCTGCGATCTCAGCGCGGCCGCCGGCAGAATTGGTGTTCACGGCCCGCAGCTGCTGGTTGACCTGGGCGGCGGTGATTCCATGAGACTGAAGGCGCGCGGGGTCGAGAATCACCCGGATCTCGCGGTCGACGCCGCCGTAGACGTCGACGCCCTGCATGCCCTCGATCGACAGCAGCCGGCGTGAGACGTTGTTCTTCACGAACCAGCTCAGCTGTTCGAGAGTCATGTCGTTGCCTTCGACCGAGAACAGGCCGAAGGAGCCGCCGTTCACCTTCGCTCGGATGATCTGCGGTTCGAGGATTCCGTCCGGTAGCTCGCCGCGAATCTGGGTGACCGCGTCGCGAACGTCCGTGACTGCACGGTCCACCGGCGTGTCCAGGGTGAAGGAGACGAAGGTTTCCGAAACGCCTTCCCTGACCGTGGAGCGGATCTCATCCACGCCCTCCAGGCTCCGTACCGACGCTTCCACGCGCTGGGTCACCTGGTTCTCAAGCTCGCTCGGCGCTGCGCCGGGCTGGCTGATGACCACCACGACGCCCGGGAAGGTAATCTCCGGGTTCTGGTTCACGTCCATCCGCATGAACGACACCAGGCCGGCGATCGTCAGCGCCATGAACAGGACGATCGACGGAACAGGGTTCCGGATCGACCAGGCGGAGATGTTGCGGAAGTTCATTGTATGACTCGCTATTGCGCGGCTTGGCGCACCGGCTGAACCTTATCGCCGGGATTGAGGAAGGCGCCGGCCGATGCGACCACGCGCTCCTGCCCGGTGAGGCCCGCCATGATGGTGACGCCATCGTCGTCGACCTCGCCTACGGTGACCGCGCGGCGCTGCACCCGGTTATCCTTGCCGACGATGTAGACGTAGTTGCCCTTGCCGTCGCTGAGGACCGCCGACTGCGGCAGCAGCGGAACGTCCGCGCTTCCGCTCATCAGCGACACTTCCGCGAACCCGCCGGGCCGAAGAAGCCGCTGGTAGGGAACTGCAACGTGGGCGATCCCTTGGCGATTGGCGGGGTCGATGATCGGCTCCACCTGCCACACCGCGCCGGAAATCCGGACGTCGCTTCCAACCGGAGTCACGGTCGCCGGAGTTCCGACATGCACCTGCGCGAGGGCCGATTCGGCGAGCTTCGCCTGGACTTCCATTTGTCCGTTCTGAGCGATGCGGAACAAGGGGGCGGAACCCGGGCTGACAATCTGGCCGACCTCGACATTGCGGTCGAGGATGAGGCCGCTGGTCGGCGCGACGACATTGAGCTGCCCGATCTGCGCCCGAGTCTGCCCAAGCTGCGCCTGTGCCACCCGGACCTGGGCGAGAGCCGCATCGCGCGCCGCGCGCTTGGCCTCGAGGTCCGCCTTGGACACGAAGCCGCGGTCAACCAGCTGCATTGCCCGCTCGTAATTGTTCTGTGCAAGCTGCGCGTCCGCCTTGGCAGCAGCGATCTGCGCTGCCTGTTGGGCAGCGACCTGCGACTGAACGCTGCGGTCGACCGTGGCAAGCACCTGGCCCGCGTTGACCCACTGGCCCGCGTCGACCCGGACGGACGTGACGCGGCCGCCCTGGCCGGCGATGCCGACCGGCATATCGCGCCGAGCGGCAATGGTGCCGGTCGCGCTGATCTGGCGGGCGACCTGCTGGTGTCCGGGGACGATGACGGTGATCCTCGGGACCGCTGCCGCCTCTTTCGCGGCGCTGGCCGCGGCCTCGTCCTTCTTCTCGCCCCCCATCATCATTAGCGCGAGCACGATGGCCACGATGGCGATCAGCCCGGCGCCGATGATGGCGATTCTCTTCCGCCGGCGTCCCCCGTCGTCAACGAGGACGAGCGTGTCCGAATCGGAGCTTCGAATTGGAGTTTCCCGGTTCATCTCAAGCATACTTTCGCCTTGGCCGCCCTTGGCAGCAGCCGCCCTGTTCCAGCTGTATTATCTGAATAACTCACCGAGAGCAACAGAGCCATCATGCACGCGCTCCGGCCACCATTTTTCTACCAAGCGCGGCACTTGAACCGCAAAAACGCGTTGGCGCATCGGATTGGGGAGCGGCATAGCCGAACCGAGAACGAAGGGAATCGCCAATGTTGGAATCGTACAGCTGGCTATGGTGGATCATCATCGGCGGAATCGCCGGGGGAATTGCAAAGCTTCTGATGCCGGGCCGCGACCCCGGCGGCTGCATCGTCACGATTCTGCTTGGAATCGCGGGCGCCTTCCTTGCCGGATGGCTCGGCAAAGCGGTCGGCTGGTACGGTGACAACCAGGGCGCCGGCTTCATAGCTGCAATCGTGGGAGCGTTCGTCATTCTTGCCATCTACCGGCTGGTCCTCGGTCGAAGGGCCTGATCTCGTCTGAGGCTGCGCCGTTCACGCCGCAGCCATATCGGCGCGGCGATTGTCTGGTGCAACGCAGGTGAACGAAGGATTGACCGAATGAACAGGATTTTCACGGCCTTGCTGCTCGCTGCGGCCATGCCAGCCGTTCCTGCGACGGCCCAGACGACAGGCCAGGTTACGCAGGCGATCACTGGGACCCGGCTGGACCTCAGCGCCAACGGCGAAGTCACCCGAGTGCCCGACCTGGCGATTATCAGCGCGGGCGTCGTCGCCCGCGCCCCGACGGCCGCGGCGGCGCTCCAGGAAACCGCCGACAAGATGGACAAGGTCCTCGCTGCGCTCAAGCGCGCAGGCGTGGCGGACCGCGATATCCAGACCAGCTCTGTCAATCTCAATCCGGAATATCGCTACCCGGAAAACCAGTCGCCGCAGCTGGTCGGCTATTCCGCGTCCAATCAGGTCACGATCCGGTTCCGCGACATCCGCAACAGCGGCAAGATCCTTGACGCGCTCGTTGCCGAGGGGGCCAACCAGATCAGCGGCCCGAGCATGACGATCGAGCATCCCGAAGCGGCGCTCGACGAGGCGCGGGTGCAGGCCATCGCCAACGGGCGGGCGAGAGCCACGCTTTATGCGCGGGCGTTGGGGATGCAGGTCGTTCGCGTGGTCTCGGTCAGCGAGGGCGGCGGTTACTACGCGCCGCCTCCACCGGCGCCGCCCGCGCCGATGATGGCCGCGGCAGAGCGATCCTACACGAAGATCGAGCCCGGCGAGCAGAAGCTCCAGGTCAGCGTCTCGATGGTGTTCGAGCTCCGATAAACGAAAAGGCCGCGCGGTCTCCCGCGCGGCCTTCCCGTGATTAGAGTGCTTCGGCTTCTAGCGAACCGTGCCCCTGCGGATGAGGTTCACGACCGCGAGCAGGATAACTGCGCCGAGCAGCGACCAAAGGAAGGTCTCGATCGTCAGACCTCCATTGATGTTACCTTTACCGAGCAGCAGCCCGGCGATCACCGCGCCGACGATGCCGACGACGATATTGAGGATGATCCCCTGTTGCGCGTCCGTCCGCATGATCAGGCTGGCGAGCCAACCAACGACGCCTCCGACAATCAGCCAAATGATGAAACCCATGAGATTTCCCTCCTGTTCGCGGCCGCCACATGCACTCGGCGGCCCTGAGCAACGGACAGACGCCCGATGCAGGAGTGTTGTTCCGGATTTGAAAGAATCTGTCCAGCCGAACGGTCAGGGGCGGCGGCGTTAGCCACAGATTTCTGAGGCTCGGAAAGGCTCAGTAACGAACTCGATCAGTAACGCTGCTGACGCTCGTAGACGTCGCGGTAATGCTTTATGCGCGTCACACGAAGCCCCGGCATGCCGCTGCGCTCGACCGCGCGCTGCCAGCTGGTGAATTCCTCGAGGCTGAGAGAATAACGCTGGCAGGCCTCGTCCACGCTGAGCAGTCCACCGGCAACCGCTGCGACGACTTCCGCCTTGCGGCGAACCACCCAGCGGTTGGTGTTGGCTGGCGGCAACGACTCGATCGTCAACGGCTCGCCGAGCGGGCCGATAACTTGTGCAGGACGAATTTTCTGGTTCTCGAGCATTCCGTCAAACCTGTGTGATCAGTTTTCGATGAGCCTGTCTTAAGCCCGCCGCGTTGAAGATATTGTCAAAGCCGCTGGTTAATTTGCCACTCACTCTTCCTTTGCCGACCTTAACCACAGCGCCGGAGCGGCGAACGCTCCACCCAGAACGTTCCTTGCCTGCTTCCACCCTTCGGACGCCGAAAGGTAACAGCTGACCGCACCCTTGCGGAGATCCGCGTCGGACTCGTTCGTCTCCGCGAGCGCCGAGAGGATGTCCGCGGAATCGACCGGCTCGATGCCTTCTCCAACAATCTTCCCTTCGTTGCGCGACACGGCTCCCCCGAAATTCCCTTGTCCGCAGCGGGGTAGCAGTGAGGAGTGAACTTCGGGTAAAGAGCGGCTCCACAACGACAATGACCTCCAACTTCGGCCTCGACCGCCCCCAGGGCTCGCGGATCGTCGTCGCCATGTCCGGCGGCGTCGACAGCTCCGTCACGGCCGCGCTCGCCGTCGCAACGGGCGCGGAGGTCGTGGGTGTCACTCTGCAGCTCTACGATCATGGCGAGGCCGTTAAGCGCACCGGCTCCTGCTGCGCCGGCCAGGACATTTACGACGCCAAGCAGGTCGCCGACCGGCTCGGAATCGCCCATTATGTCCTCGATTACGAAAGCCGCTTCCGCGAAGGCGTGATCGACCGCTTCGCTGACGAATATGCGCGGGGCCGAACGCCCATTCCGTGCGCGCTTTGCAACCAGGGCGTGAAGTTCACCGACCTCATCCACTTCGCAAGGGAACTGGGCGCCGATTGCCTCGCCACCGGGCATTACGTGCGGCGGGTGGTGAATGGCGACCGGGTAGAGCTTCACAAGGGCTCCGATCCCAAGCGCGACCAGAGCTATTTCCTCTACGGCACCACCACGGATCAGCTCGGCTTCCTGCGCTTCCCGCTGGGCGACCTGCCCAAGAGCGAGGTTCGCCGGATTGCGGCTGAAAACGGGCTGATTGTCGCCGGAAAGCCCGACAGCCAGGACATCTGCTTCGTCCCCAACGGGGACTATGCTTCGCTGGTGAAGCGGTTGAGGCCCGAAACCGAGGCGCCGGGCGACATCGTCGACCTCGACGGGAGGATTCTCGGCCGCCATCGCGGAGTGGTTCACTTCACAATCGGCCAGAGGCGCGGGATCGAGATCGGCGGTAGCCCCGCTCCGCTCTACGTCGTGCGAATCGAACCTGAGCAGGGGCGGATCGTCGTCGGCCCGCGCAGCGCGCTGGCAATCGATCGGATCCGCGTCGAGGAGCTCAGCTGGATCGGCGAAGGACAGAGTGAGGTGAGTGTGAAGGTCCGCTCGCTCGCTCCGGCGGTGCCTGCGCTCATCGACGGGGGCTGGGTGCGCTTCGACCGTCCCGAATATGGGGTGGCTCCAGGCCAGGCCGCGGTTTTCTACGATGGGACTCGACTCCTCGGCGGTGGCTGGATCGCCGACACGGTTGCAGCCGACCCGCGCCTGACCTGTGCCGCCGCCGCTTAGCTCCGGAATCCTGCTCTTCCGAAGGCGTGGAAGAGAAACTGAAGTCCTGTTGATCCGACCGGGCGGCCCCTATTGGACCAAAAGGCAGGAAGGGGCCTGGATGATTCCCAAGGGCGGGGTCGACGAAGGCGAAACTCCCGAGCAAGCCGCCTTTCGCGAATATGAGGAGGAGCTCGGCTCTCCGCTCGAAGCCGACGTGTTTCGCCTTTGCCGCGTGAAGCAGTCGGGCGGAAAGCTTGTCGATGTGTTCGCCGCCGAAGGCGATTTCGACACGAACCTTCTCAAAAGCACCGAGTTCGAGATGGAGTGGCCTCCGCGCAGCGGTCAGCTGAGGCGCTATCCCGAAGCAGAGGAAGCGCGCTGGATGACATTGGATCAGGCCCGTCGAATGATGCTTCCAAGCCAGTTGCCGATGCTGGACGCACTCGAGCAAAAGCTACAGGAGAGCTGAGATGATGACACCGCTCCTGCTGCTCGCTTCGCTTGCTGCCCAGCCGGCCACTGCTGCCGCTCCGCCGCCGCCCCCCGCTGTCGCCCAGAAGGCCTGGCCGACGAAGGAAGGCGACGTTGTCCTGAAGGACTTTCGCTTCCGCGACGGCGAAACCCTGCCGGAGCTTCGGATCCACTACACGACGCTTGGAAGCCCGCACCGCAACTCTTCGGGTGCGATCGACAATGCGGTGATGGTGCTCCACGGCACCGGGGGAACCGGCAAGCAGTTCCTCCGCCCGCAATTCGCCGATGAACTGTACGGCCCGGGCCAGCCGCTCGACATCGGCAAATATTGGATCATCCTTCCCGACAATATCGGGCACGGCGGATCGTCGAAGCCCTCGGACGGGCTTCGCATGAAATTCCCCAAATACGACTATGACGACATGGTCGAAGCGCAGCATGCGATGCTGCGCAAGCTCGGGGTTGAGCGGCTTCGGCTGATCATGGGTACGTCGATGGGCTGCATGCACATCTTCGTCTGGGGCGAGACCTACCCGGATTTCGCCAAGGCGCTGATGCCGCTCGCCTGCGAGCCGATCGAGATCGCCGGCCTGAACCGCATGTGGCGGCAGATGGTCATCGATGGGATCGAGGCCGACCCGGCGTGGCAGAAGGGCAATTACAGCGCCCAGCCCACGCAGGGCCTCCGCACCGCGGAATCCATCCTGATCATCGCCGGAAGCGCGCCGCTCTATCAGCAGGCTCAATACCCGACGCGCGAGAAGGCGACGGCCTATGTGCGGCAGGCCATCCCGAGCGCCATCAAGGACCTCGACGCCAACGACATGATCTACCAGTTCGATTCGTCGCGGAACTACAATCCGTGGCCGCGGCTGGAGAAGATCACCGCGCCGGTCATGTGGGTGAACTCGGCGGACGATTTCATTAATCCGCGCAACCTCGCCGTCCCGCAGGAGGCGGTGAAGCGGATGAGCAATGCCCGCTTCCGGCTGATCCCGGAGAGCAGTGAAACGCACGGCCACGGAACCCACACGTGGGCGAAGTTCTGGAAGGCCGACCTTATCGAGCTTCTGGAGCGGACGAACTAGGCTCCACGTCATAAGCGGAAACGTGGTTCATCGTGATGAGCCAGCGGCCGTGGAATTTCTTGAACAGGCGAGTGTTGACGCCCTCCGTGACACGCTTTCCGCGGACGAGCCGGTACTGGCCGACCAGCATTGCCGCATCGGGCGACAGCAGGTCCACCTTTATGTTGTAGAAGTGGAGAGTGCCGCGCCGCTCGGCCGATCCGCCATAGTCGCGGATGTAATGGTCGAGCGTGCCCTGCCAGCTTTGCTGGAACTTGCCGCCGGAGACGAAGACCACGTCGGGGTTCTTGAAGCCGGCCATATAGCCCTTGAAGTCGCCGCGGTTCCACGCGGACTCCATCCGGCTGATCGTCCTCAGGATGGCCGCCCGGTCGCTGGTCGGAGTCGCGTGAACCGTAGAGCCGACGGCAAGAAAGGCGAGCAGGGCGAGCAGAAGCTTCAAAGCTGAAAATGCCCTTCGATGACGGTGACGCAGTGGCCGCCGAGAATGACTCGCTCGCCGGCGTCGCGGCAATGAAGGAGACCGCCGCGCTTGCTCGCCTGGAAGGCGGTGAACTCGCGCCGGCCGAGCCGCTTCGCCCAGAACGGGACGAGCGCGGCGTGCGCGGACCCGGTCACCGGGTCCTCATCTATGCCGTGGTAGGCGGCGAATACCCGGCTGACCACGTCCTGTTCGATACCGGGCGCAGTGACCATCACCAGCCGATCGAATGCCTTTAGCGCCGCGAAATCGGGTTTCACCGCACGAACCGCGGCCTCATCCGCGAGGAGAATGATCGCGGCATTGTTGCCGCCTTCGCTCGCGAAACTTTCGCCCGAAACTCCGAGCGCTTCCTGGATTCGGGGGAGTTCGGCCGGCGCGACCTGATAGGCTGGGAGGTCCAGCTCGAGCAGGTCGCCGTTGCGCCGCGCGACCAGCACGCCGGACTTCGTCGCGAAGCGCACCTTGTCGCCCTTTATCAGCACGTGCCCGGACGCGATCGTCGCGTGGCCGCACAGGTTCACTTCCGTCGTCGGAGTGAACCAGCGCAGTTCATAGTCCGCCTCGTCGCCGTCGGAGGGCAATGTGAAGGCGGTCTCGCTAAGGTTGTTCTCGGCGGCGATGCGCTGCATCAGCTCGTCGTCGAGCCAATGGTCGAGCGGCATCACCGCGGCCGGGTTGCCGGTCAGCGGCTGCTCCGCGAACGCATCCACCTGAAAGAAAGGCAGGGTCATCATCGCGGCTGCTCCGTAATGTGCGAGGGAAGCAGCCCCTCGCGGTCGGTGTGCCCTTCAGGATCGAGATGGATCAGGATTTCGGTCGCCGGGAATTGCTTCTCGAGCTGCTGCTCGATCGCGTCCATTCGGTCGTGCGCTTCCCTCACCGTCCAGTGCGGTGGCACCCAGACGTGGAACTGAACGAAATGATGAGTTCCGCTCGTCCTCGTTCGAAGGTCGTGAAGCCCCTCCAGCTCCGGATACTTTCTGGCTGCGGCCAGGAATCGTTCGCGCTGCTCGGTGGGCCATTCGCGGTCCATCAACTGGTCGAGCGCGCGCGAAGACGACTTCCACGCGCCCCACGCGAGCCACAAGGCGATGAGCAGCCCGAACACCGCGTCGGCGCCGACGATCCCGGCATATTGGTCGAGCACAAGGGCAACGATCACCGACGCGTTGAGCATCAGGTCAGACGCATAATGCAGCCGGTCGGTGGCAATCGCGACCGAGCCCGTCCGGCGGACCACGTGGCGCTGGTAGGCGATCAGGGCGAAGGTGAAGAGGATCGCGATCAGCGACACGGCGATGCCGAGCTCCGCGGCGGCCGTCTCGACTCCGGCGACCAGCCGCTCGATCGACCGCCACCCGATGAACAGCGCCGAGATGCTGATGATGATTACCTGCATCAGAGCCGCAAGCGCCTCTGCCTTCCCGTGGCCGAAGCGGTGCTCGCGGTCAGCGGGCTGCGCCGCAACGCGAACTCCGAGAAGGACGACGAGACTCGCCACCAGGTCGAGCGTGCTGTCAGCGAGCGAGCCGAGCATCGCCATCGACGAGGTGCTGTACGCCGCCCAGGATTTCAGGCCGATCAGGAGCACCGCCATTGCGATGCTTGCGAAGGCCGCACGCGACGCGAGCGCAGCCCGGTCGGCACCGTGGGCCTGTTTGTTAGGTTGGTGGTGGGGAACGTCGCTCACGGGTAGAGGAGGCCTTGCGTCCAGCCGCCGCCGCTACGCGTGAACACGCGCCGCTCGTGAAGACGGTGGGGCATGTCGGTCCAGAACTCGAAATGCTCGGGCACGACCCGAAATCCGGACCAATAAGGCGGGCGCGGGACCTCTTGTCCCTCGAACTTGTGCTTCATCTCCTCGTAGCGCGCCTCGAACGTCGCCCGGTCCGGCAGAGGCCGCGACTGGTCCGAAGCCCAGGCGCCTAGCTGCGAGTACCGCGATCGGGTGGCGAAGTAAGCATCGGCCTCCTCGACTCCCACTTCTTGCGCGTTTCCCTCGATCCGCACCTGCCGGCGAAGCGACTTCCAGTGGAATAACAGCGCGAGGTTCGGATTGGCGGCGATCTCCTCGCCTTTTCGGCTGGCGTAATTGGTGAAGAAGACGAAGCCGTCCGGACCGTGGCTCT
The DNA here is from genome assembly GCF_023516495.1 of Sphingomonas anseongensis. Classification (NCBI taxonomy): domain Bacteria; kingdom Pseudomonadati; phylum Pseudomonadota; class Alphaproteobacteria; order Sphingomonadales; family Sphingomonadaceae; genus Sphingomonas; species Sphingomonas anseongensis. The sequence continues at coordinate 1,535,613 of NZ_JAMGBC010000001.1, forward strand.
TCAGCAGCACCATCCGCACCGAAGGCTGCCCGTCCGGCGTCGAAGTCGCGACCGCCATGGCTTCGGGAAGCTCGGGCTCGCTCGACCGCGCCTCGTCGAACCAGCTGTCGAACAGCGCCAGTGGATCGTTCGCTTCGGCCATTCCGGGGCCTTATCCGGCGCGGCGCTTCAGCCGCAAGCCCGCAGCGGTTCGGCGAACTGAAAGCTCCGTTTGCCGAATAGGCCGCCGCGTTGCTTGTTACGATGTATCATTCTTTGTAAGCGCGGCGCGCCTCATCAAATTCGTTCGGGGATTCCACTCCATGACGCGCTACTTGCTTGCGACTGCCGCAGCGATTGCCTTTACCTCCGCCCCAGCCTGGGCCGCGGACGCTCCGACAGCCAAAAGCACGACCGACACGGCGAGCACCGGAGGAGCAGCGGCCGCCGAGTCCCCGACGCCGGGTTCGGCGCAAGGCGCTCACCCCGATACGGACCAGGCGATTGTCGTTACTGGGGTTCGTCGTACCGCCGGCGACGTGCTCGGCTCTGTATCGATCCTCGACGAGGAGAAGCTGACGAACGAGGTGCGGCCGAGCATCGGCGAGACCCTGGCGTCGCAACCCGGAGTCACAGCTTCGAGCTTCGGCCCGACCGCGTCGCGCCCGATCCTGCGCGGCCTTTCCGGCGAGCGGGTCCGGATTCTCGTCGACGGGATCGGAAGCCTCGACTTGTCCGCGTCGGACCCGGACCATGCGGTGGCGATCAACCCTTTGACGGCCGAGCGCATCGAAGTGCTCCGCGGACCCTCCGCTTTGCTGTTCGGCTCCTCGGCAATCGGCGGCGTGGTCAACGTTATCGATACCCGGATCCCGCGATCCGTGCCAACCGGGCCGGTGAAGGTAGACGCGCTCGCCTCCTACGGGAGTGCCGCCGACGAGCGCTCCGGTACCGCGTCGGTCGACGTCCCGCTCGGCGGGCATTTCGTCGCCCACGCCGACGGTTCCTATTCCAAGTTCGACGACCTCGAGATCGGGGGCTTCGTTTTGTCGAAACCGCTTCGCGAGCAGGCTGCGGCGAGCCCTGACCCGGAGATTCGCGAGCTCGCCGACCTCAAGGGCAAACTCCCGAACACGGCCGGTCGGATCGACGACATCGCCGGCGGCCTCGCCTATGTGGACGGAGCGCTCAACATCGGCGTCTCCTACAATCACCACGACGCGAAATACGGCGTGCCGATCCGCTTCTCGCTCGATCCGTCGATCGAGCCCGAAGTGCCGACTATCGACGCTCATCAAGACCGGGTTGACGCCCGAGTGAACGTTCCGATCGGCGGCTTCTTCAACGCGTTCGAGTTCCGCGGCGGAGCCTCAAAATACCGTCACAACGAGATCGAGGAGGACGGTGAGATCGGCTCCCGTTTCTTCAGCAACGGCCAGGAGATGCGTGCGGACTTGGTCCAGAGCGCTCGCGGCGGATGGGGCGGCACGACCGGCGTTCAGTTTCTCCACCAGGACGCGCGAATCCGCGGCGACGAGAAATATCTGCCGGACAGCGACAACCGGCAGTTCGGGTTGTTCACGCTGCAATCGATCGTCCGCGGACCCATACGTTTCGAGGCCGGCGCCCGCATAGAGTTCAGCCGCCTGGAGGCGGACGAGGACGAGGTCATCGCCGAGATCGGCGAGGAGCTCGAAGGCGAGATGGAGGATGTTCCGGAGATCGGCGAAGAGCCTATCTCGCGCTCCTTCACCGCCGTGTCGCTCTCCGCCGGCGCCAATTACGAGATCGCGCCGGGCTGGCGCGCCGGCCTCTCGCTCGCGCACAGCGAGCGGGCACCATCGATCGATGAGATGTTCTCGCTCGGGCCGCACGGCGGAAGCCAGCAGTTCCTGATCGGCAACCCCGACCTGAGCAAGGAGCGGAGCAACTCGATCGAGCTGAGCGTGCACCGCACAAACGGGCCACTGCATGTCCAGGGCAGCGTCTACTATAGCCGCTTCGGAAGCTTCATCTATCAGGCTCCGACCGACGAGATGGAGGACCGGCTGCCCGTCTACGAATATCGCCAGGGCAAGGCCGACTATTACGGCTTCGAGCTGGAGAGTGACGCAAAGTTCGGCAACGCCTTCGGAGTCGACTGGGGCGGCGAGCTGGTGACGGACGCCGTTCGGGCGAAGATCAGGGGCTTTGGCGATGCCCCGCTGATCCCGCCCTTCCGAGTTCTCGGCGCGCTGACCGGCTCACGAGGCCAGATCGACGGCCGGCTGGAGGTGGAGCATGCTTTCGGTCAGCACCGTACCGCGCCCAACGAAACGCCGACCCCCGGGTTCACCTTGGTCAACGCGTCGGTCGATTGGCACCCGTTCGCGGCCAACCCGGAGCTGTCGCTATCGCTCCAGGCCAACAACCTGTTCGACGTCGATGCGCGGCGCTCGACAAGCGTGCTCAAGGATTTCGCCCCGCTCGCGGGCCGCGACATCCGCCTGACCGCGCGAATGAAATTCTAGCTAGACCGGCGCGTTATCCCGCGATGATATAATATTTCTAGTAAAGTCATTGACTTAGCAACCAAGGCCTCGTTACGGCCGAGTAAAGTCCATGGCATCCCACAGTCAATCAACGCCTCACGAACACGGCCATGGCCATTCGCACGCGCCGAACGATTTCGGGCGGGCGTTCCTGATCGGCACGACTCTCAACCTCACTTTCGTGGTCGTCGAAACCGTCTTCGGCTTTATCGCGAATTCGACGGCCCTGCTGGCCGATGCAGGCCACAATCTGTCGGATGTCCTGGGGCTGCTGATTGCGTGGGGCGGCGCCGTGATGGTCCGGCGGCGACCGAGTTCGCGCTTCTCTTATGGGCTGAAGAAGACGTCCATCCTCGCCGCCCTGATCAATGCCCTGGTCCTTCTCGTTGCGGTCGGTGCGATTGCCGCCGAGGCCATCCGCCGACTGCGGATTCCCGAAACTGCCGACGGGTTTGTGGTCATGCAGGTCGCGGTAGTCGGCGTCGCAGTCAACGGCGTGACCGCCTGGCTGTTCGCCAGGGGCCGGGAAAAGGACATCAACATACGCGGCGCCTATTTGCACATGATGGCCGACGCGGCCGTGTCGGCCGCGGTCGTTCTCGCCGGACTGCTGATCTACCTCACCGGCGAAAGGTGGATCGACCCGGTCGTCAGCCTTGCCGTTGCCGCCGTCATCCTGTGGGGCACATGGAGCCTTCTCACCGAATCGCTGTTCATGACCCTGGCCGGAGTGCCCAAAGGGATAAACCCCGAGCATGTTTCGAAAGCCCTTGCCGAGCTTCCCGGAGTCGAGGGGACCCACCATCTCCATATCTGGCCGCTCAGCACCACCGAGACCGCGCTGACAGTGCACCTCGTTGTCGCTGACGAAGTGGATCGGGACAGGATCCTGCGACAGGCGAATGCCTACGTGCACGAGCTGTTCGGAATCAGCCACTCGACAATCCAGGTCGAGCATCGGGACGAGGCCGATCACGCGGGCCGGGATTGTTGCTAGTTAGCCGGACATAAAAGAGGCGGCCCGGGGGCTGAGCCCGAGCCGCCTCGCGCGCCGCGTCTCTTGGGGAGGAATAACGCGGGCTGGGGAGCGTGTTTTCCTAGAGGTCTATTCCGGCTGCGATGGCTTCCAGCTTGCGGACCCGCTCCCTGAGGTCCGCCAGCTCGATCCGGTTGCCCGCGGGGGGAAGATGTCCGTCCGCGAACGAGTGAGTCAGTTCGAGCCGCTTGAGCTCCAGCCAGGCATTCCATCCCTTGAGGCCTGCCAGTGCGGCCGTACCCAGGGCTGCAAGAACGGTTCCGGCAACCAGTCCAATCGAAAGAGGGTCCATCACTTGTCCTCCCGCAGCGCTTCGATCTCGCGCGCAAGATCATTGTTGGGTTTGGAAATATGGTCCTCGATCGCCATCAGGCGGCGGTCGATGGGGTCCAGCTCGGTCCGCATCGCGTGCACCGACGGGCGCACCTTCGTTGCGAAATCCATCTTGTCGTAGTCGCTGACGCGCGGGCCTTCGTTCATCAGCCGGCGCTTCTGCACCGCGAACCAGATTCCGAGGCCGGCGTAGAGCGCGAGGGTCAGCTTGAAGCTGATGATCAGCGCCGCGGCGACGAATGCGACCCGAAGGAAGGTGGGGTCGACCCCGAACTGCTCGCCAAGCTTTGAGCAGACACCGACGAGCTTCGAGTCCCGGCGGTTGAGCGAGTAACGATATGTCTTGCGAGCCATCTTCAGTCCCCCTTCCTCAGTTCTTCCTGGCCGCGAGCGCGGCCTTCATCTCTTCGAGCTCGGCATCGACCTTCTCGGCCGACCTGAGCTCGGCGATCTCTTCCTCGAGGCTCTTCGGGCCGGTGAGGCCAAGCGCCTCGGCGCGTCCTTCGGCGAAGTCTGCGCGGCGCTCGAGGATCTCGAACTTGCTGAACGCATCCTCCGTCCGGCTTCCGTGCAGAAGCTCGCGGGCCTTTGCCCGGGTCACTGCGCTTTCCAGCCGGTGCTGGATCGAATTCTGCCTCGAGCGGGCTTCGCGAAGCTTCGCCTGGAGCCGGGCGATGTCCGCCTCATAGCTGCGGAGCACCTGTTCGATCTCGGCGATCTCCTCGGCCAGGCCCTCGGCCATGTCGGCGGCATTCTGCCGCTCGGTGAGGGCGGCCTTGGCCAGGTCCTCGCGGCCCTTGCTGAGCGCCAGCTCCGCCTTCTCGGTCCAGTTCGCCTGGATTTCGAAAAGCTTCTGCTGCGACCGCCGCATTTCCTTCATGTCGGCGATCGACCGGGCCGCTGTCGCCCGAACCTCGACCAGAGTCTCTTCCATCTCCATGATGATCATTCGGATCATCCGGGCCGGGTCTTCCGCCCGGTCGAGAAGCTCGGTCATGTTCGCCGCGAAGATGTCGCGAGCGCGGCTGAACACTGGGCCGCTGAGCCAGCTAGCAACCGGAGCCATCCGCGTTGTTGCGGTTTCGGGCTCAGTCACCAGCACCGGAGTGCGGACCGGAACCTTCGCTTCGAGGATTTCGAGCTCAGGCATTGATCGAGGACTGCGTCTGGGCAACGGCGACATGCGCCGGAGCGATCGCCGAACCAACCGCGACCGAGCTCATCAAAAGCGCGCCGAGGGCGGCGATGAGGGTCCGAGTGATGGTCGTCTGACCGGACATTTCTAATCTCCCTTTTTTCGGGCCTGCTGGTTTGCTTGCGGGCCGATGAACATTGCTATTCAAGGGCCGTGCCAAACCAGCAAAACCGCCAAAAATTGTTTGGCCGATCGATTGGCGAGGGGAGAAGTGGGATGATGCGCCACGCCGCCTTGGCGCAATTTCCCAACTGCGATGGAACCGTGCCCAACCGCCGGCGCTTGGAGCCACAGGCCAATTCAGAAAGGCACGGTTATGTTGGGTAAAATTGCAGGAGCGCTACTCGGCAAGCGCATTGCCGGCCGCCAGTCGGGCGCGAAGGGCGCGATCCTCGGATACGGAGCCGCGGCTCTCGCCCGCCGGAGCGTTCCGGCGCTCGCCGCAGTCGCTTTAGCCGGCTGGGCTTTCAAAAAGGTCCGTGAGCGACGCCAGCATGAGCCGGCTTATCCCTCCGACGCGTCGCCGTCGCCGCCTTCGGGCTGAGCCTCGACGTAGGGCTCGACCTGCCCCTTGAGCGTGATCGTCATCGGGTTGCCGTAGCGGTCGCGGCTCCGGCCGGCCGGGATCTTTATCCAGCCTTCCGATACGCAATATTCCTGGACGTTCGTTTTTTCCTGCCCGTTGAACTTGATGCCCACGGGGTTCTTCAGGATCTCGCCGTCGAAATACGGGCTTCGTGGGTCGAGCGAAAGCCGGTCGGGCAGCGGGTTCTTGTCTTCAGCCATTGCCAGCGCCTAGCGCCGCCGCTCCGCCATCGTCAACGCACGGGGATGGCGACGACCTTCCCGTCGGCCTCGACTTCATAGACGGTTCCAAAGTCGCTGTCGGACAGCGGCGCGGGCTTTGCTCCTCCGAACATCTCGACGAGATCGGGCACGGTGTTGCTGTGCCCGACGACGAGCGCCGATCCGGAGGTGCTCCGCACGGCGGCGAGAAGCGCCGGCGGATCGCTGGGGTTGTAGGGCGTGACCGCCAGGCCGAGCTGGGCGGCAAGCGGCGCCGCAGTTTCTATCGCGCGTTTGGTCGGAGTCGCGAATATGGCCGTAACTCCCTTGTCCTTGAGCATTGCCGCGAGGCGCCGAGCGTTCGCTGCGCCCTCGGCGGTCAGCGACGGATCCGTGCCCTCGCTTTTTTGGAAATGCCGGACGACGAAGACCGATTTCGCCGCGGGAACGGGTGCGGTCTGCATTGGCTGACTCGCACAGCCTCCGAGCGCAATTCCGGCCACGGCAAGCATAACTGCAACCGCCAGCATCCGCCCAATACTTCGCATATCACGGGCGATGTAAAGCATACTTGTCTTCCCCTGTTGCCGCTTGGCCGACTCGCGATTAAGCGCCTCAACCAAATGCGAGACAAGGACAACCCAAAGAAGGCGAACCGGCCCGAGCTCAGGCTTCACGTGCCTGAGCCGCCGTTCCGCCCCGGCGACACGCCGGACTTCTCGTCGCTCAAGGTCCCAGCTGCCGGTTCGACCCCGCGGCCGGACATTGCCGTCGCCGCCGCCGAGATCGAGCCGCTGGCGAAAGGCCTGGTCCGGGTCCTCGACGACGATGGCGCGGCCGTCGGACCGTGGGACCCCAAGCTCGACGCGGACACCCTTCGCAAGATCCTGCGCGACATGGTCACGGTGCGGATCTTCGACGACCGCATGTACCGCGCCCAGCGCCAGGGGAAGACCAGCTTCTACATGAAGGCGACGGGCGAGGAGGCGATTGCAACCGCCACTGCAGCAGCGCTCGACCGCGAGGACATCAACTTCCCGACCTATCGCCAGCAGGGGCTACTTGTCTCGCGGGGCTATCCGCTCGTCGAGATGATGTGCCAGATCTATTCCAACAAAGGCGACAAGCTCCGCGGGCGCCAGCTGCCGATCATGTATTCGTCCAAGGAGCACGGCTTCTTCACCATCTCCGGCAATCTCGGGACCCAATTCCCGCAGGCGGTCGGCTGGGCGATGGCTAGCGCGATCAAGGGCGACAGCCGGATCGCAGTCGGCTGGATCGGCGACGGAGCGACGGCGGAAGGCGACTTCCACGCAGGGATGACGTTCGCCGCGGTCTACAACGCTCCAGCGATCTTGTGCGTCGTCAACAACCAGTGGGCGATCTCCAGCTTCTCGGGAATCGCCGGGGCGGAGAAAGCGACATTCGCCCAGCGCGGAGTCGGCTACGGCCTTCCCTCTCTTCGAGTGGACGGCAATGACGTCCTGGCCGTTTATTCCGCGGTTCGCTGGGCTGCCGACCGTGCGCGCTCCAACCTGGGGGCGACCCTGATCGAGTTTTTCACCTATCGCGCGGAGGGCCATTCCACTTCGGACGACCCGACCGGCTATCGTCCCGCCGGCGAGGCCAAGGCCTGGCCGCTCGGCGATCCCATCGAGCGGCTGAAGGCGCACCTCCTCGCGCTCGGCGAATGGGACGAGGAGCGACACGAAGCGATGCGTGCGGAGTGCGACGCCGAGGTCAGGGCGGCCCAGAAGGAAGCTGAAAAGATGGGCGTCCTGCCCGAGCAGGGCCGCGACAATATCGAGAGCATGTTCGACGACGTCTATGCCGACGTACCGTGGAACCTCGTCGAGCAGCGCGACCAGGCTGTGTCGGAGGGCCGCGACTGATGCCCGCGATGAACATGATCCAGGCGCTCAACAATGCGCACAAGGTCGCCATGGAGCGCGACGGGGACATCGTCGTCTATGGCGAAGATGCCGGCTATTTCGGCGGCGTGTTCCGGGTGACCGAGGGCCTGCAAAAGCAGTTCGGCAAGACCCGGGTGTTCGACGCGCCGATCAACGAAGCCGGAATCGTCGCCACGGCCGTCGGAATGGCGGCTTACGGCTTGAAGCCGGTGATCGAGATCCAGTTCGCCGACTATATCTACCCGGGCTACGACCAGATCGTCAGCGAAGTCGCCAAGATCCGCTATCGCACCGCCGGCGAATGGGCGATGCCGATGGTGATCCGCTCGCCCTACGGCGGCGGTATCTTCGGCGGGCAGACGCACAGCCAGAGCCCGGAGAGCCTGTTCACCCATATCGCGGGCCTCAAGACAGTCATCCCGTCGACGCCTTACGACGCCAAGGGCCTTCTCATCGCGGCGATCGAGGACCCGGACCCGGTGATCTTCTTCGAGCCCAAGCGGATCTACAACGGTCCCTTCGACGGCCATCACGACAAGCCGGTGAAGCCGTGGGCCAAGCACCCCGCGAGCGAGGTGCCCGAGGGTCATTACACCATCCCGCTGGGCAAGGCCGCGGTCGTTCGCGAAGGCGCGGACCTGACCGTTCTCGCCTACGGCACGATGGTCCACGTCGCGCTCGCAGCGGTCGAGGAAAACGGCATCGACGCCGAGGTCATCGATCTTCGAAGCCTGGTCCCGCTCGACATCGAGACGATCGAGGAATCGGTGAAGAAGACGGGCCGCTGCGTCGTTGTCCACGAAGCGCCGCGCAACACCGGCTTCGGAGCCGAGCTGACTGCGCTGGTCCAGGAGCGCTGCTTCTATCACCTGGAGGCTCCCGTCGAGCGCGTGACCGGATGGGATACGCCTTACCCACATGCCTACGAATGGGCCTATTTCCCCGGTCCCAAGCGATTGAAGAAAGCCCTCGAGAAAGTGATGGCCGACTGATGGCGAAATTCGAATTCAAGCTGCCGGACATCGGCGAAGGCATTGCCGAAGCCGAGATCGTCGCCTGGCACGTGAAGGTCGGCGACGAGGTCGCCGAGGACCAGCAGCTCGCCGACATGATGACCGACAAGGCGACCGTCGAGATGGAATCCCCGGTAGCAGGCAAGGTCGTCCAGCTTGCCGGCGAGGTCGGCGATATGGTGCCGATCGGCTCCGTCCTAGCGGTGATCGAAACTTCGGCAGCGGTTGCCGAGGACCGCTCCACCGAAACTGCCGCCGAGAGCAAGTCCGAGCGCCCGCTGGGCGACGGCGCGGTGCAGCCGACAAAGGCGCAGGAAGAGGAAATGCCGGTCACGGCGGTCGAGCCTGCGCCGGCGAAACCCGCACCCGCTCCGGCTCCCCAGCCACGCCCCGAACCGGAAGTTGCGGCCGGCGCCGCCCACGTGCTCGCCTCGCCCGCAGTTCGGGCCCGCGCCCGCGACCTCGGAATCGACCTTGGCCAGGTCAAGGCGAGGGACTCGCGGATCCGCCACTCGGACCTCGATTCCTACATCCTCCACCAGGGCGGGAGCGTGTCTGCCCGAGGCGCGGGCTCATCGCGGCCGGACGAGACGATCAAGGTCGTTGGCCTTCGCCGCAAGATTGCCGAAAACATGGCCGAGGCGAACCGGCGGATCCCGCACTTCACCCTGGTCGAGGAGTTCGACGTCACCGCGCTCGAAGAGACTCGCGCGATGATGAACCGCGACCGCGGCGACAATCCAAAGCTGACGCTGCTCCCGTTCCTGGTCACCGCAATGTGCCGGGCGCTGGCCGATTATCCGATGCTCAACGCGAGCTTCGACGACGAGGCGATGACCGTCACCCGTCACGGCTCGGTCGACATGGGAATCGCCACGCAGACTCAGAACGGCCTGATGGTTCCGGTCATCCGGGGCGCGCAGGGCCTGACCGTCTGGCAGCTGGCCTCCGAGATCGGCCGCCTCTCCGACGCCGCCCGCAACAACAAGGCGAGCCGCGAGGAACTGACCGGCCCCTCGATCACAATCTCCAGCCTTGGGCCGATGGGCGGGATCACATCGACCCCCGTCATTAACCCGCCTCAGGTGGCGATCATCGCGGTCAACAAGATCGAGGAGAAGCTGGTCCCAATCGACGGCGAAATCGAGATCCGCAAGCGGATGAACCTGTCGCTGTCCTGTGACCACCGCGTGGTGGACGGCTGGGACGCCGCCAATTTCCTTGCGGACATGAAGCCGCTGATCGAGAATCCGCTGAGGCTTCTGAGCTAGTCCTTCAGCTCTCGCCAACTTTTCTCGCTCAGCTCCACGTCATGCTTCTTCGCGGCCTTCTTGATCCGCTTCCACGCTTCGTCGCGCTCTGAATCGCTGACGCCTTCGACCTGGTTGAACCGGGCGACCGCATTGCGGACGTGGTCGGCATCGTTGAGGGGCTCCTTGCGCTCCTTCGGAAAGGCATATTGATCGTCGTCGAGACGGTCGCGCTGCTTTTCGTTGAGCTCGGACATGTGATCATCCTCCTGCGAAGGTAACGATCCGGCGGCCCGGCCGGTCCTCGCCGCTTGCCGTTCCGTGCAGCCCGCGCGACAAGCGGACATGCGAAGCAGGGCCCTATTCCAGTGAGCACGAACGCGGCGGACCTCGGGACTCTCCTCGACCGGGGCGACGAATATGCGGCTCGCGGCGACGCGCGCGCGGCGATGAGCTTTTACCAGGCCGCGCTCAAGCAGGCGCAAACGAGGCCACGCGTTGAACCGCAACTCGTGCCCCGGCTCCAGCGGGGTCGAGACTTCGTGCAGCACGCGGCCGCCACTTTTGCGGCCGCGCTGGACAGCGCGGTGGAGGACAATTTGCCCTCGGACGCCAACGGACAGCTCCGGGTCCGCCACGCGCTCGACATGCTCAAGGGCCGCCGCGAGGTGTATCCGCAGCAGCCGGCGGTGCTCTATTATCCCTACCTCGCCCAGCGTCAGTATTTCGAGCGCGAGGAGTTCGGCTGGGTCACGGAGCTGGAAGCGGCGACGCACCTGATCCGCGAGGAGCTTAAGGCGTTGGTCGACGAAGCTGCGGATTTTCGGCCCTATGTGCAGAACGATCCCGACCGTCCCCACCGGGATTTCGGCGGGCTCAACGAGGACCCCAGCTGGACCGCGCTCTACCTTTGGAAAGACGGCGAGGTGGTCGAGGAGAATGCGCGCCGCTGCCCACAGACGATGGCTGCTCTCAAGAAGGTGCCGTTAAGCCGGATCGGCTCCCGCACACCGGCCGTGCTCTTTTCGCGCCTGGAGCCCGGGGCGCACATTCCGCCGCACAGCGGGATGCTGAACTGCCGCCTGATCTGTCACCTTCCTCTGATCGTTCCGGCCGGTTGCTGGCTTCGGGTCGGCAACGAGAAACGCGAGTGGGAGGAAGGCAAGCTCCTGATCTTCGACGACAGCATCGAGCATGAAGCCATAAACCCGACGGGCCAGTTGCGGATCATCCTCCTGTTCGACATCTGGCGCCCCGAGGTGGGCGAGGAGGAGCGAGCGGCCATCTCCGCGATCTTCGACGAGATCGACAAGTTCCGGGGGCTGCCGGACGCCTGAGCCAACGGCACCAATGCCGCTCCCGATCATTGAAGCCGCGAACTTTTCGGGAGATCGAAGTGAAGAGACTCGCGATCGCAATGTTGGGCGCCGCTGCGGCCCTGTTTCCGGGCCCCGCTTTTGCCGGCGAGCTGTTCGGCGGTCTCTATGCCCATGGCGTCGATACTCCGCTGACGCTCGGCGGCCACGTCGAGGATGGAGTGGACCTGCAGCTCGGATGGCGCGGGGGTGATATCGCCAGGGTCTTCGGCGGCCGGCTTCAGCCCTACGTGTTCGGCGCTCTGAACAGCGCCGGCCACACCAGCTATGCCGCTGTCGGCCTATCCGCGAAGTTCGGTAGCACGGTCTACGTGCGCCCCGGTCTCGGGATTGCTGTCCACACAGGATCGGATGCCGAGTTCGACAATCCGTTCAACGACAAGATCGAGTTCGGCTCGCGCGTGCTGTTCGAGCCGGAGCTGGCGATCGGAGTTCAGGTCGCACCGCGAGTCAGCGCCGAGGCCAGCTGGGTGCACCTCAGCCACGCGCAATTGTTCGGAAAGCAGAACCCGGGGATCGACAATGTCGGCGTCCGCGTGAACGTCGCGTTCTAGTCCGGCCGCTTCAGCGGCCGACCATCGTCTCCGGCTTCACCACCCGCGCGAAAGTCTCCTCGTCGACATAGCCGAGCTCGAGCCCCGCTTCTTTCAGGGTCTTGCCGGTCTTGTGGGCGTGCTTGGCGATCTCAGACGCCTTGTCGTAGCCGATCTCCGGAGCGAGAGCCGTCACCAGCATCAGCGACCGGTTCATGAGGTCGGCAATCCGCTGCTCGTCGGGCTCGAGGCCATCGAGACAACGCTCCGTGAAACTCTGCATCCCAGTAGACAGGAGATTGATCGAACGGATGACGTTGGCGCCGATCAGCGGCTTGAACACATTGAGCTCGAGGTGCCCCTGCATCCCGCCGACGGTGACGGCGAAATGATTGCCCATCACCTGCGCCGCAACCATCGTCAGCATTTCGCACTGCGTCGGGTTCACCTTGCCCGGCATGATCGAGCTCCCGGGCTCGTTCTCCGGCAGCTTCAGCTCGCCGATTCCGCAGCGCGGACCCGATCCCATCAGCCTTATGTCGTTCGCGATCTTCGTCAGCGACACCGCGAGGGTGTTCAATATCCCCGACAGCTCGACCAATGTGTCGTGGGCCGCCATCTCGGCGAACTTGTTCGGCGCTGAGGTGAAGGGCAGCCGAGTGAGGTTCGCGACCTCCTTGGCGAAGGCTTCTGCGAAGCCTTTTGGAGTATTGAGGCCGGTACCCACCGCCGTCCCGCCCTGGGCGAGCATGTAGAGCCTCGGCATCGCCTGCTCGATCCGGTCGACGTTCGCCTGCATCTGCGCCGCGTAGCCGGAGAACTCCTGGCCGAGCGTTAGCGGGGTCGCGTCCTGCAGATGGGTCCGGCCGATCTTGACGATCGAGTCCCACTTGGCCGCCTGCCCGGCCAGCATTTCCTGCATCGCTTTGGCCGCCGGGAGCAGCTTCGACATCACAGCGCGGGCAGCGGCGATATGCATGGCCGTCGGAAAGCTGTCGTTCGACGACTGGCTCTTGTTCACATGGTCGTTGGGATGGACGGGGCTCTTGCCGCCGCGCTTGCCGGTGAGCTGCTCGTTGGCCCGGCCGGCGATCACTTCATTGGCGTTCATGTTGGACTGGGTACCCGATCCGGTCTGCCAGATGACCAGCGGGAATTCCCGGTCCAGGTCGCCCCGCGCGACCTCCGCCGCCGCCTGCTGGATTGCTTCGGCCACCTCGGCGTCCAGCAGGCGGTGACGCGCATTAACCCGCGCGGCCGCCTGCTTGATGAACCCGAACGCGTGGATGATCTCGATCGGCAGCTGCTCGCGAGGCCCGAACGGGAAGTTGCCGATCGAGCGCTCCGTCTGCGCCCCCCAGTAGGAGTCGCCTGGAACCTCGATATCGCCGAAGCTATCACTTTCGGTGCGGGTCGGTGTCATCTTCGCCCCTAAATTCGTCATGCTGAACTCGCTTCAGCATGCATTGCAGGGCTGCGCGTAGCGCTGAATGAAGTGCTCGTCATGCCCCCGGCACGACTGCGCGCTTCATTTTTTGCGCGTAAAGTCCACGCTTACCACGTTGGAGCCGTCGTCATCGGCGGCCGTGGGCGCATCGTTCTCCGCCTGGTCGTGGGTCTCGTGGACCGGATCGGCGGCATTGGCCTGGAACTTGAGGCTGAAGTCGACCGCGGGATCGACGAAATCGGTCACCGCGGCGAACGGGACTCGAAGGCTTGCCGGGACTCCGCCGAAGGAGAGGCCAACCGAAAAGGCATCCTGCCCGACCTTGAGGTCCCAGAATCGGTGCTGGATGACGATCGTCATCTCCTCGGGAAAGCGCTCCAGCAGGTGCTTTGGAATTTCGACCCCGGGCATCCGCGTGCGGAAGCTGATGTAGAAATGATGGGCGCCGGGGAGACCGCCGGAGCGCTCGACTTCGCCGAGGACTCGGCCGACAACGTCGCGCAGTGCCTCCTGCACGATCTCGTCGTAAGGGATCAGGCTTTCCGGAGTCTCGTCGGTCATCGGTTCCGGTGGTAACGAGGCGGCGTTCCCGGTCAAGCGGACTCAACGGAGTGAATCGTGCCGATCGATCCGACAAAGCCTTATGATGAAAGCAACATCTTCGCGAAAATCCTCCGCGGCGAGCTTCCGTCCAAGAAGGTGTACGAAGACGAATGGGCGCTCGCCTTTCACGACATAAACCCGCTGGCGCCGGTCCACATCCTCGTGATCCCGAAGGGACCGTATGTCTCGTGGGACGATTTTTCCGACAGGGCGTCGGACGCCGAGATGGCCGGATTCGTCCGGGCGGTCGGCAAGGTCGCCCGGGACCAGCAGCTCGTCGTCGGCGGCTATCGGCTGCTCGCCAACACCGGCAAGCGCGCAGGACAGGAGGTACCTCACCTGCACGTGCACATTTTCGGCGGCCAGCCGCTCGGCCCCATGTTGGCGCGTTAGTCGAATTCGCCGTTGCGCGAGCGGCAGCAGCCGCTAGGCTCCGCGCCGAAACGTCATTGAGGGGAGTCTAATGGCCACAGCAGCACCGCGGGAGAACCTGTTTCTCGGCCGCGTCAAACCACTCGACGCGATCCTGGCGACTGCCGAGAAAAAGAGCCTGCACCGCTCGCTTGGCGCGTTCCAGCTGACCCTGCTCGGTATCGGCGCAGTCATCGGCACCGGAATTTTCGTGCTGACCGCCGAGGCTGCCCAGAAGGCCGGCCCGGCAATGATGATCAGCTTCGTGATCGCCGGCTTCGTCTGCGCGGTCGCTGCGCTCTGCTATTCGGAGCTTGCGGCGATGGTCCCAGTTTCGGGCTCCGCCTACACCTACACCTACGCCGTGATGGGCGAGCTTCTCGCCTGGATGGTCGGTTGGGCGTTGATCCTCGAATATGCCGTCGGCGCATCAGCAGTCGCGGTCGGCTGGTCTGGATATTTCGTCGGCTTGCTCAAGAGCTGGGGGATAAACTTCCCGACGGCTCTTGCCGTGGGTCCTAGCCAGGGCGGAATCCTCAACCTTCCGGCCGTCGGAATCGCGCTCCTCGTTACCGGCCTTCTGATCATCGGTACCAAGGAGAGCGCGCGCTTCACCTCGGCCCTCGTGCTGGTGAAGGTCGTGGCGCTGTCCATCTTCGTTATCCTGACCTTCCCGGTGCTCAACGGCGCTCACTTCGAGCCGTTCATCCCCAATGGCTGGGGCACCTATGGAGTGGTCGGCGCGGCCGCATCGATCTTCTTCGCTTACGTCGGCTTCGACGCGGTCTCGACCGCGGCGGAGGAGACGATCAATCCGCAACGCAACGTGCCGATCGGCCTCATTGGCTCGCTCCTCTTCTGCACCGTCTTCTACCTGCTGGTAGCCGCCGGAGCGATCGGCGCGATGGGCGCCGACCCAGTTCGCGACGCGGCCGGACACGTTCTCGCGCCGGGATCGGCCGAGCTTGCCGCGCAGTGCAAGGCCGTCGTTGCCGGCGGAATGACCGAGCCGCTCACCTGCTCGAAGGAGGCGCTTGCGCACGTGCTCCGCACGATCGGCTATGAGCGGATAGGCGACCTCATGGGCGTCGCAGCCTTCATCGCTCTTCCGTCAGTGGTGCTGATGATGATGTTCGGCCAGACCCGAATCTTCTTCGTCATGGCTCGTGACGGCCTGCTTCCGGAGCGCCTCTCGGACGTTCATCCGAAGTTCCGCACTCCGCACATCGTCACCGCCTTCACTGGCATCGTTGTGACGCTTGCGGCGGCCTTCCTGCCGGTCGGCAAGCTTGCCGATTATTCGAATTCGGGGACGCTGTTCGCCTTCGCGATGGTCGCCTTGGCTGTGCTCATCCTTCGCCGGAAGGATCCGAGCCGCAAGCGTCCGTTCCGCACTCCTGCGGTGGCGATCATCGCTCCAATGGCGATCATCGGCTGTATCGGGCTCTACCTGTTCCTGCCGACTCTGGCGAAGCTGGTGCTGATCATCTGGGGTGCGGTCGGCCTGCTGATCTACTTCGGATATTCGCGCAGCCGCAGCCATGTCGGCCGCGGGATCATCGAGGTTCCGGAGCTTGCAGCGGACGCTCCCAAATCGGTCGGCGTTCCGCCGATGCCGGGCGCACCGGCACCGGGAAGCGACGCCGAACGCGACTAAGCTTCGTCTTCGCGGGCGGCGGCCAAAAGCGCCGCCCGCAAATCTTCGATCTGCTTCTGGCTGAGCTTCTGCCTGCGCTCATTGCTCAAGTAGAAAACGTCCACCGCGCGCTCTCCGTAGGTCGCGATGTGCGCCGAGTGGAGCCGGTGCCCGCATTCGTGGATCGCGCGGGCAAGCCGGGCCAGAAGGCGCGGCCTGTCCAGCGCATTTACCTCCACCACCGTGGTCCGGCTCGACGCTCGCTCGGCTATGGCAACCGACGGCGCGACGTTGAATGCGGCCGCCTTGTCCCCGCTTCGAAGCGGCGGGCCGAGGCTCGGCACCTCCTCGCTGGTAATCGCTGATTCGACCGACCTCACCAGCCGGTTCCGAAGCCTCTTGTCGCGATAGGGCTGGCCCTGCGAATCCTGAACGAGCAGGTTGTCGAGCGCCATTCCGTCCCGAGTAGTGTGGATCCTGGCGTCGATGATGCTCGCGCCCGCGCTCGCAAGGCCCGCGCAGATCCGGAAGAACAGCCCCTCCCGGTCGGGCGTGAAAACGCTGATTCGGGTGGCGCCCCGCGCGGGCTCATCTTCGGCGACGATGGTCGGTTCTGCTTCGCCGATGCGCGCTTCCGCGGCCGCAACCTGGAGTGCGTTCGACCGCTGGACGTCCTGGGGCTCGGCAAGCCAGTAGCTGTCCGGCAGGCGCCGGGCGTAGGCTCGGGCGATCTTGGGCTTCCATTGGAGCGTGTGGAGCAGTTCCGACTGCCGCTGCTCGACGATTTCACTCCGCCCGCGCTGCTTGTGGCCAAGCCGCAGCTTTTCCTCCGCGGCATCGAACAGCGACCTCAGCAGGATGCGCTTCCAGTCGTTCCACACCCCTGGGCCAACGGCACGGATGTCGACCACCGTCAGGATCAGAAGCAGCCGAAGCCGCTCCGGACTCTGCACCTGCCGGACGAAATCCTCGATGGTCTTGGGATCGGCGAGGTCGCGCTTGAACGCGGTCGAGGAGAGCAAGAGATGGTGGCGAACCAGCCAGGCGACGGTTTCCGTCTCGCCCTCGTCGAGGCCGAGGCGCGGGCAGATATCCATCGCGACTTCGGCGCCGAGCACGCTGTGATCGCCGCCGCGTCCCTTGGCGATGTCGTGGAGGAGCACGGCCACATAAAGCACCCGACGCGAGGCGATCTGGTCGAACAAGGCGGTCGACAGCGGGTGGTCTTCAACAAGCTCGCCCCGCTCGATCGCCGCCAGAAGCCCGATCGCCCGGATCGCGTGCTCGTCGACCGTATAATGGTGGTACATGTCGAACTGCATCTGGGCGACGACGCGGCCGAAGTCGGGAATGAACCGGCCGAACACGCCCGATTCGTTCATCCAGCGAAGGACAACATCCGGCGAGTGAACGCTCGTCAGAACTTCCATGAAAAGAGCATTGGCGCGCGGGTCCTTCCGAACCCTCGACTTGATCAGCTTCGAGCATTGAGTGGCGGCGCGCATTGCCGCCGGATGGATCTCCAACTGCTCGCGGGCGGCGAGAGCGAACAGCTCCACCAGCCGCACCGGGTCTTCCTCGAAGAAGCTCTCACCGGGGATCGACAGCCTGCCGCGGTCGAGGACGAAGCCGTTGAGCGCCTTCGGCCTGCGGCGAATGGCGGGAAGGGCGAAACGGAATCCCTTCTTTGCCATCTTCTCGTCGAGCTGGGCGAGGAACACCCCGGTCAGGTCGCCGACATCCTTCGCGTTGAGGAAGTAGAAGTGCATGAAGCGCTCGACTGCCGACTTCCCCGGGCGGTCGGCGTAGCGCATGCGCTTTGCGATCGCCTTCTGGTACTGGAAGCCCAGCCGCTCCTCCGCACGGCCCGCCTCGACGTGGAGGTGGCAACGGACTGCCCAGAAGAAGCGTTCGGCCCGCTCGAAATGCGCGAATTCCTCTGCCGTCAGAAGCCCGACCGACACCAGGTCGGCCGGCTCGCGGACGTCATAGATATACTTGCCGATCCAGTAGAGCGTCTGAAGGTCGCGAAGCCCGCCCTTCCCGTCCTTGACGTTGGGCTCGACCACGTAGCGGCTGTCGCCCATCTTCACGTGCCGCTCGTCGCGCTCGGCAAGCTTTGCGGCGACGAACTCGTCGCCCGATCCCGTCACGATCTTGGACCGGAAGCGCTTCCAAGCCGCCTCGAAAATCTCTTCCGTTCCCCACAGCAGCCGCGCCTCGAGGAAGGCGGTGCGAACCGTCATGTCGGTTCGGGTCAGCGTGATTAGCTCGTCGATCGAGCGAAGGGAGTGGCCGACCTTCAGCTGCAGGTCCCACAGCAGGTAGAGGACCGACTGGACCGTCTTGTCGATCTCCGCGGACGGCTTGCCGCTGGTAAGGAACATGAGGTCGAGGTCGCTGTACGGCGCCATCTCGCCGCGCCCGGTCCCGCCAAGGCCGACGATCGCGACCTCCGGCGGAGCGTCGCCCGTCACAAATTCGAACGCGAGGCGAACAATCTGTGCGTGCAGGTAAGCCGTCGACCGGGCGGCGGCTCGCCCACGGCCGGGGTGGGCGCGGAGACGCTTCTCGATCTCGGTACGGCCGCGCTCCAGGCCGCTTAAGAGAACCTTGGCCGCCTTCGCGGAGCTAGCGCTGCGGATCTGGTCGCCGAGCTTGCGCGGGTCGATGATCGCCCGCCGATCGTCGACCGGCTCGAAGGGCGCGTTCACTCGCCGCCCCGTTCCGCCCACAATCTCTTGAGGCGGTACAATGTTTCGAGCGCCTCGCGCGGAGTCAGCGCGTCGGGGTCGATAGTGCCAAGCGCGTCAGCAAGCGGGTCCGCTGCCCGCTCTGGCTCGGCCGATGAAGCGAACAGGGGCAGGTCGTCGAGGCCCGCTGCGATGCCACCGGTCGCGTCGCGCCCCGCTTCCAGCTTGGCGAGCACCGCCTTCGCCCGGGCGACCACTGCGGGCGGAAGCCCTGCGAGCTTCGCGACGGCGATCCCGTAGCTGCGGTCCGCGGCGCCGTCGGCGACCTCGTGGAGGAGGACAAGATCGCCCTTCCACTCACGCGCGCGCACATGGTGGAGCGACAGCGCGTCGAGCCTTCCGGCAAGGCGGGTCAGCTCGTGATAATGAGTTGCGAACAGGGTCCTGCATGTGAGCTTGTCGTGCATCGCCTCGACCACCGCCCAGGCGATCGCGAGCCCGTCGTATGTCGACGTGCCGCGGCCGATCTCGTCGAGGATCACCAGGCTCTGCGGAGTCGCCTGGGCAAGGATCGCCGCAGTCTCGACCATCTCGACCATGAAGGTGGAGCGGCCGCGGGCGAGGTTGTCCGATGCTCCGACTCGGCTGAACAGGCGGTCGACCAATCCGACCCTGGCACGCGCCGCCGGAACGAAGCACCCCGTCTGGGCGAGAACCGCGATGAGCGCCGCCTGCCTGAGGAAGGTCGACTTGCCGCCCATGTTGGGGCCCGTGATCAGCCACAGCCGGTCGTCGCGGCCCAAGCTGAGATCGTTCGCGACGAAGCGCTCGCCGCTTGCCGAAAGCGCGCTTTCGACCACGGGATGGCGGCCGCCCTCGACCTCGAGGCAGGCCTCTTCGGTAAGCTGCGGGCTAACCCATCCGCTCTCGGCGGCACGCTGCGCATTGCCGGCGGCGACGTCGATGCGCGCCAAGGCGTCAGCGGTGGACAGAATCCTCGAGCTGTCGGCGACCGCCAGCCTGGTCAGCTCTTCCAGGTGCTTTGCTTCGAGCGCCAGCGCATGGCCTCCGGCCTCGACCACTCGCGCGGCTTCTTCGTGAAGCTCGGGCGAATTGAATCGGACAACGCCGGCGAGAGTCTGCCGGTGCGTGAAGCCGCTGTCCGGCGCCATCAGCTTGTCCGCATGCCTCGCCGCGACCTCGATATGATAGCCGAGCACCGCGTTGTGCCGGATCTTCAGCGAAGCGATTCCGATCGAGTCGCGATACCGCGCTTCGAGCGCCGCTATGGCCCGGCGGCCGTCGCTCGATGCGGCCCGAAGCGAGTCCAGCGCCTCGTCGAACCCTTCGGCAATATATCCGCCCTTGGATGCGTCGAGCGGCGGCGATTCGACGATCGCGGCAGCGAGCCGGTCGACCAGCGCTGCGTGACCGCCGAGGAGCGGAAGCATCTGATCGAGCATCGCCGGACGCTCGCTTTCCGACTCCAGCTCCCGCCGAAGCTCCTGCGCTCCGGATAGCCCGTCGCGAAGCTGCGCGAGGTCGCGCGGACCGCCACGCCCGGCGCTCAGCCGTCCAAGCGCCCGCGCGAGATCGGGTAGCGCTTTCAGCGCCGAGCGTGTGCGGTCGCGGCGAAGCTGGTCCTCGTGGAACCAGCCGACGAGAGCGAGCCGCCGCTCGATCCCAGCCTTGTCCATCAGCGGCGCCGACACATCCTCCGCCAGAAGCCGTCGTCCGCAGGCAGTGACGCAGCGATCGATCTCGCCAAGCAGGCTTCCGGCGACTCCGCCCTGCGCCGACCGAGTCAGCTCGAGGCTCTCCCGGGTCGCCGAATCGATCTGCATGTGCGCTGACCGGGCGATTCGAACAGGCGCATCGAGCAGAACCCGGGCGCCTTTCTGGGTCGCGTCGAGATAAGCGAGAAGCCCTCCCGCAGCCGCAAGCTCCGCGCGTCCCGGTGCCCCCATTCCGTCAAGCGTCGACAGCCCGAACCGTGCCTTGAGCGACCGCTCTCCGGAGATGCTGTCGAACCCGCCTTGCCCGGCGCGCGTCCGCACTCCCGGCACGGACCCATCGGCGACCGTCTCGGCCGGCGACAGCCTGGCAAGCTCCGACGCGAGTTCGCCCGGACCGCAGGCGACCAGCTCGAACCTGCCCGTCGAAATGTCCGCAGCAGCAATCGCCCAATCGTCTCCGGCACGCCCGATCGCCGCCAGCCAGTTGGCCGAGCTCGATTCGAGCAACGTCTCTTCGGTGAGGGTCCCGGGCGTGACCAGCCGAACGATCGCCCGCTCCACGAGTGTCTTCGAGCCGCGCGCCTTTCGCGCCTCCGCCGGGCTCTCGATCTGTTCGGCGATTGCGACCCGGTGCCCGCCCTTGATCAGCCGGGCGAGGTAGGATTCGGCGGAATGGACCGGCACCCCGCACATCGGAATCGGCTCTCCGGCATCTTCGCCGCGCTTCGTAAGCGCGATGTCGAGGCAGGCGGCGGCGATCCGCGCGTCGTCGAAGAACAGCTCGAAGAAGTCGCCCATGCGATAGAAGAGCAGCGCGTCCCCCGCCTCCTCCTTGAGGCGCCGGTACTGCGCCATCATCGGGGTTGGGGCGTCGGCTCTGGCCATGCGGTCAACCGTAGCCGCTCGGCGTGACTCTTCCCACACCCTTTGGCTAAAGCCCCCGCTCAAGGGAGCGGCGCGAATGAGCGACAGCAATATCAAATTCTCTGAAAAGGAAGCGCTCGACTTCCACTCGCAGGGTCGGCCGGGGAAGATCGAGATCGTCGCGACCAAGCCGATGGCGACGCAGCGCGACTTGAGCCTGGCTTATTCGCCGGGGGTCGCCGTGCCCGTCCGGGCGATCGCCGCGAACCCGACCCTCGCCTATGATTATACCGCCAAGGGCAACCTCGTCGCCGTCATCTCCAACGGGACCGCAATCCTCGGCCTCGGCAATCTCGGAGCGCTGGCCGCCAAGCCGGTGATGGAAGGCAAGGCGGTGCTGTTCAAGCGCTTCGCCGACGTGGACGCCATCGACCTCGAGCTCGCGACCGAGGATTGCGACCGCTTCATCGACGCCGTCGCCCTCCTCGAGCCAAGCTTCGGCGGGATCAACCTGGAGGATATCGCCGCTCCGGACTGCTTCGTCATCGAGCAGACGCTTCGCGAGCGGATGAACATCCCGGTCTTCCATGACGACCAGCACGGCACCGCAATCATCACCGCCGCCGGCCTGATCAACGCCTGCCACCTCACCAACCGGAAGCTGGGCGACATCAAGGTGGTCGTGAACGGCGCGGGAGCGGCGGCGATCGCCTGCACCGAGCTGGTCAAGGCGATGGGCGTCAAGGGCGGCAACGTCATCATGTGCGACCGCAAGGGCGTGATCCACAAAGGCCGGACAGACCTCGACCAGTGGAAGTCGGCCCATGCCGTGGAAACCGACGCGCGGACGCTTGCGGATGCCCTGAAGGGCGCCGACGTCTTCCTCGGCCTCTCGGCTGCCAACGTCCTCACTCAGGACATGCTGAAGCAAATGGCGGATCAGCCGATCATCTTCGCCATGGCGAACCCCGACCCGGAGATATGGCCGCCCGACGCGATGGAAGCCCGCCCCGACGCGATCATCGCCACCGGCCGCTCGGACTTCCCCAACCAGGTCAACAATGTGCTGGGCTTCCCCTTCATCTTCCGCGGAGCACTCGATGTGCGCGCCACCGCGATCAACGACGAGATGAAGATCGCCGCCGCCGAGGCCCTCGCCGAGCTCGCGCGCGAGCCGGTCCCGGAGGAAGTTGCGGCTGCCTATGGCGGTCGCTCGCAGAGCTTCGGCCGCGACTACATCATCCCGGCGCCGTTCGACCCGCGGCTGATGGAGGTCGTCGCCTCCGCCGTCGCCGAAGCGGCGATGAAGAGCGGAGTCGCACAAACGACGATCGAGGACTTCGACGCCTACCGCCACGAACTGCGGGCGCGGCTCAACCCTACCGTGTCGGTGCTCAGCCTCGCTTACGAAGCCGCGAAGTCCAATCCGAAGCGCGTCCTGTTCGCCGAGGGCGAGGAGCCCAACGTTCTTCGCGCGGCCATCGCCTTCCGCGAAGCGGGCTACGGAACTCCGGTGCTGGTCGGCCGCGAGGACGTCTACGGCCTCCTCCGCGAACTCGGAGTGGACGATCCCGAAAGCTACGAGGTGCTCAACAGCCGCAATTCGCCTCTGGTCGGGCGAGCCGTCGATCACATCTATGAGAAGCACCGGCGCCACGGCCTGCTGCGCCGCGAGGTCGAGCGCATGATCAACCAGGACCGCAACTATTTCGCCGCGGCGATGCTCGCGCTCGGCGAAGCGGACGCGATGATCACCGGTACGACCCGCCCGTTCAGCCAGTCGCTCCGACAGGTCCGCCAGGTGATCGACGACGAGAAGGACGCGACTCCGTTCGGGATCAACCTGGTCGTCTCCCGCAATCGCACGGTCCTGATCGCCGATACAGCGGTGACCGAGCGCCCCGACGCTCACCAGCTCGCCGCCATCGGCATGCGCGCGGCCGGCTTCGCTCGCCGGATGGGGCTGGAGCCGCGAATCGCCTTCATCAGCTACACGACCTTCGGCAACCCGCCGGGCACCCACATCGAGGACCTTCGCGGCGCGGTCAGCCTGCTCGACGGGATCAACACCGACTTCGAATATGAAGGCGAAATGGCGCCCGACGTGGCGCTCAACTACGAGATGCAGAAGCGCTTCTACCCGTTCACCCGGCTGAGCGGCCCCGCCAACATCCTCGTGATGCCGGGACTTCAGTCGGCCAACCTGTCGTCGAAGCTCCTGAAGAACCTTGGCGGCGAGAGCGTGCTTGGGCCGTTCATCGTCGGCCTCGAGCTTCCGGTGCAAATCGCCCCGATGACCGCGACCGCGTCGGACCTCGTGACTTTGGCGGTTCTGGCCGCCGGAAGCGTGCGTGAGCGGATGCCGGCGAAGAAACGGGCTAGATCCGCTCCACCGAACTGACCGGGTCGGCATCCCTCAACGCGGCAATGATCGCGTGCAAATGCGCGAGGTCGTGAACCTCGATGTCGAGGTGGAAGGTCTGAAAGCTGCCGTCGCGGTGGACTAGGTGAAGGTTGACGATATTGGCGTGCTTCGCGCCGAGGATGCCCGCCATCGTCCCCAGCGCGCCGGGCACGTCGTGGAGGATGATCGAAAGCCTCGCGGAGCCGCCCGAACCTTCGCCCCAGGCCAGGTCCAGCCAGTCGGCATCGACTCCGCTCGCAAGCGTATCGCAGCCGATCACGTGAACCTCGATCTCCTCATCCTCGCGGCGAAGGCCGACAATTCGATCGCCCGGAATGGGGTGGCAGCAGGTCGCCAGATGATAGGCCACCCCCGGGGTGAGGCCCTTGATCGAGATCGCGGTGCGCTGTGCGGGCGGGCGGGGGGCGACGTCGCCGCCGGCCGAGCCGGGCATCAGCGATTCCATCACTTCCTCGTCGGAAACACGCTTCCTCGCGATCGCGATCATCAGCGCGTCCTCGTCTTCCATCGACAGCTTCTTGAGCGCGCGGCGTAAGGCGTCCTCCGCCAGCTCGGCGGGAAGGCGTTCGACGATGTCCTCGTAGATCTTGCGGCCGAGCTCGATCGTCTCGTCGCGCTCCTTGTGGCGGACGAACCGGCGGACTCCGGCGCGAGCCTTGCCGGTTGCGACGAAGCGGAGCCAGGAAGGCTGCGGGTGCTGCGCCTCCGACGCCAGGATTTCGACCTGGTCGCCATTCTCCAGCATCGTCCGCAGCGGGACCACGCGGCCGTTGACCTTCGCTCCGACGGTTCGGTCGCCAAGGTCGGTATGGACCGCATAGGCGAAGTCGACCGGGGTCGCGCCCTTGGGCAGCTGGATCAGCTCGCCCTTGGGAGTGAAGGCGAAGATCCGGTCCTGGTACATCGCCATCCGGGTGTGCTCGAGAAGCTCCTCGGGGCTCGCGGCATGCTCCAGTATCTCGACCAGCTCGTCCACCCACGGGATCTTCAAATCCGCCTTGGGCTTGCCTTCCTTGTACGCCCAGTGGGCGGCAAGGCCGCGCTCGGCCTGTTCGTGCATCGCCTTGGTTCGGATCTGGATTTCGATCCGCATCTGCGAATCGTGGATCACCGACGTGTGTAGCGAGCGGTAGCCGTTGCGCTTGGGGGTCGAGATGTAATCCTTGTAGCGGCCCGGAACCATCGGCCAGCGCTGGTGGATGAGGCCTAGCGCCCGGTAACAATCCTCGACCTCGTCGACGATCACGCGGAACGCCATCACGTCGGACAATTGCTCGAAGCTGATGTGGCGCTCGGCCATCTTGCGCCAGATGGAATAGGGATGCTTTTCCCGGCCGGTGACTTCGGCCTCGAGGCCATTGTCGGCGAGATGGAGCTGCAGGCCGAGCCCGATTCGGCTGACGAGGTCACCGCCCTGCTCGTGAAGCTGCTTCAGCCGCTTGGTGATCGAGGCGTAAGCGTCCGGCTCCAGCTGGCGGAACGCGAGCGTCTGCATCTCGGTCATCATTTCGTACATTCCGATCCGCTCGGCGAGCGGAGCGTAGATATCCATCGTCTCGCGGGCGATCCGCCGCCGTTTCTCCTCCGCCGGCACGTGGTGGAGCGTGCGCATGTTGTGGAGCCGGTCGGCGAGTTTCACGAGCAACACGCGGATGTCGTCGGACAGCGCCAGAAGGAACTTGCGCAGATTCTCGGCGGCCCGCTCGTTCTCCGACTGCGCCTCGATCTTGCTGAGCTTGGTCACGCCGTCGACGAGACGGGCGACGTTCTTCCCGAACAGCTTCTCGATCTCCTGAGGAGTCGCCAGCGTGTCCTCGATCGTGTCGTGCAGGATAGCGGTTGCGATCGTCTGGTCGTCGAGCTTGAGATCGGTGAGAATTCCCGCGACCTCGATTGGGTGGCTGAAATAGGGATCGCCTGAAGCGCGCTTCTGGGACCCATGTGCCTTCATCGAGAAGACGTAGGCGCGGTTGATCAGGCCTTCGTCGGCATCGGGATCATAGGCCCGAACCCTCTCAACGAGTTCATATTGTCGAAGCACTCGCCCTAGATGGGGGGACGGGCCGTACTTGTGCAAGAAAGAAAGGCCGCGCCCGGGGAGGAGGGGCGCGGCCCTGGGCGAAGGTTAGCGTGCGTTGGCCAGTGCCTGGCTCTTGTCGCCACGAGCGGAGGCGTTGCAGCGCTCGAGGTCCGCGGCAGCCATCTCGCGGCCGTCGACGACGAAGGATTCGATGCGGCCCGCCTGCTTGGCGAGGCCCTGGCAGAGGACCGCGGGACGGCTGTTCTGGGTCGATCCGGTGCAGGCGCCTGAACCGCAGGTCCACAGGATGTCGCGGGCGGGGATCTTCGCCGGCGCCTGTGTGGAAGTCTTCGCGGTATAGGTGGCGGCAGCGGCTGGGGCGGCGATCAACGCGGAAGCTGCAAGTGCAATCAACGGACGGATCATCGCGTCCTCCTGTTTATTGGTTGCGAGTCGAAACGTATATCCTATGTACGTTGCATTTCGCAACTATTATTTTGCGGCCATTCGTGCTTTTGACGAGTCGGGAAGGGAGTGTGTGAGCGTGAGCGTGATCGACTCAAAGTCCGGCCCGGATATCGATGCCTTCCGGGAAGCCGCGCTTCGCTGCCCCATACCCGCCGCAGTCGAGCTGATCGGCGAGAAATGGGCATTCCTCATCCTTCGCGGCGCGTTCAACGGCCTCCAGCATTTCGAGGAATTCCAGGCGGGCCTGGGAATCGCCCGCAACATCCTGTCCGACCGGCTCGCGAAGCTGGTCGCGGGCGGAATCCTCGAGCGCTCGCCCGATCCGTCCGACCGGCGGAAGGTGATCTACTCGCTTACGACGAAGGGCGAAGCTTTGCTTCCGGTCGTTCTCTCGATCCGCCAGTGGGGCGAGGACTGGGGCTATGGCGAGATGGAAATCGTGCTCGCCGACTCGAAAGCGAGGCGGCCGGTTCGCCGAATCCGCGTGCTTGCCGAAGACGGCCGCGAGCTTGCGCTGGGCGACATGACTTGGATCAGCCGCGACGAGCTCCACGACAAGGCCGACAAGGCGGCCTGAACTCTCGTTGATTTAGCTTGAACGACTACTCGGCCATGCCCCCGGTATGGCCTGCGTGGTCATTCGTAATCGCCGCCGCTCGGGGTCGGGCGCGGCGGAGCCGCGGCGGTGAGGCGAAGGGCCTCGGCGGCCTCGCTCAGCGACGCCAGCTCCTCGGTCTCGTCTTCTTCGTCGATCCGAACCTTCTGCAGGTTGGTGACGATCGCCTCCTGGAGATCCTTGGGCTTCAAGGTCTCTTCGGCGATCTCGCGAAGGGCAACGACCGGATTTTTGTCGCGGTCGCGGTCGATGGTGAGGTCGGCACCGCCGGAAATCTGGCGCGCGCGCTGAGCCGCGAGCAGGACGAGGTCGAACCTGTTCGGGATCTTGTCTACGCAATCTTCGACTGTAACGCGCGCCATCTATCGCTTCTCCGCAGAGCTATATGGGATTTCGGGAAGGCCGCGCCAATAGCTGGCGACGAGGAAAAACGCAATCATTCCGCTTCTTGCCCGCGAGCGCCGCGACAGGCACACCCGCATTGAATGGCCGACCAGCCCAACCGCACCCGCTCACCGATCCGCGCCGAAGTCGCCGGCAACCGGCTGGAAGTGATTGAAAGCGGTCACGGCCGTTTGAAGGCGGTGCTCGACCTGATCGCGGGCGCGAAGACCAGTCTCCACGTGCTGATGTACATGTTCAACGCCGACGAGGCGGGCGACGCGGTCCGCAGCGCGCTCGATGCCGCCGCCCGCCGGGGTGTCGACGTCAAGCTGCTCATCGATGCGTTTGGGTCCGCCGCGCCGCACCCGTTCCTCGACGTCCTGAAAAGGAGCGGAGGCGATTATTGCGTATTCAACCCGACCTACGGCCGGCGCTACCTGGTCCGCAACCACCAGAAGATCATCGTCGCCGACGAGCAAATCGCCATCATCGGCGGCGCCAATATCGACGAGACCTACCTCAGCGACACTGGACCTGAGCATTGGCGGGACATCTGGCTTCGGATCGAAGGGTCCGAGGCCGCAGTCGCGAGCCGCTATTGCGACGGCCTGTTCCGCTGGGCCAAGCGCAAGCATTCCACGCTTCGTTCGCTAAGGCGCCTGATCGGCGAATATAGCGAGTGGCGGGGCTTGCTGCAGTGGAAGTTCAGCGGCCCTTTGAGCCTTCGCAACAGCTGGTGGCGGGCGATCGGCCGCGACATGAAGCGAGCCAGGCGGCTCGACATGATCTTCGCCTATTTTGCTCCACCAGGCGCGATGCTTCGGCGTATCGGCCATGTCGGACGGACAGGGGAGGCCCGGCTGATCATGGCCGCTAAGTCCGACAACAACACGACCATCGCAGCGGCTAGGCACACCTATGGCCGCCTGCTCCGCAAGAAGGTGAAGATCTTCGAATACCGCCCGGCGAAGCTGCATACGAAGCTCGTCGTGGCCGACGACATCGTCTACATCGGCTCTTCCAACTTCGATTACCGCAGCTTCTACCTCAACATGGAGGTCATGTTGCGGATCAAGGATGCCGGCTTCGCCGACGCCATGCGCGGATATTTCGAGCGCGAGCTGATAAATTGCAGGGACATCACGCCACGGCTCTACAGGCGACGAGCGACGATCTGGCGCCGGGTCAAATGGGCGCTGTCGCACTTCATGGTGAACATCGTCGATTACAGCGTGACGAGGCGACTCAACCTGCGCGCCTGAGTGCTCAGCCCTCTTTCGTATAGGCCCAGAAGAGGGTCGCGGGCGGCACGTTGATCCATTCGAATCCGCGATCGATGTGGTCGAAGTGCGGCTTGATGAAGTCGAGCACCTTCGGGCTGAACTGGTAGACCAGGAAGGCGCCGCCGGCGCGAATCACCCGCGACGTCGCCTTGGCGATCGCGTCTCCCACACCGGGGGGAAGAGTCGAGAAGGGCAGCCCCGACAGCACGTAATCGGCGGCCTCGAAGCCGTGCTCCTTGACGATGCTCTCGACGTCGGCCGCGGAGCCGGTGACCGCGACGAACCGCGGGTCGTCGATGGAATTGCGAAGGAATTTGACGAAATCCGGGTTGGTGTCGATCGCGATCAGAGTCGAATCCTCGCCCATCTTCTCCAGGATCGACCGGGTGAACGTCCCGACACCCGGGCCATATTCGACGAACAGCTTCGTGCTTTCCCAATCCACCGGCTTCAGCATCCGCTCGATCAGGATCTTGCTCGACGGGATGATCGAACCGACCATCACCGGATGCTTCAGGAAGCCGCGAAAGAATTGCCAGTGCGGGCTGGTCGACCGCCGCACCGCCCGCCGCGCCATGCGCCGCGGGCCCTTCAATGTTCTGGCGGTCGAGGTGTGCAAGTGTTTCTCCATTCGATGGGCTCGCTGCGTTGGCAAATGCTACGGTCGTTGGCAAGGTTCCTCCGGCCGGCGCGCGTGCCCGTTCGAGCGTCGCGCAAGCCAGGCCGAGTTCAGTTACTCGTTCCGCGGGCGGGGTTGGATTTCAGACGCTGCGGGCGCGGGCGGGGACTCCTTGCCGGCGCGCGGCCGGAGCATTCCGGGAAGCACGAAGCCGATGCCGGTCGGACGAACGGCATCGCTTTTCAGCGTGTCCTGGATACGGTCATATTCCTCGAGCATCTCCGGTGTGACGGAAGCCCTGGTTTCCTCAAGCGCGCCTTCGAAGTCGGCCATGGTCACCTTGCCGGAATCGAGGCCGCGGCGGAGCGCCATCAGCCCCGCCCTTCGAACCAGGTCCTCGAGATCGGCGCCGGTGAAGCGCTCGCTTCGCTGCGCCAGCGATTCCAGGTCGACATCGTCGGCTAGCGGCATGTCGGCCGTGTGGATCGCCAGGATCCTGCGCCGTCCGGCGGTGTCGGGCGGAGCCACGTATATCAGCTCGTCGAACCGGCCCGGACGCAACAGCGCCGGGTCGATCAGGCTCGGTCGGTTGGTCGCGCCCATGACGACGACGTTATTGAGCTCTTCCAGCCCGTCCATTTCCGCGAGGATGGTGTTGACCACCCGTTCCGTGACCTGCGGCTCGCCAAGCCCGGCTCCCCGCGCCGGGACCAGGCTGTCGATCTCGTCGATGAAGATGATCGTCGGCGCGACCTGGCGGGCCCGGGCGAACAGGCGGGCGATCTGCTGCTCGCTCTCACCGTACCACTTGCTCAAAAGGTCGGACGATTTGGTGGCGATGAAGTTGGCATGGCTTTCGCGAGCCGCAGCCTTTGCGAGCAAGGTCTTGCCCGTTCCGGGCGCTCCGTAGAGCAGGAAGCCCCGCGCCGGGCGGATTCCGATTCGGCGGAAGGCCTCGGGATGCTTCAGCGGAAGTTCGATCCCCTCGCGAAGCTTCTCCATCGCAGCGTCCAGCCCGCCGATGTCCGACCAGCGGATCTGCGGCGCTTCGACCATGACCTCGCGCATCGCGGAGGGCTGCACCCGCTTGAGCGCATTTTCGAAGTCGGCGCGCTGGACCGACAAAGCGTCGAGCACTTCCGGCGGGATGGTGTCTTCGTCCGGATTGATCCGCGGCATGATCCGGCGGACAGCCTCCATCGCCGCCTCGCGAGTTAGCGCCGCAAGGTCGGCGCCGACGAAACCGTAGGTCCGGCGCGCGAGATCCTTGATGTCGACGTCGGGCGCGAGCGGCATTCCGCGGGTGTGGATCTCGAGGACCTCGCAGCGGCCCTGCTCGTCGGGAACCCCGACGACGATCTCGCGGTCGAAACGGCCCGGCCGGCGAAGCGCTTCGTCGAGCGCCTCCGGCCTGTTTGTCGCGGCGATCACGACCAGGTTCTGCCGCGGCTCGATGCCGTCCATCAGGCTGAGAAGCTGCGCGACCAGCCGCTTTTCGGCTTCACCGGTCACCTGACCGCGCTTCGGCGCGATCGAATCGATCTCGTCGATGAAGATGATCGAGGGCGCCGAGGCCGCGGCCTGCTCGAACAGTTCGCGAAGCTTGCGCTCGCTCTCGCCATAGGCGGACCCCATGATCTCGGGGCCGGCGATGCTGAAGAATTGCGCGCTGCTTTCATTGGCGACTGCCCGCGCGAGGCGGGTCTTGCCGGTGCCGGGCGGGCCATGGAGGAGAACGCCCTTTGGAGGATCGACACCGAGCCTCTGGAACAGCTCCGGGTGGCGGAGTGGAAGCTCAACCATCTCGCGGAGAGCATCGATGGTCCCGTGCATTCCGCCTAGGTCGTCATAGGTGACGTCCGCGCGGCGGTCGCCGGCCTCGCCGCCGAGGAATTCGGGGAGCAGCTCGACGTCGGTCTTGGCGTCGATATGGACGATGCCTTTAGGCGTGGCTGAGACGACGACGAGCCGTACTTCCTGTAGAGCGAATGCCGGTGCGTTGAGCATCTGCCGGACCGCATCGGGAATGTCGGCATTGACCCGCTGGTGGCCCGCCGTCGCCACCGTATCGCCTTCGCAAAGCGGCCGCCCGGCGAAAGTGCGCTTCAACGCTCCCGCCGATCCCTGCAGCCGGACATTGTCCTGCGCCGGAGCGAAGACGACCTTGGTTGCTGGCTTGGATTTGGCCTTGCGGATTTCCACGAAATCACCGGACCCTACACCTGCATTGGCGCGCGACAGGCCGTCGAGGCGAACGATCTCCAGCCCTTCGTCCTCGCCGAACGGGCGGATCGCACGGGCGGCGGTCGCCCGCTTGCCGGTAATTTCGATGGTATCCCCCTCGTTGAGGCCGAGGTCTTCCATGAGCTTTGCGGGGAGCCGCGCGATTCCGCGGCCGCTGTCGCCCGGCGGCAGACTGGCTACCTGGACGCGCCTGACCTTCGGCCGTTCCGCCACTTCAGTGTCCGCCATTGGCTCTCCTCTTGGCCCGCTCGGCCCCTGTGCAACGAAACGGCGGGCGTCCTGTCGAGTTCAATTTGGTACCGTCGTCTCCGGTTAAAAGCCCCGAGTCAAAACTTGATCGCCGCGGTGATCTTCCGAAGCAACGCCCGCGGAGCGAGCCGCGTCGAGAAAGCGCCGACCTTGTTGAGCGCTCCGGGCACGACCACCGCCTTGTTCCGGTCGAGGGCGTGGAGCGCCGCCCGGACGACGCTTGGCGCGTCCATCGCCCACCGATCGAACGCGCCATTGCCCTTGAAGCCGGCCACTTCGCCGAACTCCGTCTTCGTCGGGCCGGGACACAAGGCGACGACTTTCACACCCGCGCGCCGCACCTCTTCGTGGAGCGCTTCCGAAAGCGACAGCACATAAGCCTTGGTCGCGAAATAGACGGCCATGCCAGGGCCTGGCTGGAAGGCCGCCGTCGACGCAACATTCAGAATCGCACCGGATCGGCGCTCGACCATCGCCGGAAGGACGGCCCGGCAAAGATCGGTCAGCGTTCCGCAATTGAGATCAACCATCTGCCGAAGCCGCTTGGCGTCGGCCTTCGCGAAGCGGCCGTGGAGGCCGAAGCCGGCGTTGTTGACGAGCAGATCCACGGTCTCGCCCGCCTGCTCGATGTCGCGCATCAGCTTTGCCGCCGCCCCTGCCTTGCCAAGATCGATCTCGACGGCGCGCGCATTGCCCAGTTCCGCCGCCAGCGAGTCGAGACGGTCCTTGCGGCGGGCGACGAGAACCAGGCGGTGGCCACGCATCGACAGCTGTCGGGCGAATTGGGCGCCTATACCGGCCGATGCGCCGGTAATGACCGCGACGGCGGCCGGCGCTTTCACCTAATTGCTCGTCGTGACCGTTGCCTTCTCGATCTTGCCCGGGTTTGCGGGCGGCTCGCCCTTGGGCAGCGCATCGACATATTCCATCCCGCTCTCGACCTCGCCCCAGACCGTATATTGGCCGTCGAGGAAGTGCGCGTCGTCGAAGCAGATGAAGAACTGGCTGTTGGCGCTGTCGGGGTTCTGCGCCCGGGCCATCGAGCAGGTGCCGCGGACGTGCGGCTCGCGGGAGAATTCCGCCTTGAGATTGGGAAGCTCCGAAGAGCCCATTCCGGTCCCCGTCGGATCGCCGCCCTGCGCCATGAATCCCGGGATCACGCGGTGGAAGAGAACGCCATCGTAAAAGCCCTGGTTCGCGAGCGTCGTTATGCGCTCGACATGGTCCGGCGCCAGGTCCGGGCGGAGCCGGATGACGACGTCTCCGCCGGTGGAAAGGGAAAGGGTCAGCCGGTCGTCCGCCATCTTTATGCTCCTGTTACTCTGGAATTCGGGCGGCTTTAGGCGCGCCACGGTGCTTGCACCAGAGTCCGTCGGACAATAGGAGGGCGTCGAGCGTCGGGAAGGGGTGGGCAATGGCCGAAAGCGACAAAATCGCAGCCGCCCCCGAAACAGGTGGGCTGGACCCCGGCGCATCCTCCGCAATCGACCACGAAGACCGGCTGCGCCCCGAGTTCGTCGATGAGGTCCTCGACGCCGTCGAAGCGGGCAATGACGAGCGCGCCCGCGAAATGGTTGCCCCGCTCCATCCGGCGGACGTAGCCGACCTGATCGAGCTCGCCGCCCGCGACGAGCGCGACGGGCTGGTCAAGGCGCTCGCCGGTATCGTCGACGCCGACGTCCTCGCCGAGATGAACGAGCACGTCCGCGAGACCTTGCTCGACGCGCTCGGCCCGGACGAGCTGGCGCGGATCGCCGGCGACCTGGAAACCGATGACGCGGTCGCGATCCTCGAGGATCTCGAGGAGCACGAGCAGCGAGCGGTGCTGAGGGCGATGGAGCCGGATGACCGCGCCGCGGTCGAAGAGGCGCTCGCTTACCCGGAAGAATCCGCGGGCCGCCTGATGCAGCGCGACCTGATCGCAGTGCCCGAGCATTGGAAGGTCGGCCGGGTCATCGATTATCTTCGCTCGACCGACGAGCTTCCCACCGACTTCTGGGAAATCTTCGTCGTCGCCGCGAGCCACCATCCGGTCGGCACCTGCAAGCTGTCGACAGTCCTTCGAACCCCGAGATCGACGCCGGTGGTCGACATCATGATGCGCGAGCAGACGCTGATCCCCGTCGACATGGACCAGGAGGACGTCGCTCTTCGCTTCCAGAAATATGCTTTGGTGTCGGCGGCGGTGGTCGACGGCGCCGGGCGGCTGGTCGGAATGATCACCGTCGACGACATCGTCCACATCATTCAGGAGGAAGCGAGCGAGGACGCGCTGCTCCTCTCGGGCGTCGGCGAAGGCGACATCAACGAGCCGGTGGGCGAGAGCTACCGCTCGCGGGTCCGCTGGCTCGCCGCGAACCTCGTCACCGCGCTGGTCGCCGCGACAATCATCCGCCAGTTCACCGGCTCCATCGAGAAGCTGGCCATCCTCGCCGCGCTCGGGCCGATCGTCGCCGGGGTCGGCGGCAATGCCGGCACGCAGACTCTTGCCGTGACGGTGCGAGCCTTTGCAACCAACCAGCTGACCAGCTCCAACCGCTGGCGAGCCGTCGGGCGCGAAATCAGGGTCGCGCTGCTCAACGGAGTCACCATCGCACTGCTGCTCGGAATCGGGGTCAGCCTTGTTCTGAGCAGCCCGTCGCTCGGCTTGGTGATCGGCGCGGCGATGATGACCAATATCGTCACCGCCGGGATGGCCGGAGTGCTGGTCCCGCTGACACTCGAGCGGATGGGCGCCGACCCCGCCGTGGCGAGCAGCATCTTCCTGACGATGATCACCGATTCAATGGGTTACCTGGCCGTTCTCGGCCTCGCCACGGCGAGCGGGATCGTCCACTAAGCGGTTGCGAAACCTGGCCTGGATCGCCACTTCAACGGCGTGCCGAATCTCCATCTGACCAAGGTCGCCTTCGGGTGCCGAGACGCCCAATCGCTCGCCGCGCGCATCGCCGCGCGCTCGTCGGGCGGGGAGCTTCGGGTGGCGACCAGGATGCGCCCGCGGCGTGCGGACGAGCTGGTCGGCGGCAACCTTTACTGGATCGTCAAGCACCGGCTGGTCGGAGGCAATGAAATCCTCCGGCTCGAGGACCGGACCGATGGGCGAATCGACATCGTCTGCTCGGCCGAGTTCGTGCCCGTCACGCCGGCTCACCGGCGCGCTCACCAGGGCTGGCGCTATTTGTCTGAAGAAAATGAGCCAACGGCCGGGGACGACGGATCCGGCCTTACCGGCCTGCCGCCCCGGCTTTACGGCCGATTGGCCGCGCTGGCTTTGGTCTAGGTCTGCCGTTCAGGTTAAAGCAGGACGACCAGAAGGATGATCAGAAGGATAAGTCCGCCGATACCGATATACATGGCTTCACTCCCGTTGTTCTTCGTTCACTACTCAACGAAGATGCTGCGGATCGGTTGCTTCGCCCGTCGCGTCCAGCATCCGCTTGTCGACACATTTGGACGGCCCTATTGCGGTGCAAAATAGCAGGAGGCGCTCCATGACCGACGTTCGTGTTTCCCAGGCAATCGATACGAAGGTCGCCGACCGCGCAATGCTGAGCCACCCTTTCTACCAGGCGTGGACTGAGGGCCGGCTGAGCCTTGACACGCTGCGCGCCTACGCCCGCCAGTATTTCCACCACGTCGAGGCTTTCCCGCGCGCAGTCAGCGCCGTTCACAGCGCCTGCCCTGACCGCGACGGCCGCCGGATGCTCGCCGAGAACCTGGCCGAAGAGGAGGGAATCGAGGCCGGCAAGCAGGATCATGCGACCCTTTGGCTGATGTTCGCTTGCGGGCTCGGGGAGGATGAGCAGTCGGTCCGCTTGCAGAAGCTCAACGGCGAGACCCAGGCGCTAATCGACACCTTCCGCCGGCTGTCTCACCAGTCCTACGCCGCGGGTCTCGGCGCCCTCTACGCGTATGAATCGCAATTCCCCGGGGTTGCGACGGCGAAAATCGAGGGCCTGGTCGACCGTTACGGGATCGCCGACGAGGACACGCTTCGCTTCTTCCGCGTCCACGCGACCGCTGACGTCGAGCACAGCTCGGTCTGCCGCGAGCTTCTCGATCGCCTTCCCGAGGACCAAAAGGCGGAGGCGGTCGCCGCCGGCGAAGAGCTCGCCGGAGCACTCTGGAACTTCCTGTCGGGAGTCGAAGCGACCGCTTCGCTGAACTAGGAGCCTAGCGGCAGCCACTGACGGTCGCCGCCCCGTTCGAATCCACCGTGCAGGCGGGCTTGCCCGCAAGCTCCACGCTGGCTGTGCCGGTGGCGAACACCTTGGCTGTTTCCGTCGCGGTGATCTTGAGGACCGAATCCCCTTCGGCGCTGACGTTCACGTCCTTCGCCGACAGGTTCGCAGCGTCGAACAAGCCGGGCCCGCGAACGCTCGCGTGAACGTTCTTCGCGCTTCCTCCCAGCCTGATCGAGCCGCTTCCGCTGAGGTCGGCTTCGAGCTTGTCCACGCTGAGGTTGGCGACGGAGCCCGACCCGGAGCCCTGCACCGACAGCTGGAACGACAATCCGCGGACCTTGTCCACCGCGACGCTTCCCGCGCCGTTCAGCCAGGCGGCGGTGATGTCGTGCGTTCCGACGTTGATCTCGACCGGTCCCGGACGCTGCCCTGGAAAGCCGCCCCACGCCGAACGGTTTTGCCGGACGATCAGGGTCTGGCCCTGCACCTCGACCGAAACCGCGTCGAGTGCTGCGGGCGTGCCGCTCGCAGTTGCGAACGGCGACACTCCCGTGGTCACTTTGACGCCATAGCCGCCGTCCACCCGCACCCGGGTGAAGTCCGTGACAGTATAGCGGCGCTCCGCCGCGGATGCCGCCGAAGCGACGCCGAGCAGGACAAGAAGCGAGACGAGAAAGCGAAGGCTCATGGCCTCCGCTTTTCGCGCCTCATGGTTAAGACCCCTTTAAGAGCAGTTGACGTTGCCCGAGCCCATCTTCGAAACGGTGCACTTGGCGCCGCCCGTCAGGGTCACGTCGCCCGATCCCATGATGTTGACGTCCGCGCTGGCTGTCGCCTGGCCGGAGATGCTTCCCGAGCCGGCAATCGACGCCTTCGCCACTGCGGCCCTGATGCCGCGAGCGTCGATCCCGCCCGATCCCGCGATACTGTAGTCGGCCTGCGCCGCCTGTCCCGACTGCGCCCGGATGTCGCCCGAGCCGCCGATCGCAAGCTTGAGCGATTGGACGTCTAGCGAGTCGATGGTGAGATCGCCCGATCCGGCGACAGCTCCGTTGAAGTTGTCGCCCTTGACCTTGTCGACGCTGATCCCGCCCGATCCCGCAATGTCGGCGCCGCTAAGCGCCGGCACCGTGACCTGGAGCGTCGCGCTGCCGTTGCTGTGCGAGCCCCAGTTGAACAGGCCGTGATGCTCCTTCGTGTGGATGACCAGGCGATCGCCTTTGACCTCGACCACCAGCCGGTCGAGAAGCTTCGACGGACCGCTTGCCGAAACCGAGGGTGCCGAGCCGGTCCGCACTTGGACGTCGAACGGGCCCGCAACTTGGATTCGCTCGAAGCCTCCGACCTGATAGCTGCGCTTCGTCATCGGCCCGCCATCCTCGGCGCGGCTCTGCCCGCAACCCGCTGCGGCCAACGCCGCCACCGCAATCCCGATCAGCACTGTCTTGCGCATCTTGCGTCTCCTGAACTGTATTAGATACACAATACAGCACTCGGATCGTGAAGCGCAAGCGCAAAAGAAAAGGGCGCCCGGTGAGGGGCGCCCTTTGCAAATTCGTTGAGAGAAGCGCTTACGCGACTTCCTCCTTGGGCTTGTGGTGGATCACCGCCGCCTTGTTCAGGATGTCGAGGATCTGGGCAAGCGCCGACTTCTCGTCGGTCTGCTCCATCGCGCCGAGCTCCCGCGCCAGGCGCGAGGAAGCGGCCTCGAAAATCTGCCGCTCCGAATAGCTCTGCTCGGGAGCGTCGTCCGGGCGGAAGAGGTCGCGGACCACTTCGGCGATCGACGTCAGGTCGCCCGAGTTGATCTTCGCTTCATATTCCTGCGCGCGGCGCGACCACATGGTGCGCTTTACCTTCGGCTTGCCCTTCAGCGTGTCGAGAGCGTCCTTCATCGTCTTGTCGGACGACAGCTTGCGCATCCCGACAGAGTCCGCCTTGTTGACCGGCACCCTCAGCGTCATCTTCTCTTTCTCGAAGCGAAGAACGTAGAGGTCGAGGCGGGTCCCGGCGATTTCCGTGCTCTGCAGTTCTACGACGCGGCCGACACCGTGCTTGGGGTAAACAACATAATCACCGACGTCGAAGCTCAAAGCCTTGGCAGCCATTCGTATACCTTCCTGTCTAACGGCGAACGGAGCCGACACATTGCGTATCGTCCCCCAAAACGACACCTGCCCCTAGGAACAATGGGTCGTGGCTCGTCGCCTGTTAAGGTTCCTGCTGTGGTCGGCCGCTGCGGAACCGCGGCGGCCTCTGTTACGATTTTATATCAGAACTTACCCTAAATTGCGAGTCTGAGCTGCTGCGGTTCATCGAACCTGTCCGCCAGATTGTGGAGACCAAGCCCCAGAAGCCGGATTCCCTTTGGAACGGGCAGCAGCGACTGGAGCAACGACTGCCCGGCCGCGGCGAATTTCGGGAGGTCGGGCACGCCGTCCGGAAAGCTCTTCGAGCGGGTAATCAGGCTGAAGTCGCCATATTTGACCTTGAGCGTGACGGTCCGTCCGACGACCTCCGCCCGCTCGACCCGCGCCCAGGCGTAACCCGCGACCCGCTCAAGCTCGACGGAAAGCCTCTGCGGCTCACTCAAATCTTCGTCGAAGGTCCGTTCGGCGCTGACCGACTTGTACGGCCGGTCCGCCTTCACCTCCCGATCGTCAATGCCGCGGCAGATCCGGTGATACCAGGATCCCGAGCTGCCGAACCGCGCCTCGAGCTCGGGCAGGCTCCATGCCCGCAAGTCCGCGCCGGTCAAGATTCCCAGCGCCTCCATCTTCTTCGCGGTCACCGGCCCGACGCCATGGAAGCGGGCGACCGGGAGGGAAGCGACAAACTCCGCCCCCTGCTCTGGACGGATCACCGTCAGCCCGTCGGGCTTGCGATAGTCGGAGGCGAGCTTGGCGATGAACTTGCAATAGGAGACGCCGGCGGACGCGGTCAGAGCCGTCTCCTCGCGAATCCGGCGGCGGATGTCCTCGGCGACCGCGCGTGCGCTGCCCAGGCCACGGCGGTCCTCGGTCACGTCCAGATAGGCCTCGTCCAGGCTCAACGGTTCCACCAGCTCCGTGTAATCGGCGAAGATCGCGCGGATCTGGTTCGACACTTCGCGATAGGCGTCGAATCGCGGCTTCACGAAGATGAGGTCGGGGCATTTACGCTTGGCGGTGACCGACGGCATCGCCGAGCGTATGCCGAACTTCCGCGCCTCATAGCTTGCTGCCGCGACGACTCCCCGGTGCCCTCCGCCTACCGCGACAGGGAGCCCGCGAAGCGCGGGATTATCGCGCTGCTCCACCGACGCGTAGAAGGCGTCCATGTCGACATGGATGATCTTGCGGAGAGGTCGCTCGTCACTTTGCATCGCAGCAAGCTTCTGATTAAGGGCCAGCGCCATGAACATCCACGAATATCAGGCGAAAGAGCTGCTCGCGAAGTTCGGGGTGCCGGTTCCCGCCGGCCATGCCGCGATGAGCGTCGATGAGGCGGTCGAAGCCGCGAAGAAGCTTCCCGGACCCCTGTGGGTCGTGAAGGCGCAAATCCACGCCGGCGGCCGGGGCAAGGGCAAGTTCAAGGAACTTCCCGAAGGCTCTAAGGGCGGCGTCCGCCTCGCTCATTCGATCGACGAGGTTCGCGAGCATTCCGCCGAGATGCTCGGCAAGACCCTGGTCACCGTTCAGACCGGCCCGGCCGGAAAGCAGGTCCAGCGGCTCTACATCACCGATGGCGTCGATATCGAAAAGGAATTCTACCTGGCCCTCCTGGTCGACCGGGAATCGGGCCGGATTGCCATCGTCGCCTCGACCGAAGGCGGAATGGACATCGAGACGGTCGCTCACGAAACGCCCGAGAAGATCCGAACGATTACAGTCGATCCAGCAACCGGGCTGATGCCGCATCATGGACGCGCGGTCGCCGCCGCGCTGGGCCTTTCAGGCGACCTCGCCAAGCAGTGCGGCAAGACTCTTGCCAAGCTCTACGAGGCCTTCCTCGGCACCGACGCCTCACAGATCGAGGTCAACCCGCTGGCGGTCACCGACAAGGGCGAGCTCCTCGTCCTCGACGCCAAGGTCGGCTTCGACAACAACGCCGAGTTCCGCCACCCGGACCTCGAGCAGCTTCGCGACCTGAGCGAAGAGGATCCGATGGAGATCGAGGCGTCGAAATACGACCTCGCCTACATCAAGCTCGACGGCAACATCGGCTGCATGGTCAACGGCGCCGGCCTTGCGATGGCGACGATGGACATCATCAAGCTCAACGGTGCCGAGCCCGCCAACTTCCTCGACGTCGGCGGCGGAGCTTCGAAGGAGAAGGTCACCGCTGCCTTCAAGATCATCCTGTCCGATCCGCGGGTCGAAGGCATCCTGGTCAACATCTTCGGCGGGATCATGCGCTGCGACATCATTGCGGAGGGTATCGTCGCGGCCGCCCGCGAGATGGACATCAAGGTTCCGCTCGTCGTCCGCCTCGAAGGCACGAACGTCCAGCAGGGCAAGGACATCCTCGCGTCCAGCGGGCTCGCAATCATCCCAGCTGACGACCTCGGCGACGCCGCACGCAAGGTCGTCGCGCAAGTGAAGCAGGCGGTCCCTGCTTGAGTGGGGATTTGCATTCCGGCCAGTGCCGATGCGGCGCCGTCCGTATCCAGGCATCGGGCGCTCCGCTCATCACGATGGCTTGCCATTGCACAGGCTGCCAGCGAATGACGGGAGGAGCATTCTCCCTGAGCAGCTTCTATCCGGCGGACCGCTTTACGGTGACCGATGGCAGAACGGTTCGCGGCGGCCTGAAGGCCGGTCCGGACCATCAGTTCTGCCCCGAGTGCATGAGCTGGATGTTCACGACCGCCAAGGAAATCGAGGGCTTCGTCAACGTGCGCTCGTCAATGTTCGACGACGCGAAGAAGCACAGGCCTTACGTCGAGATGTTCCTGGCCGAGGCCATGCCGGGCGCAACGTCCGGAGCAGTTCGCTCTTACGAAGGCTTTCCCAAGGAAAACGAGTTCCCCGGGCTGATCGCGGATTATGCCGAGTGGGATGGAAGGATGATGGCATGAAACTTCTCGTCGCGGTCAAGCGCGTGATCGACTTCAACGTGAAGCCGCGGGTCAAGATGGACGGCTCCGGAGTAGACCTCGCCAACGTCAAGATGAGCATGAACCCGTTCGACGAGATCGCCGTCGAGGAAGCCATCCGGCTGAAGGAAAAGGGTGTCGCCACCGAGATTGTTGCGGTGTCGATCGGTCCGGCGAAGGCGCAGGAGACATTGAGAACCGCGCTGGCGATGGGGGCCGATCGCGCGATCCTCGTGCAGACCGACGAAGAGGTGGAGCCGCTCGGAGTCGCCAAGATCCTCGCGAAGATCGCCGAGGAGGAAAAGCCCGAGATGATCGTTCTGGGCAAGCAGGCAATCGACGACGACAATAATGCGACCGGCCAGATGCTGGCCGCATTGCTCGGCTGGCCGCAGGGCACATTCGCGTCGAAGGTCGAGGCCGGCGATGGCAAGGTGAAGGTCACCCGCGAAGTCGACGGCGGGCTCGAGACCGAGGAGCTGAAGGTGCCTGCGGTCGTCACCACCGACCTCCGTCTCAACGAGCCGCGCTACGCGTCGCTGCCCAACATCATGAAGGCCAAGTCTAAGCCGCTTGCGACCAAGACTCCGGACGAGCTTGGAGTCGACATCGGGCGGCGGCTGGAAGTCCTGAAGGTAGCCGAGCCGCCCAAGCGCCAGGCGGGAATCAAGGTCGGGTCGGTCGACGAGCTTGTCGAGCGCCTCAAGGGCATGGGGATTGCGAAATGAGCGTACTCGTACTCGTCGAGCATGACGGAAAAAGCGTCCGCGACGCGACCCTCGCCACCGTCACCGCGGCCTCGAAGCTTGGCGAAGTCCATGCGTTGGTCGTCGGGGCCAACGTCGCCTCGGTGGCCGACGAAGCGGGGAAGATCGCCGGCGTGTCCAAGGTTCTCCTCGCCGATGCCGCTCACCTCGATCACGAGCTTCCCGAGGAAGTGGCGCCGGTCGCTGCAAAGCTGATCGCGGGCTATGACGCGTTCGTGGTCCCCGCGACGACGACGGGCAAGAACATCGCGCCGCGTGTCGCTGCATTGCTCGACGTGATGCAGATCACCGACATCCTCTCCGTCGAAGGGCCCGACACCTTCACTCGCCCGATCTACGCAGGCAACGCCATTGCGACGGTCAAGTCGAGCGATGCCAAGAAGGTGATCACCGTCCGAACGACGGCGTTCGAAAAGGCGGCGCGCGAGGGCGGAAGTGCAAGCGTCGAGAAGGTCGACGGCGGGCAGCCCGCGGGCCTCAGCAGCTTCGTCGGTCTCGAGGCATCCGAGAGCGAGCGGCCGGAACTGACCAGCGCCAAGGTCATCGTCTCGGGCGGCCGAGCGTTCGGATCGAGCGGCGACTTCCACAAGCTCCTCGACCCGCTCGCCGACAAGCTCGGCGCGGCGGTGGGAGCAAGCCGCGCCGCGGTCGACGCGGGCTATGCCCCCAACGACTACCAGGTCGGCCAGACCGGCAAGATCGTCGCCCCCGAAGTCTACATCGCCATCGGCATTTCAGGCGCGATCCAGCACCTCGCAGGAATGAAGGATTCGAAGGTCATCGTTGCCATCAACAAGGACGAGGAAGCCCCGATCTTCCAGGTGGCGGACATCGGCCTGGTCGGCGATCTGTTCAAGATCGTCCCGGAGCTGACCGAAAAGCTTTAAAAACCGCTCAGGAATTCGGCGACGTTGGCGCCGAGTGCCTCGACCGCATAGCCGCCTTCCATCAGCACTAGCGTCGGCAGACCGGCGCTCGCGATCCGGGTGGAAATCGATCGGTAATCGGCGGTTTCGAGCTGGAAATGGCTGATCGGATCGCCGCCCCACGTGTCGGCTCCGAACGACACGATCAGAAGGTCGGGCGCTGAATTGCCTAGCCCATCGAGCGCTGTGCCGAGTGCCCGTTCGTACTCCGGCCAGCGGGTCCCGCGTACCAGCGGAAGATTGAGATTGGCGCCCGCCCCGTCACCCTCTCCAGTTTCGTCGGCGCGACCCCAGAAGAAGGGATAATCGGTCGCTGGGTCAGCGTGGATCGAGGCGAAGAAGACGTCGGAGCGCGAGTAGAAGATGTCCTGCGTCCCGTTGCCATGGTGATAGTCCACATCGAGGATTGCGACGCGCTCGCGGCCGCTCGCAAGCGCGGCTTCGGCGGCGATTGCCGCATTGTTCAGGTAACAATAGCCGCCGAAATAATCCGACCCGGAGTGGTGGCCCGGTGGCCGGCACAGGCCGAAGGCGCCGCCCTCGTCGAGCGTAGCATGAAGCGCGGCGAGCGCGGTCTGCGCGCTCCAGTAAGCGGCCTCCCACGTCCCCGGCCCGATGGGCGACGACGTATCGAACCCGTAATAGCCGAGCGATGCGTCGATCCTGTCGAACGCCTGCGGCCGGCGGCGCACGATCGGGAAGCTGTACGGGAAGGCGTCGCCTTCGCGGCCGGCCGTCACCCACTGCTCATGAGCTGACCGGAGGAAGTCGAGGTAATCCGCCGAATGTACGCGCTGCAGCGGCTCAATTCCGCGATCGTCAGGCAATTCGGTTGCGCCGATGGCGTCCAGCATCGCGTCGATGCGCCCGCGATGCTCCGCCGCGGCGTGCATCTTCCCATTGAAGAATTCTCCCTGCGGAACATGCGCCCGCTGCCGCTCATCCCAGAAGCATCGCATCAGCCCGCCTCACCCTGCGTCCCGCCCTCGAAATCCCCTGCGAAAATCTCTCGCGCTTCTGCGCGGTCGTCCTCGGCGACGAACGGCTTGGAGAAGTAGAGGACTGCCCATCCTGCCAGCCCGGCGAGGAGCGACCCGACGATCGTGCCCAGCCTGGCCGAATCGACGAGGTCGGGATCGTTGAACGCAAGCGCTCC
Source organism: Sphingomonas anseongensis (assembly GCF_023516495.1). Lineage (NCBI taxonomy): Bacteria > Pseudomonadati > Pseudomonadota > Alphaproteobacteria > Sphingomonadales > Sphingomonadaceae > Sphingomonas > Sphingomonas anseongensis. The sequence continues at coordinate 1,579,366 of NZ_JAMGBC010000001.1, forward strand.
GATGAACAGGCTCATGGTGAAGCCTACGCCGGTCAAAAGCGCCGCACCGTAAATCTGGATCCACGGTGTCGAGGGCTTGCGAGTCGCGATCCCGAGCCTCACCATCAGCCAGATCGAGCCGAAAACGCCGGCCTGCTTGCCGATGAAAAGGCCGGCGATAATGGCCAGCGGCACGGGCTGCAGCACCTCGCCGAAGCCGCCTATGTGGACGCCGGCGCTGGCGAGTCCGAAGAGCGGCATGATCCCAAGCATCACCCATGGGTGAATCGCATGTTCGAGACGCTTGAGCGGCGACTGCTCCTCGCCTCGGCCGAGAGGAATCGTCAGCGCGGCAAGCACGCCCGAGATGGTCGCATGCACGCCGCTTGCGAGCATCGCGACCCACAGCGCTACGAACGCGATCATATAGGGAAAAAGGCGACGCACTCCGAGCAGGTTCATCATCGCCATCAGCCCGACGATTGCGACGGCTGCCGCGATGGCGAAGGCATCGAGACTCGCGGTGTAGACGAGTGCGATGATGATCACCGCACCGATGTCGTCGATGACTGCGATTGCGACGAGGACGAGCTTCAGCGAGGGGTTGGCGCTCTTGCCCAGCAGAGCCAGGATTCCGACCGCGAACGCAATGTCGGTCGCCGACGGTATCGCCCAGCCGCGGATCACCGCCGGATCGGCCCCGGTGACCGCGAGATAAACCATCGCTGGGACCGCCATTCCCGCCGCGGCCGCTATGATCGGCAGACGTCGCTCGGCCGCGGTCGACAAGCGCCCGTCATACCACTCGCGCTTCACCTCCAGCCCGACGAGCAGGAAGAAAACGGCCATTAATCCGTCGGCGATCCATTCGTGAAGCGAGAGGACGCCAAGACGCGGAAGCGCGGGTCCGAGCCTCGTTTCGAGCAGCGAGTGATAGGGACCGGCAAGGCCGCTGTTGGCGATCAGCAGAGCCGCCGCCGCCGCTGCCATCAGGAAGATCCCAGCGAGTTTCTCTCGGCTCTGAACCTCGTCCGGACCGCTTGCCATCCAAGCGTTCTAGCCGGGCGCGCCACGATGGAAAGGCCCGCCGCCCATCAGTGGTACGGCGGGCCTTTCCATCGATGGAGACCAGCACCTAGCTGGCGTGCTCGGGCTTACCCTTGCGCTTGGTCGACGCCATCTTGTGGAGCTCTTTTTCGCTCATCGACATCATCGACTTCGACGCGCCCTTCAGTTCGCTCTTGGGCGTATCGCCGCGCTTCGCCGACAAAGCGGCACCGGCGGCCTTTTGCTGCGCTTTCGATTTGGCAGGCATGGCGTTTCTCCTCTGCGGGTTAAACGCTCGAGCCCTTCCCAGGCTTCCTCAGAATGCGATGTTGCGGGTGATCAGCCAGACGGATGCCTGCCGATGCCAGACCGTGAGAAAACGGCCAAGCGACTTCTTCGTCACGCCCGCATCGGTTTTCACGGTCGCCGAGGCCGATCCCCATTCGTAGACGTCATCGGCATCGGCGGCGACGCGGCCGTCGCTTCTCGCCGATGCTTCCAGAATCCGCGCGCTCTTCGGACGCGCGGCGTACATCGCCCGGATCGCTGCCTTGCCGACGGTCACCTTCCCGTCCGGGCCGATGAAGATCCCGTCCTCCGCATAAGGAGCGCTCAGCGCATCCGGATCGCCCGACACTACCGCCGTGCCCCATTCCGAGTTGGCGCGGTCGATGAAAGGTGCGGCCTGAGCGACGACGGGATCGACTTGCGGCGCTGTAGCGAGAGCCGGGAACGTTGCGGCCAGCAGGCCGGGAAGGAGGATTGCGTGCTTCATGCCAGGAACTCCACGCGGGGACTCGGGGACGCCGGCGTGCCTCACCCACTCCCGAAATGCAAAATGCCCTGCTAGAGCCAGCGGCCGATGGCAGACGATACCACCCGCGACACGCCCGAAGGCATTCGCCTCAAAGCGGTCTACCGGCCTGAGGATTCCGCGGGGATCGATAGCGGCCTGCCCGGGCAGCCGCCTTATACGCGCGGCCCTTATGCGACGATGTACGCCGGCCGGCCTTGGACGATCCGCCAATATGCGGGGTTCTCGACCGCGGAAGAATCGAACGCCTTCTATCGCCGCAACCTGAAGGCCGGACAGAAGGGCCTCAGCGTCGCCTTCGATCTCGCCACCCACCGCGGCTACGACAGCGACAATCCGCGCGTCGCCGGCGATGTCGGAATGGCGGGCGTCGCAATCGATAGCGTCGAGGACATGAAGCTGCTGTTCGACGGAATCCCGCTCGACACGATGAGCGTGTCGATGACCATGAACGGCGCGGTGCTTCCCATCATGGCCTTCTTCATCGTCGCCGGCGAGGAACAGGGCGTCCCCCACGACAAGCTCAACGGCACGATCCAGAACGACATTTTGAAGGAGTTCGCGGTCCGCAACACCTACATCTACCCGCCCGAGCCAAGCATGCGGATCGTCGCCGACGTGATCGCTTATTGCGCCCGCGAGATGCCGAAGTTCAATTCGATCTCGATCAGCGGCTATCACATGCACGAGGCCGGGGCGACGGCGGTGCAGGAGCTTGCCTACACGCTGGCCGACGGCATGGAATATGTCCGTGTCGCGCAGTCGCAGGGCCTGGAGATCGACGAATTCGCGGGCCGGCTGAGCTTCTTTTTCGGCATCGGAATGAACCTATTCATGGAGGTCGCGAAGCTGCGCGCCGCGCGGACGCTCTGGCACCGGATCATGACGGACCTTGGAGCCAAGACCGACCGGTCGAAGATGCTCCGGACGCATTGCCAGACATCGGGCGTGAGCCTGACCGAGCAGGACGCGTACAACAACATCGTGCGGACTACGATCGAGGCGCTGGCGGCCGTGCTCGGCGGCACGCAGTCGCTGCACACCAACAGCTTTGACGAAGCCATCGCGCTGCCGACCGATTTCAGCGCGCGGATCGCCCGCAACACGCAGCTGATCCTCGCCGAGGAGAGCGGCGTGACAGCGGTCGCCGACCCGCTCGGCGGAAGCTGGTACGTCGAGAAGCTGACTCGAGAGCTCGAGGAAAAAGCCTGGGCTTTGATCGAGGAGGTCGAGGCGCATGGCGGGATGACCAAGGCGGTCGCGGAAGGCCTGCCGAAGCATCGCATCGAGGAGGCCGCAGCAGCGCGCGCGGCGAAGGTCGATACGGGCGAGACGGTGATCGTTGGCGTCAACCGTTACCAGCCGGAAAACGAGCCCGAGCACGACATCCTCGAGGTCGACAATGCGAAGGTGCGCGCCGGCCAGATCGCGCGGCTGGAGAAGGTGCGCGCGAACCGCGATGAGGGCCAGGTTCGCGCGGCGCTGGATGCGCTCGAAGCCGGCGCGAGGGGCGATGGGAATTTGCTGGCGCTCAGCGTCGAGGCGGCGCGGGCGCGGGCCACTCTGGGCGAGATTTCCGATGCGCTGGAGCGCGCGTTCGGCCGCTACGATACGGTGCCCGAGCCGGTGCGCGGGATCTACGGCAAGGCGCGCGGCGACGCGCGTTGGAAGGCCGCCGAGCAGGGGACGCAATCGGTCGCTCAGCGCCTCGGCCGACGCCCGCGAATTCTCGTCGCCAAGATGGGGCAGGACGGGCATGATCGAGGCGCGAACCTCGTCTCCTCGGCCTTTACCGATTTGGGCTTCGATGTGATCCCAGGTCCACTGTTCCAGACCCCACGCGAAACCGCCGAGATGGCGGTCGCGAAGGACGTCGACGTCGTGGGCGCGAGCTCGCTCGCCGCTGGCCACCGGACCCTCATCCCGGAGATGATCGAGGCGCTCAAGGAGATGGGCCGCGCCGACATCAAGGTGGTCGCGGGCGGGGTCATCCCGCCGCAGGATTATGCCGCGCTTCGAGCCGCGGGTGTCCAAGCGATCTTCGGCCCCGGTACCAACCTCGCCGACGCCGCCGACGAAGTGCTTCGCCTGCTCGGCCACAACCGCCCGCCGCTGGATGAGGCGGCGGAGTGACGAAGCGCATCGCCGTCACTGCTGCAGTAACTTTGTTGGTTTGGTTCGCTTGGTGGTTCTTTGGCGTCATGCTCGTCTGGTCGCTGTTCGCCGTCTCGCCTGCCGTTGCTGACATTGCCGGCGTGGTCTGGTGGATAGGTGTTGTTGCTATCCCACCGCTGGTCTGGCTCAGATTTAAACATGTTCAGTAAAATCCTGACCGCCAATCGCGACGAGGCAGCCGAATGAATCCGTCCGCCGGTGCGAGCTTCACGGCCATCGCATTGATGATGATCGTCGTCGGCATGGGCATTCCCGTCACGGCCGCGCTCAACGCTGGGCTCGGCACGCACATCCAGAGTCCCGTCACGGCGAGCGTGATCCTGTTCGCGGTCGGCCTGGTGATGACCGCGCTGGTCCTCGCGTTCGTCGGGCTGCCGTCGCGCGGAGTCTTCACGGGCCTTTCCCCCTGGTATTATCTCGCGGCGCTCGGCGTCGTTTTCTACGTCCTGTCCGTGACCTGGTCGGCGCCGAAGATCGGTGTCGGCAACGCGATCTTCTTCGTCCTGCTGGGCCAGCTAGTCGCCGCCGCGATCATCGATCATTTCGGCCTGTTCGGAGCGGTGAAATCTACGCTGACCATGCAGCGCGGTATCGGGCTGGTCGTAATGGCGGTCGGCGTCTACCTGGCTAAGAAGCCGGTATGAACCGGATCGCGATTGCGCTCCTTGCACTCTGCATAGCAGGTTCCGCGCAGTCGCAGCCGGCGACGCCGCCGGAGCCGATCGTCATCGGCAATTCGCTGCATCTGAAATCGAGCGCGCTCGGCGAAGACCGCACGATCAACGTCGTTCTTCCGGCGAGCTATTGGAAGGAAACGGTGAAGCGCTTTCCGGTACTCTACCTGATCGACGGCGGGGTCGATCAGGACCTGCTCCACGTCGCCGGAGTGCTCCAGCTCAACTCCGCCTGGGGCCGCTCGAGCGAAGCGATATTGGTCGGCATCGCGACCAAGGACCGTCGACGCGAACTGACCGGAGTCACGCACGATCCGGAGCTGCTGAAGAAATATCCGACGGCCGGATCGTCGGCTAAGTTCCGCGCCTTCATCCGCGACGAGGTCAAGCCGCTGGTAGAGCGATCCTACCGCACCAACGGCTATGACGCGGTCATCGGCGAGTCGCTCGCTGGCTTGTTCATCCTCGAAACCTATGCCGACGAGCCGGGCCTGTTCGACGCCTATGGCGCGATCAGCCCCAGCCTGTGGTGGGACAAGGAGGCGCTGTCGAAGCGCGTAGCCCCGACGCTTGGCTCGCGGCAGGAAGGCCGGCGTCTCTATTTCGCCGTCGCCGACGAAGGGGCCGAGATGCGCGCCGCCGACGACCGCGTTGCCGCCGCGTTGAAGGCAAAAGCCCGCGGCTGGTGCTTCAACGTGCGCAACGACCTTGCCCATTCGACGATTTACCAGCAGTTGACGCCGCAGGCTCTGCAGTTCCTTCTGCCGCCGGCAGAGGCGCCGCCACCCGAGTTCGGTTTCGAGGTCCAATGTTCTCAAAGATCCTGATCGCCAACCGCGGCGAGATTGCGTGCCGGGTGATGCGCACGGCGAAGCGCATGGGCATCAAGACGGTCGCCGTTTATTCCGATGCCGACGCTCGCGCGCCGCACGTGCTGATGGCGGACGAGGCGGTGCGGATCGGCCCGCCGCCAGCATCCGAATCCTACCTCAAGGCCGAGCTGATCATCGACGCGTGCAAGGCGACGGGCGCCGAGGCGGTGCATCCGGGCTACGGCTTCCTTTCGGAACGCGAGAGCTTCGCCAAGGCGCTCAAGAAAGCCGGGATCACCTTCATCGGCCCCCCGCCCAAGGCCATTGCCGCGATGGGCGACAAGATCGAGTCGAAGAAGCTGGCTAGAGATGCGGGCGTCAACATCGTCCCCGGCTATCTCGACGACATCACCACCACCAAGGACGCGCTGAAGATCGCCAAGGACATCGGCTATCCGGTGATGATGAAGGCGTCGGCCGGCGGCGGCGGCAAGGGCATGCGGCTCGCCTGGAACGAGACCGACGTCCGCGAAGGCTTCGACAGCGTGAAGCGCGAGGGGCTCAACAGCTTCGGCGACGACCGCGTGTTCATCGAGAAGTTCATCGAGCAGCCGCGTCATATCGAGATCCAGGTGCTCGGCGACCAGCACGGCAACGTCCTCTATCTGGGCGAGCGCGAATGCTCGATTCAGCGCCGCCATCAGAAGGTGGTCGAGGAAGCGCCGTCGCCGTTCGTCACGCCCGAAATGCGCCGGGCGATGGGCGAACAGGCGGTCGCCCTCGCCAAGGCTGTCGGATATTACTCGGCGGGCACGGTCGAGCTGATCGTCTCCGGCGCCGACCCGACCGGCAAGAGCTTCTACTTCCTGGAGATGAACACCCGACTCCAGGTCGAGCATCCGGTGACCGAGGAAGTGACTGGCCTCGACCTGGTCGAGCAGATGATCCGCGTCGCGGCCGGCGAGAAGCTCGCCTTCAGCCAGGACGACGTGAAGCTCGACGGCTGGGCTGTGGAAACGCGAGTCTATGCCGAGGACCCGTACCGCGGGTTCCTTCCCAGCACCGGGCGACTGACCCGCTACACGCGGCCTGCCCGCGCGGACGGCGACATCAGGGTCCGCGTCGACGACGGGGTCACCGAAGGCTCCGAGATCAGCATGTTCTACGACCCGATGGTTGCCAAGCTGATCACCTGGGGACCAAACCGCGAAGCCGCCATCGACGCGCAGATCGCGGCGCTCGACGCGTTCGAGCTCGACGGCATCGGCGACAATGTCGACTTTCTCACGGCGCTGATGCAGCACCCGCGCTATCGGTCGGGCGACATCACCACCAACTTCATCGCCGAGGAATATCCGGAAGGATTCACCGGCGCTCCGGCGAACGCGGAACTGCTGTCCGACATTGCGGTGATCGGCGGAATGATCGGGGCGATCAGCGATGAACGCGCCGCGGGTGTCGACCATCAGCTTGGCCCACCGGTCGTGCCGCCCTCCGAGCGGGTTGTCATCGTCGACGGCGATCAGCACAAGGTGCGGATCAAGCCCTATGAGGGCGGGACGCTCGCGGTCGTGAACGGCGGCGAGCTGATCGACGTGATCGCTCGCTGGTCCCCGGGACAACGGCTGTTGTCCGCAAGCATCGACGGCCGGATGCGCACCGTGAAGGTGATGAAGAACGGCCGCGGCTGGACGCTCAACACTCGCGGCGCGAGCCACAGGGTCCAGGTGCTTCCGCCGCACGTCGCCGAGCTTTCGAAGCACATGATCGAAAAGCCGGCGCCGGACCTGTCGCGGCTTTTGCTCGCGCCGATGCCGGGGCTGCTCACGAAGCTCGACGTCGCGGTCGGCGACAAGGTCGAGCCGGGCCAGCCGGTCGCGGTGATGGAAGCGATGAAGATGGAGAATATCCTCCGAGCGCCCAAGGCGGCGACGGTCAAGGCGACCCCGGCCATGGCCGGCGACAGCCTCGCGGTCAATCAGGTCATCGTTGAGTTTGAGTGAGCGCGAACCAACTACTGTCGCTCGCGGCTTTCTTGGCTATGTCGGTCACAGCGTTTAAGCGGCTGCGTCCTGGAGAACCTCCGGTCCGCCTCTTCTCCTTGCAGAGCGTCCCCTTTGCTTTTCTCTTCTGGATCGCATTGACCGCTGGCGCTTGGATAGCGCTCGCGCCGAATGACCTACAAAATGCGCAAGGGTTCGTCCTCGTTGGCATCGTCGAGACAATCCTGGGTTTGCTGACGGCGATTTACACAATCATCTGTCTCGCGCGTCGGAAGTAGCCCCTCAGCGCGTTCTCAACTCACTCCGCCTAAGCTTCCCCGTAGCAGTCTTCGGCAGGGCGTCGACGAACTCGATCTCGCGCGGATATTTGTAGGGGGCGATCTCGGCCTTCACGTGCGCCTGCAGCTCCGCGACCAGCTCCTCTGACGACTGCGCATCCGCCGCGAGCACCACGAACGCCTTAACCTTCTGGCCGCGCTGGGGACAGGGGACTCCGATCACCGCGCATTCGGCGACCGCGGGGTGCGACAGCAACGCATTCTCCACTTCGGGAGCGCCGATATTGTAGCCCGAGCTGACGATCATATCGTCGCTCCGCGCGAGGTACCAATAGTATCCGTCGGCGTCCTTGCGGTAGGTGTCGCCAGTGACGTTCCAGCCATTGACGACATAGTCGCGCTGGCGCGGGTCATCGATGTAGCGGCAGCCGGTCGGGCCCTTGATCGCCAGGCGGCCGACGCCCTCGTTCAGAGGCTCGCCATCCGCGTCGAGCACGGTCGCTTCGTACCCTGGCACCGCCTTACCGGTCGCGCCCGGGCAGATGCCTTCGCCGGCAGCGGAGACGAAGATGTGCATCATCTCGGTCGAGCCGATGCCGTCGGTGATCGCGATTCCGGTACGCTCCTTCCACGCCCGCCACGTCGCTTCGGGGAGGTGCTCGCCGGCTGAAATGCAGTAGCGCAGAGTCTTCAGCGCCTCATCGAGCGCCGGCTGCGACAGCATCGCTTTGTATGCGGTGGGCGCAGTCCCGAGGTGCGTCACCCCAAACTTCGAAATGGCATCCAGCAGCTTATCCGGACCGCCCTGTTCAATCGTCGCCGCCGCCGCGCCGAAGCGCCAGGGAAACATCGGCGTGATGCCGAGCCCGAAAGTGAAGGCCATCGGCGCGCTGGTCAGGAACACGTCGCCGGGCTTCGGATCGACGAGATGCTTGGCGAAGGTGTCGCACGGCGCGAGGACGTCGCGGTGGAACTGCACGCATCCCTTTGGCACGCCCGTCGTCCCGCTCGTGAAAGCGATGATGCACGGGTCATCGCGGCCGGTGTCGGCCGGCGCCAGCGGCTCAAGCGAGGCGCAGCGGGTCTCCAGCTCGCCCTTGCCGTAGTCGCCGTCATATTTGACGATGTGCTTGACGAAATGGGTCTGGTCGACGGCGTCGCGGAAGTCGCCGATGAAGCGGCTGTCGACGATCGCGTGACTGATCTGAGCGCGCTCGATCACGGTAGCGATCTCGCCCGGCCGAAGCAGCGGCATGGTCGCGACAACGACCCCGCCCGCCTTCAGGATACCGAGCCAGGCGGCGAACATCGTGTAGCCGTTGGGCCCGCGAAGAAGCACCCGGTTCCCGGGTTTCAGCCCCTCTTCCTCGACCAGCAGCCCGGCGATCCGTCCGCTGAAATTGTCCAGCTCGGAATAGGTCCAGCGCCCGTGATCGTTGATGACGGCCAGCGTCTCGGCCCCTCCGCCCTTTAAAAGCTCCGCCGCCGAATTCAGCCGCTCAGGATAGCGCACCTCCGGCAGGTCGAAGCGGAACTCCGGAAGCAGCTCCGGCGGCGGCAATCGGTCACGAACGAAGGAGTCGTACATCAATCCTCGGAGCGACCGGCGCCCTCGCGGTCGCGGTCGAATTGCTTGCTGGTGGGAAAAGCCGGTAGCCATGACTCGCGGCGGATGGTCCAGCATTCATAGGTCGGTGTCATCTGGTCCGGGGCGTCGAGCGATCCCAGATGCACTTCGATCTCATCGCCATGGCGAGCGAAGACCGAGGAGCCGCAGCGCGGGCAGAAAGACCGTCCGCGATAATCGCCCACCTCACCTTCGATGGCCACGGCGTCCTGCGGGAAGATTGCAGCGGCAAAAAAGAGAGCGCCGTGATGCTTGCGACAATCGAGGCAATGGCAAACGCCGACTCGGTAGGGCCGGCCCGATGCAACGAAGCGCACGTCGCCGCACAGGCAGCCGCCGGTGAAGCGATCCGCGCCTGCGCTGGTCATTCCTCCACCACCGCCGTCGTTTCGATCTCGATCTTCGCCGCCGCTTCGATCAGGCCCTTCACCTCGACCAAAGCCATCGCCGGGTAGGTCTTGCCCATGATCTCACGCCACACGGCCCCGATGTCGTCGCGTTCGCGAAGATATTCCGAGCGGTCGATGATGTAGCAGGTCATTCGGACGATATGCTCCGGGCCCGCGCCGTCTTCGGCGAGGATCGCGAGCGTGTTCCTCAGCGCCTGGGCGAACTGGCCGTGGAGTGTGTATTCAGGAAACATCTCGCGTTCGTCCCAGCCGACGATGCCGGCGGTGAAGATCATCCGCCCGCTGGCGCTGATGCCGTTCGAATAGCCCTTTGGCCGGGGCCACCCGGCCGGTTGCAGGATCTTCATGAGCTGGCCCCCTTCAGCAAGTCGCGCGCGATGATCTGGCGCTGCACTTCGCTCGCCCCTTCGTAGATCCGCAGCGCGCGAATATCGCGATAAAGTTCCTCGACCTTCACCCCCCTGGTGACTCCCGCGCCGCCGTGCATTTGCACCGCGGCGTCGATCACTTTCTGGGCGCTTTCGGTCGCGTGCAGCTTGGCCATCGCCGCCGCGCGCCGGTTGTCGGTGCCGCCGACATCCTGCTGCCATGCGGCGCGGTAGATGAGCAGGGCCGACGCATCGACCGCAAGCGCCATGTCGGCGAGCTTTTCCTGGGTGACCGAATTGTCCGCGAGCGTTCCGCTTCCGAGCCGGCGCTCGCAAGCGAAGGCCAGGGCCTCGTCCAGCGCTCGGCGGGCGAATCCCAGAGCAGCAGCCCCCACGGTGACCCGGAACAGGTTCAGGGTCTCCATTCCAATTCGGAAGCCCTGGCCTGGCTCGCCGATGATCGCGTCAGCCGGAAGCCGGACATTGTCGTACTTCAGCCGGGCGAGCGGGTGCGGTGCGATCACCTCGATCCGCTCGGCGACCTCGACCGCGTCGGCGGGAACGATGAACGCCGAAAGGCCGCGCGCCCCTTCGCCTTCGCCTGTCCGCGCAAAGGTCAGGTAGAAATCCGCGATCCCGCCGTTCGAGATGTAGGTCTTCTCGCCGACCAGCACCCACTCGTTGCCCTCGCGCATCGCCGAGGTCTGGATGTTGGCGGCGTCGGAACCGCATTCGGGCTCCGTCATCGCGAAGGCGGCAATCGCGCCGCCCGAAGCCACTCGCGGAAGCCACTCACGCTTCTGTTCGACGGTCCCGAACAGGCTGATCGCGCCCGATCCCAGACCCTGCATGGCAAACGCGAAGTCGGCGAGGCCGCTATGATAAGCGAGCGTCTCGCGAGCGATCGCGAGGCTGCGAACATCCGGGCGGCGATCACCGTCCGCGACGCAGAGCTTGAGGAATCCGGCCGAGCCGAGCGCCGCGACCAGAGCGCCGCAGTCGGCGTCGAGATCGCCGCTCGACTTGGGCAGCCTGGATTCGCACCAGCCTTGGAGCTTTGCCGCCAGCTCCCGGTGCTTCGGCTCGAAGAAGGGCCAGGAGAGAAAGCTTCGGTCGGCCATCAGTCGCCCTGGAACACCGGCTTCTGCTTGGCGGCGAAGGCCTCATATGCTCGGTGGAAGTCCTTGGTTTCCATGCACAGGGCCTGGGCTTCAGCTTCCATCTGAAGCGCTTTTTCAACCGGCACATGCCATTCGGCGTCGAGCTGCTTCTTGGTCACAGCATGGGCAACGTTCGGGCCGGCCGCGAGGTCGCTGGCGAGCGCCTGCGCATCGGCAAGGACGCTGTCGCTGAGCCGGTTCCAGAAGCCCCAGGCGAAACCCTCGTCCGCCGTCATGTTCCGCCCGGTAAACAGAAGCTCCGCCGCACGGCCGTGGCCGATGATCCGCGGAAGGATCGCACAGGCGCCCATGTCTGCGCCCGACAGGCCGACTCGGGTGAACAGGAAGGCGGTCTTTGCGGTGGGCGCCGCGATCCGAAGATCGCTGGCCATAGCAAGGATCGCTCCGGCGCCGGCGCACACACCCTCGACGGCCGCTACGATCGGTTGCGGGCAGGCGCGCATCGCCCGCACGAGGTCGCCGGTCATCCGGGTGAACTCCAGCAACCCATTCGAATCCATCTTCGTCAGCGGACCGATGATCTCGTGGACGTCGCCGCCCGAGCAGAAATTGCCGCCGGCCCCGGTGAGGACGACGGCCTTAACGGCATAGGTTTCGTCCAGCGACCAGAAGGTCTTGCGAAGCTCGTCATAGCTTTCGAAGGTGAGCGGGTTCTTCCGCTCGGGCCGGTTGAGGGTGATCGTCGCCACGCCGTCGGCAAAGTCCCAAAGGAAATGGGTCGGCGAGTAACTGGCCGGGTCGAAGCTCATGCGCTGGTGCCGCCGTCGATGGTGATCGCCGCGCCGTTGATGTCGCGGGAAAGAGGCAGGCACAGCATCAGGATGATCTTGGCGATCGCGTCCGGATCGACCAGTCGGCCGCTCGCATTCATGTTGGTGATGGCCCCGCGCGAATCCTCTTCGCTGCGGCCGGTGATCTCGGACACTCGAGCAACCGATTGGTCCGTCATTGGGGTGTCGACATATCCCGGGCAAACGGCATTCACCGTAAGGTTGGTTTTGGCATATTCGGCGGCGAGCGATCGCGACAGGCCGAGCAGGCCATGCTTCGATGCTGCATAATGCGCGGCGTAGGGAACGCCGCGGATCGACGCGACCGACGCAATAAAGACCAGCCGCCCATTCTCGCTCTTCAGCAGGTCGCCGATAGCTGCTCGCGCGCACTCGAACGCCGCCGTCAGGTTGGTCCCGATGATCCGGTCCCAGCTCTCGCGGGTCATCTTGTGGAACGGCGCGCTCTCGGCGATCCCGGCGTTGACCACCAGAAGGTCGATCGGCCCGTTGGCGGCTCGAGCCTCGTCGAACGCTTGCTCGATCGCTCCGGCCTCGGTCACGTCGCACTGGAACGCGGTGCCGCCGGTGCGGACGGCCGTGTGCTGGATCGGCGCCATTCGCCGCCCCAGCAGCGACAGCTTCGCTCCGGCATTGCCGAGCTCGATCGCTGCGGCGGCGCCAATCCCGGTGCCTCCTCCGGTGATCAGCGCATGGCGGCCTTCGAGCGCTCTGTCCGACATCACAGCCCCTCTTCAATTGAAGCATTGGCCGAACGGCAATCCGGTGGCAAGGCAGCGCCGATGAAGCTCGCAATCCTCGAAACCGGGACGCCGCCCGGAGACCTCGAAGCCAGGTTCGGCGATTATCCGGCGATGTTCGCCGGGTTGCTCGGCGACGGCTTTGAGATCGACACGTTCGATGTGCAGGCCGGAAACCTGCCTCCTCGATCGAACGGGCACGACGCGTTCCTGATCACCGGCTCCCCGGCGGGCGTGTACGACCCGTTGCCCTGGATCGCTCCGCTGATGGATTTCATTCGCTCGGCCGACGGAGCGAAGATGGTGGGCGTCTGCTTTGGCCACCAGGTGATGGCGGAAGCCCTGGGCGGTCATGTCGAGAAATCCGAGAAGGGGTGGGGCGCCGGGCTACACAATTACGACGTCGTTCACCGAACGAGATGGATGAACGGCGAGCAGACAATCGCCATTCCGGCCTCGCACCAGGACCAGGTGATCGCGCCGCCGCCCGCCACCAGGGTGACAGCCTGTTCCGACTTCACGCCTTACGCTGGCCTCGCATGGACCGACAGGCCGGCGATCTCCTTCCAGTTCCACCCGGAATTCTCGCCCGAGTTCGCCAAGGCGCTGATCGAGCAACGCTATGATCGGGTGAACAATCCTGATGCAGCAATTGCGTCGCTCGATGGGCCGAACGACACAGCGAACGTCGGCGACTGGATCAGGAAGTTCCTCACGGAGAAAGACGCATGAAGACGCGCGCAGCAGTCGCCTTCGAGGCGAAGAAGCCGCTCGAGATCGTGGAGGTCGACCTCGAAGGTCCCAAGGCGGGCGAAGTGCTGGTCGAGATCATGGCGACGGGTATCTGCCACACCGATGCCTACACGCTCGACGGCCTGGACAGCGAAGGGATCTTCCCATCGATCCTGGGGCATGAGGGCGCCGGTATCGTCCGCGACATCGGCGAAGGAGTCACCAGCGTGAAGCCGGGCGATCACGTGATCCCCTTGTACACGCCCGAATGCGGCAAGTGTAAGTCGTGCCTCAGCGGCAAGACCAATTTGTGCACCGCGATCCGCGCCACCCAGGGCAAGGGCCTGATGCCCGACGGGACGTCCCGCTTCAGCTACAAGGGCGAGACCATCTTCCATTACATGGGGTGCTCCACCTTCTCCAACTTCACCGTTCTTCCCGAGATCGCGGTCGCCAAGATCCGTGAGGACGCTCCGTTCCAGACGAGCTGCTACATCGGCTGCGGAGTGACCACGGGCGTCGGCGCAGTCATCAACACCGCCAAGGTTCAGCCCTGCGACAATGTCGTCGTTTTCGGGCTCGGCGGGATCGGGCTCAACGTTATCCAAGGCGCGAAGATGGCGGGCGCCAATCGCATCGTTGGTGTCGATATCAATCCCGCAAAGGAAGACTGGGGCCGCAGGTTCGGGATGACCGACTTCATCGACGCCAGGGGCAAGGATCGCGCCGCGACCATCGCTGAAATCACGGAGGTCACGGACGGCGGCGCGGACTACAGCTTCGACTGCACCGGCAATACCGAGGTGATGCGGACCGCCCTGGAGTGCTGCCACCGCGGCTGGGGGACGAGCATCATCATCGGGGTCGCCGAAGCGGGAAAGGAAATCTCGACCCGCCCCTTCCAGCTGGTCACGGGCCGCAACTGGCGCGGGACGGCCTTCGGCGGAGCCAAGGGCCGCACGGACGTCCCGAAGATCGTCGACATGTACATGGACGGCACCATCGCCATCGACCCGATGATCACGCACGTCCTGACACTCGACGAGATCAACAAGGGGTTCGACCTGATGCGTTCCGGCGAGAGCATCCGGTCCGTCGTCGTCTACTAGGAGGGGAAACTATGTTCAGCCACGTGATGGTCGGGTCCAACGACATCGACCGATCGAAGCGCTTCTACGACGCCTTGTTCGGCAAGGAGGGGTACCAGGACGCGAAGCGGCGGCTCGCCTATCGCAGGAACGGCGCGGTCTTCATGGTGACGGAACCGATCGACGGGCAGCCGGCTTGCTGCGCAAACGGGGGTACCGTCGGCTTCAACTTCGACAGCCCCGAAGAAGTGGACGCATGGCACAGCGCGGGCGTCGCCGCCGGCGGGACGTCGATCGAGGACCCGCCCGGCTATCGTGAGCTCGACTTCGGCAAGCTCTACCTCGCCTATCTGCGCGATCCGGACGGCAACAAGCTGTGCGGCCTGTATCGGCCCGCGCAGTGACGATCGAGATCGCCTCGGAGAACAGGGCGCACGGCGGGCGGCAGCTCGTCGTCAGCCACGCATCCGAGTCGACGTCGACCGAGATGCGATTTTCGATCTTCCTGCCCCCGCAGGCGGAAGCGGGCGGGAAGCTCCCGGTCGTCTGGTTCCTCTCCGGCCTGACCTGCAGCCCGATGAACGTCACCGAGAAGGGCGAGTATCGCGCCGCCTGCGCCGAGCTGGGGTTGATTTTCGTTGCTCCGGACACGAGCCCACGCGGCGAGAACGTGCCGACGGACTCCAGCGGCGGCTGGGACTTCGGCCTCGGCGCGGGCTTCTACGTCGATGCGACCGAAGAGCCATTCGCCCGGCACTACCGGATGTGGAGCTACGTGACCGAGGAGCTTCCGGCGCTCGTCGCCAGCGAATTTCCAGCGGACATGGGGCGCCAGGGAATCACCGGCCATTCCATGGGCGGCCACGGCGCGCTGACGGTCGCGCTTCGCAATCTCGGCCGCTTCCGGAGCGTTTCCGCCTTCGCCCCGATCGTCGCTCCGAGCCAGGTGGCCTGGGGGACGAAGGCGCTCGGCGGCTACCTCGGGAGTGACGAAGCGGCCTGGCGTCCGCATGACGCCGTCGCGCTCATCGAGGACGGAGCGAGAGTATCGGATTTGCTGGTCGACGTCGGGACCGACGACCCCTTCCTCGACAGCCAGCTTCGCCCCGACCTCCTGGAGCAGGCTTGTGTCGACGCGGGCATCCCGCTGACGCTGCGGAGGCAGCCGGGATACGACCACAGCTATTATTTCATTTCGACGTTCATGGCCGAACACCTTCGCTGGCACTCGGAGAGATTGCGCTGAACGGCGGCTGGTACTGGCAGGCGCTGTCGGTCGCGACTGCGCTCGCCTGCGGACTACTGATCGGAATCGAGCGCGGATTCGATCTTCGCCGCCTGAAATCCGGAACGCGGATCGCCGGGGTGCGCACGTTCACATTGGTCGGACTGGCCTCCGGAATTGCGGGACTAATAGCCGCTCTTGGCCAAGGCTTCGCCGGCGCGGCCATTGTCACCGGCGCGGCAGCGATATTGTCAGTCGGGTACGCGCACAGGCCGGACCTGTCGGAGAGACCCGACGCAACGACGCCCATCGCGGCAATGGCCACCATTGGCCTCGGCTTCCTTGCTGGGAGCGGCAATCCCGCCCTCGCCATTGCGGGCGCGACCATCGTGACTCTGATCCTGTCGGCCAAGCGGGAAACGCACGGGATCCTCAATCGGCTCGATGAGGAAGACGTCAAGGCGCTTGCCCAATATGCAGTGGTCGCTGGCGCCGTCCTGCCGTTTCTGCCCAATGGTCGTTACGGCCCGCTAGGCGCGTGGAATCCCCAGCAGCTTTGGCTGGTCGTCATCATTGTCACCGGATTTTCGTTTCTCGGATACGTCGCCAACCGCCTGTTTGGAGAGCGCCACGGCACCATTGCGACGGCAGTCATCGGCGGACTCTACAGTTCGACCGCCGTCACCCAGTCCTTGTCAGAACGTCTCGGGAGGGCGAAAACCCCGGGCGCGGAGCCCGCTGGAATCGCCTTGGCGACCGCCGTCATGTACGTGCGCGTCCTGTTACTGGTGGCAATCCTGGCCACCCGTATCGCCATACCGTTCGCGATCATCACGTTCCCAGCGATCCTGGTCGGAGCAGGAGCGGGATGGTGGTTGTACCGCGAGTCTCCGCGCTCCGACTCTCCGACTGCGCCAGGCAACCCGGTCGCGCTTCTTCCGGCGCTGGGCTTTGTTGCCTTTGTCGCCATTATGGCCGTCGCCGTTACCTGGGCTGAGGGTAGGTTCGGACAGCAGGGGATTGCGCTCCTGCTGCTGATTTCTGGAAGCGCGAACGTAGACGTGGCGATCGTTACCGCGGGAAGTCTTCCTCCCCAGTCCATCTCGGCGAACCTCGCGGCGATCGCGCTTGCCGGAACGATTGTGGCAAACATGTGGGTGAAGATTGGCGTGACCTTGGTCTACGCGAAGGCGAAGGGGCGATCCGCGGCCATTTCGCTGATCGCGAGCACGCTCGTTCTAGTGGCGAGCATCGCCGTAGCCTGGTTCACGATGGTGTGAGTGGCGCCGTCACCATTTTGTGACCAGCTTCTACGGCCATCCCCTGGGTGGTCGAAAGCTGGTGACCCCAACGGGACTCGAACCCGTGTTTTCGCCGTGAAAGGGCGACGTCCTAGACCGCTAGACGATGGGGCCGGAAAAGCCGCCGCGAGTTAGGCGAGCGCTCCCGTAGGGTCAAGCGAGCGCGGCATCCTCGAGGTGCATCTCCGCGGCATCGCCGCCGGTCCACTCGTCGCGGCGGATGCTTCCCGCCAGCCACCAGCGCCTGTCGCCCGTCGAGGAGAGCAGCGCCTGGCCAAGCTCCGTCTGCGCGGAGCGGAACGCGATCCACTTGAAACTCTTACCGTCGTCGCCGCTCGCGATGCCGCGGACATGGCCATCGCCGACAACGCCCGTGCGAAGCAGCCGCGCCGGGCCGCAGACGATCTTCGGGCTCGGCCAGCCGGCGCCGTAAGGCCCCGCCTGGTCCAGCGAATCGCATAAGCCTCCCGCAACTCCTCCCGGAGCGAGCACCGCATCGACCAGGAATGTCCGGCTATCGCGCGACCTTTCGATGTCCCCGGCCAGCCGGTCGTTGAGGAATTCGCGCAAGGGTTCGAGCCCGCCTTCGGGCAGAGTGAGACCCGCCGCCATCGCATGGCCGCCCCCGGCGATCAGCAGCCCGCTTTCCTTCGCCGCGAGCACCGCTGCACCGAGATCGACGCCCGAAATCGAGCGGCCCGATCCTTTGCCCGTGCCGTCCTCGCATTCGGCGATGACGATCGCGGGCCGTCCGAACCGTTCCTTCAGCCGGCCTGCAACGATGCCGATCACGCCCTGATGCCAGCCGGGGCTCATCACCGTGAGGACGGCAACGTCACCGAGCTTCGCTGCCTGCTCCTCCGCCTGCTCGCAAACGGTCAGTTCAATCGCTCGGCGCTCCTCGTTGAGGCGATCGAGCTCGGCGGCGATCGTGCGCGCCTCCTCGGGGTCGGTGGAGGTCAGCAGGCGAACGCCCAGGTCCGACTTGCCGACACGGCCGCCGGCATTGATCCTTGGGCCGAGGGCGAAGCCCAAGTCGCGGCAACTCGGCGCTTTGACCAGCCGCGCCGCTTCGGCGAGCGCGGAAAGCCCGACGTTTTGGCGCGCGGACATCACCTTCAACCCCTGCGTGACGAACGCTCGGTTGAGGCCGTGAAGCTTGGCGACGTCTGCGACGGTCCCGAGCGCGACCAGGTCGAGAAGGTCGAGGATTTTCGGTTCTTCCTTCTCAGCGAAAAAACCGCGCCCGCGGAGCTCGCGTAGAAGCGCCACCCCGAGAAGGAACGCCATGCCGACCGCAGCGAGGTGGCCGTGGGCTCCGCCGACTTCGCCCTCGTCCAATCGGTTGGGATTGATGAGTGCAAAGGCGACCGGGAGAAGCGTCGCGCACTGGTGATGATCGACGACGATCACGTCGAGGCCGGCGGCCTTTGCCTGCTCGAGCGCCTCGAACGCCTGCGCCCCGCAATCCACCGTGATCGCCAGCGAAGCGCCGCGGCCTTTCAGCTCCACAAGCGCCGCTCCTGACGGCCCGTAGCCCTCCATCAGGCGGTCGGGGATGTAGACGATCGGCTCGGCTCCCAGCCGGCGCAGCAGAAGCGTCAGGACCGCGGCGCTGGTCGCGCCATCGACGTCATAGTCGCCGAAGACGGCGGTCGTCTCGCCGGCCTGAATGGCATCGGCGAGCCGCTTCGCGCCCTTGTCCATGTCCTGGAAGGCCGCAGGGTCGGGGAGGAAGTCGCGGATCCTCGGGTCGCGATGGCGGGGAAGATCGCCCGGGTCGACGCCGCGGGCCAGGAGCAGCTCGTCGACCAGCGAATCCATGCCGCCCTCACGCCCGCCGCGCCACTTCCATGGCTGGCCGGTAACAGATTTTTCGATGTTGAGAGCGAACCCCACATTCGGGATTCTAGGGCAAGCTTGCCCGCCGTCCTAGAGGCTTCGGCGGCTTCCTAGCTTGTAATGTTCGGCATAGACGCGGCGAACCGTGCCGGAGCTCGCCCGCATCACCAGGCTCTCCGTCGTTACGCATTCCTTGCGCCTGCTCACTCCCTTCAGAAGCGATCCGTGGGTGACTCCGGTCGCAGCGAAGATGCAGTCGCCGCGGGCCATCTCGGTGACGCTGTAGACCCGGTCGAGGTCGTCGATACCCCACCCGCGGGCGCGGCCGACCTCGTCGTCGTTGCGGAACAGCAGCTTGCCGAATATCTGCCCACCGACGCAGCGCAGAGCCGCCGCGGCGAGGACCCCTTCCGGTGCGCCACCGCTGCCCATGTAGATGTCGATGTCGGTATCGGGATCGGCCGTGGCCATCACGCCGGCGACGTCGCCGTCGGGGATCAGCTTGATCCCACAGCCGACCTCGCGAAGCTCGGCGATCATCTTGTCGTGGCGCGGACGGTCGAGCACGCAGGCAATGATCTCGTATGCCTCCACGCCCTTCGCTTTTGCGAGCGAACGGACATTGTCTGCAGGCGACTTGTCGAGGCCGACCACCCCTTCCGCGTAGCCTGGGCCGATGGCCAGTTTCTCCATATATACGTCGGGAGCGTTCAACAGGCAGCCGCTCTCGGCGATGGCGAGGACGGCCAATGCACTCGGGCCTGCTTTGGCTGTCAGGCTCGTGCCTTCGAGCGGATCCAGCGCGATGTCTATCTTCGGGCCGCTGCCCTGGGCGGAGCCGACCTTTTCACCGATGTAGAGCATCGGGGCCTCGTCGCGCTCGCCCTCGCCGATGACGACGGTGCCGTCCATCGGCAGCTTATTGAGCTCGGTCCGCATCGCTTCCACTGCTGCCGCGTCGGCGGAATCATTGTCTCCGCGGCCGATCCACTTCGATGCCGCGATCGCCGCGGCCTCGGTGACCCGCACCATCTCCAGAACCAGCACTCGGTCGAGGACGGACGAGCTTTGCACGCAGTCGCGGTTCATGGACGCAATCACTCCTTGTTGGATTGCAGGGCGATAGGAGCGGCCAATCAGGCTGTCGAGGCCTAGGATTGCTCCTCGGCCTCATGCTCGAGCAGCGCGTTCCGGACTCGAACGGCGCGCGAGCCGACCTGCGTTTCCACGAGGAACAGCGCGAAGCCGCTTCCGAGCAAAGCCATGCAGGTCATGAACAAGATTGCGATTGCCGTTCCAAAATGCCCCCTCACCAGCGTTCCCGCGAACAGGAGGATCACGACGAGGCAGATGAGCATCGCCGCGAACACCGCCAGCCAGATCGCCCGGCCGACCAGCGCCATTCGCCGGTCGAGAACGCGGATCTCGCGCAAATAGCGGTCGTGCTCGCTGCCTCGGCTCTTGAGCAGCAGCGGCTCGATCTGCCGCGCCCGGTCGACGATCCGCGACAGTCGGCCGGCGCACACGTTGAGAAAGGCGCCGATTCCCGCGAGCAGGAAGACGGGTCCCAGCGCCGACTGGATGATATCGGCGATCTGGGCGACTGCGGTGTCATTCGGCGGAAGCGGGATCATTGCGTCATTTAACCCCCATAAGTTGGAAGCGACCAGCCGCGAACAATCGCAACGGCACGAAGCCCGAACCCGGCGGCGATTGCCACACCCGCCGCTATCCAGATCGAAACGCCCAAGAGAGTGAGGCCGACGAACAACGCGGCCGCGAGGGCTGCTGCCGTGATGTATATCTCGCGGCGGAGGACGATTGACGGCTCGTCGGCCAGGACGTCGCGGATGATTCCGCCGGCGCAGGCGGTGAGGACGCCCATAACGAAGGCAGGCACCGGCGCGACACCGTAGCCGAGCGCCTTGGCCGCGCCATAAGCGGCGTAAGCCGCGAGCCCTGCAGCGTCGAACCAGAGCACTGCTACGCCGGTCAGCCAGCGCCGCCTGTCGATCCACACCAGCAGGGCAGCCGCCATGCAGATGACCAAAGTGGCGTTGGCGCGCACCCAGAAGACGGGCGCGCCGATCAGGACGTCGCGGAGCGTGCCGCCGCCGACTCCGGTGATGACAGCGAACAAGACGAAGGTGACGAAATCCGTGCGGTGCTTGGCCGCAACCAGCGCACCGGAGATCGCGAACACGGCGATCCCGAAATAGTCGAGCAGGTAGAGCGCTGACGGCAGGTGGGTGGTCGCGGTCACTCGCCGTCCTTACATTGGCGGCATGGCTGACGAAACCGAAACGGGCCCGACCCCGAACCTCGAGGACTGGCAGCATTGGACCTGGGTGATGGGACGAGCCCAGCAGATGCTGATGGAGGCCTGGGCCGACAGCCTGAAGACTGCGCAGCCGTGGCCGACCAGCCCTCCCGCCTGGGGCGCCTTTCCGCCCGCCTTCTTTGGCGGCGAGGCAGCGCCAGCCGCAGATCCGGTCAGCATGATGAACGCAGGAGCCCAGGCTTGGGCCAAGGGGTTTGAGGCGTGGGGCCGGATGGTCGGGCTCCAGCCGGCCGCGGCCGAAAAAAAGGATCGGCGCTTCGCAGCGCCCGAATGGCGCGACAATCCCTTGTTCGACCAGATTCGCCAGACCTATCTCGCACTCTCCGACAAGCTGCTCGGGACCGCCGACCAGATCGAAGGGCTGGACAAGGAGACGCGCGCTAAGCTGAAGTTCGCGACCCGCAACTTCGTCGATGCGATGAGCCCGTCGAATTTCGCCCTGACGAACCCGCAGGTGCTCAAGAAGACCATCGAGAGCCGGGGCGAGAACCTCCTCAAGGGTCTCGGCAACATGCTGAAGGACATTGCGGCGGGCCAGCTGACCCAGACGAAGCCCGGCGTGTTCGAGGTAGGCAAGAACATCGCCACCACGCCCGGCAAAGTGATCAGGGAGACCGCGCTCTATCAGCTGATCCAGTACACGCCGACGACGGACGAGGTGCTCGAAACTCCGGTGGTGGTGTTCCCGCCGTGGATCAACCGCTTCTACATCCTCGACCTCAGCCCGGAAAAGAGCTTCGTCAAATGGTGCGTCGACAACGGCATTTCGCTGTTCATGGTCAGCTGGAAATCGGCCGATGAAAGCATCGCCGACGCGACCCTCGACGATTATGTGCTTCGCGGGCAGATCGACGCGATCGACACCGTTCGCGACGTGCTCGGCGTCGAGAACGTCCACGCGATCGGCTATTGCGTCGCCGGGACCACGCTGGCCGCAACCCTCGCCTATCTCCACAGCAAGAAGCAGCAGGACAAGGTTGCGTCGGCGACGTTCCTGACCGCGCAGGTCGATTTCACGCTTGCCGGAGACCTCAAGCTCTTCACCGGCCCCGATACGATGGCGCTGCTGGAGCAGTTGACAGCGGAGAAGGGCTATCTGGACGGGCGTTACATGGCCGCGACGTTCAACCTGCTTCGCGGCCGCGACCTCATCTGGAACTATGTGGTCAACAATTACCTGCTGGGCGAGGAGCCGCCGCCGTTCGACCTGCTCCATTGGAATTCGGACACGACGAACCTGCCGTCATCGTGGCACCGCGCTTATCTGCAGGACCTCTACGTCGGCAACAAGCTGGCCGAAAAGGGCGGCGTACGCGTTGCCGGAACTCCGGTCGACATCGACCAGGTGAAGACCCCGTCCTACATCCAGGCCGGGCGAGAGGATCATATCGCTCCGCCCGAAAGCGTGTGGAAGATCATGGACCATTTCTCCGGAGAGAAGAGGTTCCTGCTGGCCGGCTCCGGCCATATCGCGGGCGTGGTGAACCCGCCCGCGGCGGAGAAATACTGCTATTGGACTAACGACCGCCCGTGCGGGACTCTTGACGACTTCGTCGAGGGGGCGACCGAGCATAAAGGAAGCTGGTGGCCGGACTGGCTCGCCTGGCTGAAAAAGCAGTCCGCAAGGATGGTGAAAGCCGAGGGCGCGCGAATTCCTGGCGAAGGCAAGCTCAAGGCGGTCGAAGACGCGCCCGGCCGCTACGTCAGGGAGCATTGACGAACGTCCGCATCAGGCTCGCAGCTCCGCAGGAGCGCGACGCCCTGGAAGCGCTTCAATGGCGCGCCTCGCTCGCCAACGATGCCGACCGCCCGCACCTCGAAGCAAACCCGGATGCGATCGAGCTTCCACAGGAGCAGATCGACCTCGGCCAGGTCCTCGTCGCCGAAATCGACGGTGCGATCGCGGGCTTCGCTGTCTTCATGCGGGAGGAAGGCCATGCCGAGCTGGACGGCTTGTTCGTCGAACCGGAGCTCTGGCGAAAGGGAATTGGAGCGGCCCTGGTCGAGGCCGCTACTCACGAGGCACGCAAGAATGGCCTGGCCCTGATGGTTATCGCCAACCCCGCCGCCCGCGGTTTTTATGAACGTTGCGGCTTCTCGCTTGAAGGCGAAGCTCAAACGCGCTTCGGGCCTGCGCTTCGGATGTCGCGCTGACGCATCAGCAGTTTTCGAGTACCAAAACAGCTCATGCCCCCGGCATCAGCAGTTTTGGTACTTCCAGTGACGCCTTTTGCCTTCGGATAGCCACTCCACGGCGGTGGCGATCCTCTTGTGCCGCGTCGAATCCTGCTTCGCCTCGGCAATCCACTCCAGATAATCGCGCTGGGCCGAAGGCGGGAAGGATTCCAGCGCCGCCCTGGCCTGGGGCGCCTTGGCCAGCGCCGCAGCGAATTCGGGATGCATTCCCGGTGCCGCCTTGGGCGCGTGCTTGGCTTTTCTGGGAGCGGGAGCCGATCGCGACAGCTTCGCAGCCTTGGCGATCAGCTCGTCGAGGTTGGCGGGAAGGTCGTCGACGCTGGTGAGCTTGCCGAACTGGCCCATCGCATCCTCGCTAGGCTGCTCGCCGCGAAGCTCCTGCCCGCGCCAGAAATTCAGAGCCGCATGCTGCTTGAAGGCGGCGGTGATGAGCAGGATCTTGCCGTCCAGAAGATAGGCCGGCGCGCTCCACTTCATCGCCTCTTCGACCTCGGGGACGACCGAGTGAACCCGCTCGCGTATTCTTTCCAGGATCGGACGGGCGAAAGGCTGGGCCTTCGCAATATAGGCGTCGATCCGTGGCTCGCGGCTCAAAATATCCCTCCGCCGAGCATCAGCCGGAGAACTCCGACGATGATGACCACGATGTTGAGGTTTCGCCCAGCGCTACCCCGGCTCATCGCTCCTATGGTCGCTCCGACGATCGCCAACGGCACGACGAGCCAGTTTGCCCAGCCCAGGAGGGGCAGGAAGGCGATCGCAACGAAGATCGCCGCGACCATTCCGATGATCAGCGAAACCACGTTGAGCATGGACGGTCCTTCACTATGCCGGCGCGATCCTATCAGCGTGAGGGAAATTCCCAAACCTTTCGGACGTTAAACAAACGCCGGTTCTACAGAGCTGGTGAACGGAGGATTGGTTGCAAGGCGCCGCCGCTGCTGTCACCCTTGAACCCATGAAGCGGACGTCGTGGCTTTGGCTGGTTCCGACGCTGGCGCTTGTCAGTGGCTGCAACACCGCGCTCGATCGGGCCCGGAGCACGGCTAGCGTCACGGTCGAGCCGCAAGCCAAGTCCGACCTCTGGGGCGCAGTCGCCACGGCGGAGGACCGCGACCGGATCAACCGCCTCGGCCTCGCGTGGCAGGAGGCGCTGACGGTCGCCAAGCCGAAACATGCGAAAGAGATCAATTCGGAAGGGCTGTTGCTCAAGCCGCGCTCTGGCCTGTCACGTCCCGAGCCGACGCCCGGAAGCTACAATTGCCGGATGATCAGCGTCGGCAAGACCGAGCCGAAAGCGCCCGTCTTCGAAAAGTTCAAGCCGTTCTTCTGCTACGTCCTGACCGATGACGCCGGAGTGCTCACCATCGTCAAGCAGACCGGAAGCCGGCGCCCTGCCGGACGCCTGTGGGAAGACGATGATCCCAACCGTCTGATCTTCCTCGGAAGCCTTGCGCTGGGCGACGAGAAGGAGCCGCTGGCCTATGGCGAGGATCCTGCCCGCGACACCGCCGGGATCTTCGAACGGATCGCGCCGTTCAAATGGCGACTGGTCATTCCTTGGCCGCGAAGCGGAGCCAAGCTTGAATTGTTCGAGCTGACGCCTGTCGCGGACCAGCCGGAGGGATGAGCTCTGCGGGCTTGCTCGCCGATCCGGCCGAGGTGCGGAAACTATTGATTGCCTCGGCCAGCTCCGGCCAGGCGATAACCTACTCCGAGCTTCTCAACGCGCTGGGCCACGCCTTCACCCGGCCGAAGATGCGGGCCCTGTGCAAGGTGCTGACGGTGATTGACGATGAGGCAGCCGAACACGGCGAACCCGAACTGGCGGTTCTGGTCGTCAGGCAATCGGACGGCCTTCCCGGCCAGGGCTGGTGGGTTGGAGGAGTTGCGATGCTTCACGGCTATGACGGGCTGTGGACCGGTCCAGCCGCAGCGAAGCTAGTCAAAAAGCTCCAGCGGCAGGCGTTCGAATATTGGGCCGGAAAGACGACGGGTTAGAATTCGTCGGCGCAGTCGCTAAGTGGCAGCCATGGCCGACGCCCGAACATTCACGGTTACCGAAGACGATGACGGCATAAGGCTCGACCGCTGGTTCAAGCGCAACCAGCCCGAGACCAGCTTCAATATCGTCTCCCGCTGGGCGCGCACCGGCCTGGTAAAGCTCGACGGAAAGCGGGTCGCTCCGGGCGACCGGATCGCCGCCGGACAGGTGATCACCGTGCCACCGCCCGAGGCGATGCCGGAGCGGCAGGAACGGCCCAAGCCCAGGTGCAATCCGCTCACCACCGAGGAAGAAGAGCTGGTCCGTTCGATGGTCATCTTCCAGAACGACAGCGCCTTCGTGCTCAACAAGCCGGCGGGACTCGCGACCCAGGGGGGCACCAAGACGACCAACCATCTCGACCGGCTGCTCGACGGTCTGACCGACGGAGCCGGCAACCGACCCAAGCTCGTCCACCGGCTGGACAAGGATACGTCGGGCGCGATCCTGGTCGCGCGGACCGCCCGCGCCGCCGCCTTCTTTTCCAAGTCCTTCTCCGCCCGCACGGCCAAGAAAGTCTATTGGGCGCTGGTGATCGGGGTTCCGTCGGGCGACGAGGGGCTGATCGACGCTCCGCTTGCAAAGCAGCCGGGCACCGGCGGCGAGAAGATGCAGGTCGACGAGGAGCATGGCCTGATGGCCAAGACCCGCTGGCGGGTGATCGACCGTGCCGGCAACCGCGCGGCCTGGGTCGAGCTTCAGCCGCTGACCGGCCGGACCCACCAGCTTCGAGCGCACATGGCTGCGATCGGCCATCCGATCGTCGGAGATGGGAAATATGGCGGTGCCGAGGCCTTCCTGACCGGCGGAATCAGCCGCAAGCTTCACCTCCATGCGCGGCACCTCAAGATCGATTCCCCCGGCGGCGGCAAGATCGACGTGACGGCTGAGCTTCCCGACCATCTGAAGCAGAGCTTGGCCACCCTCGGATTCGAGCTTGCCGAAGGCGAGCCGGTAAAGGGCCCCGCGCCGAGGCAGAAACGAGCGCCGGGAACGAAGCCGCGCCGCGAGAACCGGCGCGGTGAACGGCGTGCCCGAAGCACTCGCGGCCGCCGGTGACGAAGCTTGCGATCTTCGACTGCGACGGAACGTTGGTCGACAGCGGCGCGACGATCCACCGAGCGCTGAGCGAGACGTTTGATCGGCACGGGCTGGAAATTCCTCCCGCACGCGAATCGCGCAAGGTGATCGGCCTCAGCCTCACCCAGGCGATGGCCGCTCTGCTCCCCGAGGCCGCCGATGCGGATCATGCGGAGCTGGCGGAGACCTACAAGGGCTGCTTTCACCAGGCGCGCCGCAACGGGCTCGTCGAGGAGCCATTGTTCGACGGCATATTGGAGCTTCTGGATTCGTTCGAGACGGAAGGCTGGCTGCTCGCCGTTGCCACCGGCAAGTCAGACCGCGGCCTTCGGCTCTGCCTCGAAAGCCACGGCTTGCACCCGCGCTTCCTCTCCCTCCAGACCGCGGACCGGCACCCATCCAAGCCGTCGCCATCGATGGCGCTTGCCGCGATGGCAGATGCCGGCGCCACGCCCGCTAAAACGGTGGTGATCGGCGACACGAGCTACGACATGGGCATGGCTGTTGCGGCCGGCGCTACGGGCATCGGCGCCGGCTGGGGCTACCATGACGAGACCGAGCTTATCGCGGCTGGCGCCGTGGCTGTCGCGAACGATCCGGCCGAGGTGATGGCCATTGCAAGGGAAGCGGTGAATGGCTGACGAAGATCCCTGGAAGCAACGCTTCTACGTCTACCTGGGCGCCAGGATGCTTGGCCTCGCGACGATGGCTGCGGGGCTGGCGATCGGTTTCACCGACCTTGTGAGGCCGGGAGGGTGGCCGGTCGTGGGCGGCATCATCATGGCGCTGGGCGCAATCGATGCCTTCGTCGCACCCAGGCTGCTCCGCAAGAAATGGAAGAAGGACGACGGCGGGGCGTGAAGCGCTTCTGGAAGGACGCGAACGTCGCTCAGGCGGATGGCGGCTGGTCGGTCGCGCTCGACGGCAAGCCACTGCGGACCCCCGAGCGGCGCCCGCTCGTCGTGCCCACCGAAAAGCTGGCTGAGGCGATCGCCGGGGAGTGGCGAGCGGCCGGCGAGACCTTCGACCCGCGACAGCTGGCGCTGACGGGCCTCGCCAACGCCGCGATCGACCAGGTGCAGCCGGATCCGGACGGGTTCACGGCGATGCTTGCCCGCTACGGCGAGAACGACCTGCTCTGCTATCGCGCTGAAAATCCGCGTAAACTTCGCGAGCGACAGGAGGCCGGATGGGATCCGCTGCTCGGCTGGGCGCGCCGACGCTTCGACATTGATTTCGCAACCACGGCCGGGATCGTCCATGTTGCCCAGCCCGAGGCGACGGTCGCCAGGCTCTTTCATGCGCTCGCGACGCTAGATGCGTTCAGGTTGGCGGGCCTGTCGCCGCTGGTGACGATCGGCGGGTCGCTGGTGACCGCACTGGCTGTGCTCGAACGGTCGGTTACCGCAACCGAAGCGTGGGACTCTCTGACCATCGATGAACAGTGGCAGGCGGAGCAATGGGGCGCCGACGCGGAGGCGGCGCAGGCGCTGGAAGCGCGGCGCCGGGACTTCCTCGCCGCCGCGCGATTCCTGGAGCTTCTCGAAGATTAGTGAGCGGGGCCGATCAGGTCGCGCACGAAGGATACGAGCCCGGGCTGCCCGGTGCGCTTAGACCGCTCGGCGGCGACGATCGCTCGAACCCGGGCGAGGCACTCGTCCATGTCGTCGTTGACGAGCACATATTCATATTCGGCCCAGTGGCTGATTTCTTCGGCCGCGCGCCGCATCCGCTCGGCAACCACATCGGCCGTGTCCGTCCCGCGTGACCGCAAGCGCCGCTCCAGCTCCTGCATCGACGGAGGCAGGAGGAAGATGGTGACGAGATGCTCGCCGAAGTCGGGCTCCAGCTGGCGGGCGCCCTGCCAGTCGATGTCGAACAGGATATCGCTGCCCTGCTTGAGCGCATGCTTCACCGGGGACTTTGGCGTTCCGTAACAATACCCGAATACGGTCGCCCATTCGACGAACTCGCCGGATTCCTTCATCCGGTCGAACTCAGCCTGGTCGACGAAATGATAATCGACATGGTCCGCCTCTCCCGGCCGCTGGGGGCGGGTCGTTACCGACACGGACATGCTGACCTGGGGATCGGCCTCGAGCAGCTTTCGGGCGATCGTCGACTTGCCGGCCCCGGAAGGGGAGGAGAGGACGATCAGCAGCCCCCTGCGCTCTCGCTGCGGATGTTCGGTGGAGACCGGGTCCATGACCGCTCTTGCGATGCTGCCCCGCGCCTCGTCAAGAGCACGCGCTGCACTGCACAAATAGACCCTTGAAATGCTGCTGCGCACCATTTATGTTGCACCGCACAATGGAGACAGAAAACATGATCGCCGACACCGACGCATCTGCCGAAGCCATCGTCGAGGCCGTCGAGGCCAGCAACGAGGCTGCCGTGAAGGTGGCCAAGTCCGCAGCAAAGAAGCGTTCGAAGACCGCCAAGCGGGCTCGGCGCCAGTCGAGGCCGAACGTCGGCGCGCAAAAGAGGATCGAAGACATGACCAACGACGCCAACATTTTCGCCGGCTTCGGGGCTTTCCCGGGCGCCGGTTCTTTCGAGAAGCTGTTCACCGACGTCGCGGGCCGCGGCGAGGAAGTCGCCAAGCGCTCGCGCAAGGCGGCGGAAGAGCTCGCGGACATCTCTCGCGGTAACGTCGAGGCGTTCGTCGAGGCTAGCCGGATCGCCGTCAGCGGCGCCCAGTCGATCGGCCAGGACGTCGTTGCGAAGAGCCGCGACAGCCTCGAGAAGACCGCCAACACGGTTCGCTCATTCACCGAGGCGAAGAGCCCGACCGAGCTTCTGCAGCTGCAGAGCGATTTCGCGCGCACCGCCTTCGACCGCTTCGTCGAGGAAAGCTCGGCCCTTACCGAGTCCTTCGTGAAGCTCGCCGGTGAGGCGTTCCAGCCGATCTCGAATCGCGCCAGCGCGAACGTCGAGCGGTTCAACCAGATCGCTGCCTGACACCTCCTCCCCCTCCCGTCAGGCACCGCAGGCGGCCGCTCCTACCCGGGGCGGCCGCCTTTTTTCTGCCGTGCACGCATCGCTACCGCCTTGCGGCGCGTTTTCCCCATGCCATATTTGTGAGCGGGTTATGACGTGGCGAGTTTTGAACATGGGCGACCGCCCGGGCCGGGGTGACGGCCTCGACGACGATCTGGAGATCGGAGTCGCTACGCGCACTCGTCCGAAGACGAAAAAGCCGTCCAACTACAAGGTGCTGATGCTCAACGACGATTATACTCCGATGGAGTTCGTCGTGCTGGTCCTGCAGCGTTTCTTCAGCATGGGCATCGAGGATGCGACTCGAGTGATGCTCCAGGTCCACCAGAAGGGCGTCGCCGTCTGCGGAGTGTTCACCTACGAGGTCGCCGAGACCAAGGTCGCGCAGGTCATCGACTTCGCCCGCGAGAACCAGCACCCGCTTCAGTGCACGCTGGAAAAAGCCTGAGCCGAGCCGCTGTTGCGCCCGCGGGCGCGTCCGCTAAACCGCGGCTGTGGACAGCATCTGGATCAAGGGCGGCAACCGCCTTGAGGGGAAGATCCCTATCAGCGGCGCGAAGAATGCCGCACTCACGCTTCTCCCCTGCGCGCTGCTCACCGATGAAAAGCTGACTCTAACCAACCTTCCGCGGCTCGCGGACGTCGACACCTTCAGCCACCTCCTCAACCAACTCGGGGTTTCGACCAGCGTCGCGGGAGTGAAAAAGGGCGAATACGGCCGCCGGATGACTCTGCAGGCCGACGACATCGCGTCGACCGTTGCTCCCTATGACATGGTCCGGAAGATGCGCGCTTCGGTGCTGGTGCTGGGCCCGATGCTCGCGCGAGCCGGCGAATCGACGGTGTCGCTGCCCGGCGGCTGCGCGATCGGCGACCGGCCGATCGACCTGCACCTCCAGGCGCTGGAATGCCTCGGCGCCGAGATCGAGCTTGCAGCCGGTTACGTGAAGGCGAGCGCTCCAAAGGGGCGGCTTTCGGGCGGCGATTACAGCTTCCCCGTCGTCTCGGTCGGAGCCACCGAAAACGCTCTCATGGCTGCGGTGCTGGCGACCGGCCGGACGCAGCTTTTCAACGCCGCCCGCGAGCCCGAGATCGTCGACCTTTGCAACCTCCTTGTCGCGATGGGCGCCAAGATCGAGGGCATCGGGTCCGGCCATCTCATCATCGACGGCGTCGAGGGCCTCAACGGCACCACCTATGAGGTGATGCCCGACCGGATCGAGGCGGGAAGCTATGCCTGCGCTGCGGGAATCACCGGCGGATCGATCGACCTGATCGGCGCGCGTCCGGACGACATGCGCGCGACTTTGAACGCGCTCGCCCACGCCGGGCTGATGCTCGAATTCCACGACAAGGGGATCAAGGTCAGCGCCGACGCCCCGCTCAAGCCGCTGGCCCTTTCGACCGCGCCCTTCCCGGGCTTCGCGACCGACATGCAGGCGCAATTCATGGCAATGCTGGCCTTGGCGCAGGGCGACAGCTTCCTCGAGGAGACCATCTTCGAGAACCGCTACATGCATGTGCCGGAACTCCGTCGGATGGGAGCAAGCATCGACATCCACGGTCGCTCCGCCATCGTCCACGGAGTCGAGAAGCTGACCGGCGCGCAGGTGATGGCGACGGACCTTCGAGCGTCGATGAGCCTGGTCCTCGCGGGCCTTGCGGCCGAGGGCGAGACGGAGGTCCTTCGAGTCTATCATCTCGATCGCGGCTATGAGCGGCTGGAAGAGAAGTTGTCCGCGGTGGGCGCTACGATCGAACGGCGGAGTACAGGCTAAGGGGGAGTTTCGAGCATGCGTTGTTTGGCTTTTGCGATCGCCGGCCTGCTCGCCGGCTGCGCGGCGGCATATCCCCAGCCTATGGCGCCGCCGGTCCAGGCAATCGGAGCGATCCCCCCGCTTCCATTCGCAGGCGGACCCGCTGAACAGGCCACCGCGGCTACGCTCGTAAGGATCGCCGCGCTCAACCCGGCGCTTCACGCGGTTATCGCCACCGACCCGACGGCGATGGAGCAGGCGAGGCGCGTCGACTCGTCCGGATTGGCTGGCCCGCTCGCCGGACAGCCGGTGCTGATCAAGGACAATATCGAAGTGGCGGGCCCGATGCCGACGACCGCCGGGAGCCTGGCCCTCGCCAACAACGTCACCAACCGCGACGCTCCACTAGTGGCGCGACTTAAGGCGGCGGGCGCGATCATCGTCGGCAAGACCAACCTGTCCGAATGGGCGAATATCCGCTCGTCACACTCCATTTCCGGCTGGAGCGCGGTCGGCGGGCAGACGCGCAACCCGTGGGCGCTCGACCGCAACCCGTGCGGAAGCTCCAGCGGAAGCGGATCAGTGGTCGCGGCCGGGATCGTCGCCTTCGCCATCGGCACCGAGACCGACGGTTCGGTCACCTGCCCGGCTTCCATCAACGGAATCGTCGGCCTCAAGCCCACAGTCGGGCTCGTCAGCCGAACCCACATCGTCCCGATCAGCCACAGCCAGGACACGGCTGGTCCGATGACCGATAGCGTCCGCCACGCGGCCGAGCTCCTCAGCGTCATCGCGGGCAGCGACCCCGCGGACCCGGCGACCGCCGACGCCGACAGGCACCGGACGGACTATGCGGCCCAGCTCGACGCCAATTCGCTCGCGGGCAAGCGGATCGGGGTGATGCGCTTCGCTTCGACCGAGCAGCTCGACCCGGCCTTCGAGACGGCGCTTGCCGTCCTCCGCAAGCAGGGCGCGGTCCTCGTCGACATCAAGAAGTTCGACGACAGCGCCATCGGCAAGAACGAGTTTCCCGTGCTTCTGTCGGAGCTAAAGGCCGACCTGGCCAAATATCTTGCGAGCAGCCCGGCGCCGATCCCGGTGCGAACTCTTGCCGACGTGATCGCCTTCGACAAGGCGCACGCGCAACAGGAGATGCCGCTGTTCGGACAGGACATCTTCGAGCAGGCGGAAAAGACCAAGGGCCTCGACGATCCTACCTACAAGAAGGCGCGCAAGACCAGCTTCGAAGCGGCGGGGCCCAAGGGAATCGACAAGCTCCTGAAGGACAACAATGTCGTCGCGCTGGTCGGCCCGACTGTCGGCCCGGCGTGGAAGATCGACGCTGTGAACGGAGACCAGTTTACCGGCGGCGGCGCCGGAAGCCTGGCGGCGGTCGCGGGGTATCCGCACCTCACCGTTCCGATGGGACTGGTCAAGGGTCTCCCCATCGGGCTCAGTTTCATGGGGCCCAAGTGGAGCGAGGCGCTGTTATTGTCGCTGGGCTACGCTTACGAGCAGGCGCGCGGGCCTTTCCCGGCGCCGCAATTCTTCCCATCGATCGAGATCAGCCCGGCGATCGCTCCAGCACTCGAGCCGCAGCAGCTTCCACTACCCGGCCAGCCGTAATCCCGCGATCGCAGCCACGATCACCAGGATCAGCAGGATCCGGATCAGGGACGACGGCTCGCCGAACCAGGCGAGGCCGACCAGCACCGTGCCGACCGCACCGATCCCGCCCCAGACGGCATAAGCGGTCCCCATCGCGATCGACCGCGACGCGAGCTCGAGCAATGCCATGCTGATCGCCACCGACACCAGAAAGGCGATCGTCCATGGCACGTTCCGGAAGCCGTCCACGAAGCGGAGCGACGTGGTGAAACCGACTTCGAACAAGCCTCCGACGATCAGATACAGCCATGGCATTTCGAAGGCGTTAGCCGCGCGGGCCATGCGGCGCTAGGGTAGCGAACGGGAGGGCATCCGAATGCGCAAGTTCGCGCCAAGCCGGTTCATCATTTTCCTGGTGCTGCTGATCGCCGGCATCGGCGGCTTCGTATGGATATGGCAGCCGCTCAAGGGCATCATGGCCGGGTTCGACCTGGCCGCCTTCATTTTCCTCGCGTCGCATCTTCCGTTCCTCAACGACACCGCCGACCAGATGCGCCGGCATTCGAAGGAAAATGACGCCAACCGGGCGATGCTGCTCTCCATCACTGTCGCGGTGACCACGGTCATCCTCGTCACGGTCGGTGCCGTAATCGGCCGGGGCCAATCACATGAGGTCGCGGACGTGGTGATGGTCATTGTCACGCTGGCCCTGGCGTGGCTCTTCGGGAACACCGTCTACGCGCTGCACTATGCGCATCTCTATTATCAGGCAGGGCCGGGAAAGGGGGGAGACGCTGCGGGAATCGAGTTTCCTGCAACGAAGGAGCCCGATTACTGGGATTTCCTCTATTTCGCCGCCACCCTGGGAATGACGTTCCAGACCTCGGATTGCGACATTACAGCCCCGGCCATCAGGCGGGTAGTTGTCGGCCACTGCTTCGCAGCCTTCATCTTCAACCTCGGCGTGCTGGCATTCACCATCAACGCGCTCGGATCCTAGGCCGCGACTTCGATTTCCGGGGGCACCGCGCGCTTGCCCCTCGACGCGACGATGCAGCCGCCGACGATCAGTACCGCGCCGGCGACGGTGTATGGCCCGAGCCGCTCCTGGAAGACGGTCCAGCCGAGCACCGATGCCCACAGGAAGGCGCTGTATTCGGTGACTGCCAGGTAGCTCGCCTCCGCGCGCGCATAAGCATAGGCAAACAGCAATCCGCCGGCGATCGACATGGCCGAAGCGAGTGCGATCCACCCCCACCAGACCGTCGCCGGCCAGACCGGCAGCCCCGCGAAGGGGATCACCGCAAACCACAATAGGGTGACGACCAACGACTGGAAGAAGGTGATCTCGAGCGGTTTCGCGGCGAGCGCCTGGTGGCGCATCAGGACGATGTTGACGGCATAGCAGAGCGCCGAGGCGATGATCGCGACGGTGCCGAGCAGGACGCCGGGCCCGAGTTCCGGCCTTGCCTGGCCGAGGACGATGACAACCACCCCGGCGAAAGCGGCGATCGAGCCGGCGATGGACCTGGGCCCGATCGTCTCTCCGAGCACCAGTGCCGCGAGGACCAAGGCGATGAGCGGCGCGATGAAGGTCAGGGCGATGGCCTGGGCAAGCGGCACCCGGCCGATCCCCCAGAAGAACAGGAAGGCCATGATCATCACGACTGCTGCCCTCGCGACGTGGATCTTCAGCGTCGAGCGGCTCGGCCAGGGAAGCCGCCGCGGAAGATAGAGCGCGCTCGCCATCGCCAGCGACACGACCGATCGCCACAGGCTGATCGCATATATGCCGAGCGCGATGACCAGAGCCTTCATCAGCGCGTCCATGACCGACAAGATGCCGA
Organism: Sphingomonas anseongensis; assembly: GCF_023516495.1. Lineage (NCBI taxonomy): Bacteria > Pseudomonadati > Pseudomonadota > Alphaproteobacteria > Sphingomonadales > Sphingomonadaceae > Sphingomonas > Sphingomonas anseongensis. The sequence continues at coordinate 1,614,326 of NZ_JAMGBC010000001.1, forward strand.
CCGCCGCAAGCGCGACCGCGAAAGCTTTGACGGGATGTTGGGCGACGCGGTTCACGCCGCCGGCGCCTATACGATTATTCGGCCGCGTCGAGAGTTTGCTCGGCCGCCGCCTCGGCCTCGATCTCGGCGGCCTTCTGCTCGACCAGCCGGACGATGTGATCGACCATGTCACCGTCCTTCACATGGTGGTCGGTAACGCCGGAGAGATAAACCATGTGGGTGCCGTTGCCGCCGCCGGTGATGCCGATGTCCGTCTCGCGCGCCTCCCCCGGCCCGTTGACCACGCAGCCGAGCACTGACAGCGACATGGGAGTCTTGATATGCTGTAGCCGTGCCTCGAGCGCTTCGACGGTGCGGATCACATCGAAGCCCTGGCGAGCGCAGCTCGGGCAGGAAACGACGCGCACTCCTCGGCTTCGAATGCCCAGCGCCTTGAGGATTTCGTAGCCGACCCGGACTTCTTCCTCCGGCTCCGCCGACAGAGAGACCCGGATCGTGTCGCCTATGCCGGCCCAGAGCAGGTTGCCCATCCCGATCGCGGATTTAACGGTGCCGCCGATCAGGCCGCCAGCCTCCGTGATCCCGAGGTGCAAGGGGCAGTCGACCTGGTCGGCAAGCTGCTGGTAGGCGGCGACCGCGAGGAACACGTCGCTCGCTTTGACCGCGACCTTGTACTCGCGGAAGCCGTGGTCTTCGAGGATTCGGATATGGTCGAGCGCGCTTTCGACCAGAGCCTCGGGACAGGGCTCGCCATATTTTTCGAGCAGGTCCTTTTCGAGGCTTCCGGCATTCACGCCAATTCGGATCGCGCAGCCGTTGGCTCGGGCAGCCGCGATCACTTCCTTCACCCGCTCCTCGGACCCGATGTTGCCCGGATTGATTCGAAGGCACGCCGCGCCGGCATCGGCAGCCTCGAGCGCGCGCTTGTAGTGGAAGTGGATGTCGGCGACGATGGGTACCCGGGCCTCGCGGACGATCTGCCTCAATGCCGCGGTCGCGTCGGCGGTCGGGCAAGAAACCCGGACTATGTCGGCACCGGCCTCTTCGCAGCGCCGGATCTGGTCGATCGTCGCCTTCGCGTCCTCGGTCGGTGTATTGGTCATCGTCTGGACGCTGATCGGCGCGTCTCCGCCAACAGGGACGGATCCGACCATGATCTGACGCGACTTTCGCCGCTCGATATCGCGCCACGGGCGAATGGACATGCCCGCCATATAGGCGCCGTGAACGCCCCCCGCAAAGCCGAAGCGTCGGATTCGCCGCGATAAATCAAAGATGCTAAAGGAATGAACAGCATCCGCGGGGGCGGCCATGAACAAGTGGACGCGGCGTTTCGAGTGGAATGGTACAGCGGCCGGAACCGCCGCAGGCGGACCCTCGCCCCTCACCCACCATTATTTCGCGTTCCTCAGCTACAGCCATCAGGATTCGGCCGAAGCAGACTGGCTCCACGACGAGCTTGAAAGCTTCCGGGTGCCCTCCAGCCTCACCGGCAAGCTGACCGCGAACGGAGTGATCCCGAAGCGGCTGACCCCGATCTTCCGCGACCAGCACGAGCTCGGCGCAAGTCGCGACCTTTCCGAGGAGATACGGGCCGCGCTTTCAGCGTCGCGCTGTCTGATCGTCCTGTGCTCCCCTGCGGCAGCCAAGTCGAAATGGACGAACGCGGAGATCGACACCTTCAAGCGGCTTCACCCCGACGGTTGCATCATCGCCGCCGTCATCGCCGGCGAGCCGCTGGCCAGCGACATTCCGGGACGCGAGGAGGAGGAATGCTTCCCGCCGGCGCTGGTCGCCAAGTACAACCGCCGCGGAAAGCCGACCGGGCAGAAGACCGAACCGCTCGCCGCCGACCTTCGCGAGGGCAAGGGCGGGCGGCGCGTTGGAGTGCTCAGAGTCGTCGCGGGAGTGCTTGGCATCGGGCTGGACGATCTCGTTCAGCGCGAGAACCTGCGAAGGCAGCGGCGCCTGGCGACCATCGCGGCCGGAGCGCTGATCGGAATGCTCGTCGCGATCGCTCTGGCGGTCGTCGCCGTCCAGGCGCGCGACGCCGCCCGCGACCAGCGCCGCGAGGCCGAGGGCCTGGTCAGCTTCATGCTCGGCGACCTCAAGGACAAGCTCGAGCCGATCGGAAAACTCGATGCGCTCGACGGTGTCGGCTCAAGGGTGCTGGCCTACTATAGACAGCAGGATACCTCCGAACTGTCGGATTCGGGCCTCATGCAGCGCTCGCGCGCTCTCGGGCTAATGGCCCAGGTCGCTTACGCCCGGGGACACACGAACGAGGCGAGCGCCTTCTATCGGCAGGCGCTGGCTGGGACCGCCGAAGCGCTTCGTCGCTCGCCAGACGATCCGAATCGCCTGTACGAGCATGCACAGAACGTCTTCTATCTCGGCGACATCGAGCGCCTGCGCGGTCACTATCGACCAGCGGAGCTCGCATATCGCGAATACAAGCAGCTTGCCGACAGGATGGTCGCGATCGAACCGGACAACCTGAAGTGGCGCATGGAGGTAGCTTACGCCAACGAAGACCTCGGGATCGCGCTTTACGACGAACGCCGATACCAGGAGGCCGCCCGGCAGTTCGACGCGGGCATCCGTCCCGTCCAAAGTGCCGTGACGATCGATTCGAACAATTCGACGTACCAGCGCGAGCTGGCCAACCTGATCGGCTGGGTCGGCCAGTCGAAGGGCGCCGCGGGCGACTTGCAAGGAGGGATCGCGGCCCGCCGGCAGCAGATTGCGTTGCTAAACCAATTCATCGCCGACGGCTCGGGCGACGTGCGATTGCGCGAAAAGCTCATCCCGGCTCATGTCGGCCTTGGAATATTGCTGGCGTCGCGCGGCGAAAGCGATGAGGCGGTCCAGCAGTTCCAGCTCGGCATTGCTACTGCCGACCGGCTGGTCGCAGTTGAGCCCCAGAACAGGCTTTGGAAACGCTACGCGGCCGCAGCCAGGCTTGAACTCGCAAAGACGCTGCTGGCCGCGGGTCGTGCGGGCGATGCGGCTGGAGCATTGAATGCGGGATGCGCCGCGACGGCAGCACTACGCGGGCGCGATCCCAATGAGGACAAGTGGCGCAAGCTGCAGACGACGTGCCTTGCGGCCCGCGCGCGAATTGCGATGTCGTCCGGTTCGCCGGCCGAAGCGAGGCAGTTGGCTGGCACAGCCGTGGAGGTTGCGCGGCTGGGCACGGGCGAGCCGCCGAGCGACCCCTACGTTGCCGCATCAGCCTACCGGTTACTCGGCGATGTTTTCCACCGCGGTGGCGATTCGGCACGAGCAGCGGGGGCTTGGAGCGCGGGGCTTGGTCTTCTGCCTGCCGGCGTGACCGAACAACCGTGGGAAACCTACGAACGCGAGCAGCTGCTCCGTCGGCTGAATCGCAACGATGAAGCGCGTCCGCTTTCGGAGAAGCTGCGCGCAATGGGCTATAGAAGCACTAGTTAGGAGGAGGGCTGCATGAAAAACGGATATACCGAAGAGGCAGAATTCGACGCATGCTTCGCGAACTTGGGCGTTCAGGACAAGCCCTGGCAGATCCAGATGGACGTCTACCTGGAAGATGATCAATCCAACCCGCCCAAGTTCCGCATCGAATGCCCCTTGCCGATCAAAGAGGTCAAGCCGGGCGAGACATACGTGGTTTTTCAAAACAAGTGCCGGCCCGGGTTCGATATTCTTTTCCACCTCCACGACGAGACCCATAAAGGGTACACTTTTCCGAAACACGCAGATGAAGCGGTATGGTCGAAGATCGGCACGACCTGCCCTGACGAGAGATGGGGGAAAAACGAGGTTCTCTCGCCGAAGCGAGTGTTGCCGGACGGACTGACTTTGGTCGTCAACAACAACAACGACAAGAAGGAAGACGGCAACCCAATAGGCCTGTTCCGCTACACGCTGAATGTCGGACTGAACGGCGAAAAGCCGTACCTGCAGCTCGATCCCGGCGGCGACGATCAGAACGGCATGCGCAGTTTCACCCTCACGCGATGAGTGTCACGCACGCATGTTATCGGCAGCCGCGACGTTCACGTTTGCGCTAAGCCCATTCAGGTGAACGTCGCGGTACCCACTCTCGAATGCGAGCAAGCGAATGTGCTGGCTGTCCACCCGCCGCTGCTCCCGTTCGTGCTCAGCGTCGGGATCACCGGTCACCGGATCGAGGCGCTTCCGGAAAGCGCGGTGCAGACCATCGTCGATCGGATCGGCGCGGCCCTCGTCGAGCTGAAGGCTGCTGCGCTCGCCCTCTACGAGGCGGAGCGAGCCTTCTTCTCGGATGTGCCGCCCCGCCTGCTGTTCGTCTCGCCGCTCGCCGACGGAGCCGACCAGATCGCCGCCGAGATCGCACTCGAGCTCGGCTACGAGCTGCAGGCGATCCTTCCGTTCGACCGCGAGACCTATCGGACGACTCTCCACAATTCCGGCCTGAAACGGTTCGACGAGTTGATGTGCCGAGCGACCTGCGTGCTCGAATTGCCCGGCGAGCCGGACGACGAGTTGAAGGCCTTCGTGATGGCGGGCCGCGGAACCGTCGCCCATTGCGACATCATCGTTGCGGTTTGGGACGGGCTCCCGCCCCGCGGGCGTGGAGGTACGGGCGAGGTTGTCCAGATCGCGATCACTCGAGGCACGGCGATCGCCCACATTCCAGTCGATCCCGCCGTGCCGCCGCGCCTTGTGTGGGCGGCTTTCGACCCGACCGTCCTGACGCTCGCCGATGACTCGACCGCCGAGCGCCCGCTCGAGCGGTCCCATATTGATTCTTTGATGAGCGCGCTGCTGCTGCCGCCACCGGATGCCGAGGACCGAAGGTTCGCACAGCGGTTCAAGACGGAGCGCCTTTCGCGCATCAGGGCGCGCATCGAATATCCGCTTCTGCTCGCGGCCGCGGGCGTCGGGCGTTTCGGCCGCAAGGACTTCACCAACACGCATTGCGTCAACCAGACCCGCGACGAATGGCGGCGCTATCGCGAGCTTTGCGCGGACGCCAACCAGATCGCGGCGCCGATTGACGTCCTTGAAGAATCGTACAGCTGGGCCGACGGGCTGGCGACCCACTTCGCCCAGACCTACCGGAGCGGGCACATCTTCAACTTCGTGCTTGGCGGCGTTGCGGTTTGCCTCGGACTGAGCGCATTCATGGCGCCGCATTTGAAGTTCGAGTTCGCGGCCGCCGAGCTGTTCATAACCATCGGCATCATTCTCAACGCCCACATCGGCACGCGCAACGAATGGCACCGCCGCTGGCTCGATTACCGCCAGCTTGCCGAGCGCCTCCGGCCGATGCGCAGCCTGAAGCTGCTCGGGATCGCCGCTCCCGATGCCCCAGGAACTCCGACCAATCCCGTTCCTCGCCGCTGGCTCGACTGGTACGCGAGCGGGATATGGAGGGCGATGGGATGCGTCGCCGGATCGCTCGACGGGCAGCGTGCCGAGCGGCTTGCGCGGGTCATCGGCGAGTACGAGATCGCGCCGCAGGTCGCCTATCACCATCGAAGCTCGGTGCAGATCAACGAGCTCGACCACCGCTTGGGAGTGATCGGGTTCATGCTGTTCATTGCGACCCTTGTCGTCTCGGTGGCGACGCTGGTCGGGATGACGCTGAACGCCTCCTGGGTGACCAACTACGGCAACTGGTTCACGCTGGTGTCGGCCGGCTTCCCCGCCCTCGGAACCGCGATTTTCGGAATACGCTTCCAGGGCGATTTCGGTGGCGATGCAGTCCGCTCCCAGTCAGCCGCGAACGCGCTCCGAGTGATCGACGCGCAGCTGCAGCGCGGCGTGCCGTTGACGAGGGCGGCGGACCTGGTCGAGCAGGCAGCGAGAGTGATGCTCGAGCATCTCGACGAGTGGCGGCTGATCAACCAGCAGCGCGACCTGTCGGTCGGCTAGTCGCGCGGAGTCTTGTCCCAGCGCCAGCGCCAGCCGCCGCGGGTCGTCTTCATGGCGACGACGAGGAACGCTACGGTCGCCGGCACCGCGACGCCGAACACCGCCAGCGGCCATTTGGACAGCAGGGCTCCGGAGCCGATAACAAGCGCGAGGTAAGCAGCGAGCACCGCCCATCCCTGCCACGCGATGGGCAAGCCGGTTCCGTAGCCGAAGCGCTTGGGGGCGAACCATTCGGGGCCGTCGTCCACCTCAACCCTCCTTCTTCGCAGGCCGCCCGCGCTTGCGGGGTTCCGGCGCCTTCAGCCTGACGCCGCGCGCTGCGAGCGCCTCGCGCAGAAGTACCTCGACCTGCGCATTGACGCTCCTGAGGTCGGCCGCGGCGCAGCGCTCGACGGTCGCCCACAGCGCCGGATCGACCCGCAAGGGGTAGGCTTTGCGCTCACCCGTCACGCTCTTGCTACTGGTACAGCGTGCCGGTGTTGACGACGGGCTGCGTGTCGCGTTCGCCGCAGAGCACAACCATCAGGTTGGACACCATGGCCGCTCGGCGTTCGTCGTCGAGCTCGACGACATTCTTCGCCGATAGTTGCTCCAGCGCCATTTCAACCATTCCTACCGCGCCCTCGACAAGAGTCTTCCGGGCGGCAACGACCGCCTGCGCCTGCTGCCGGCGAAGCATGGCGCCGGCGATTTCGGTTGCATAGGCGAGATGGGTGAACCCGCATTCGTCGATCGTGATTCCGGCGACCGCGAGCCGCGCCTGGAGCTCTGTGCGGAGTTCCGCCCCGACCTCGTCATGGTTCCCCCGCAAGGTGATTTCGAGATGCTCGAAATCGTCATAGGGGTAGCGCGAACCGATGGTGCGGATGGCCGCTTCGACCTGAACCCGGACGAACTGCTTGTAGTCGTCGACGTCGAACAGGGCCTGGGCACTGTCCACCACCCGCCACATGATCTGTGCAGCCATCTCGATCGGATTGCCGCGAAGGTCGTTGACCTTGATCCGGTCCGAGATGAAGTTGTTCGCGCGGACGGACACCTTCTTCTTGCCCATCCACGGCCACGTCCACCGAAGCCCGGTAACGCGGTCCGTCCCGCGATAATCGCCGAACAGGGTTATGGCCACGGCCTGGTTCGGCTGGAGCATGTAAAAGCCGGGGATCACCAGGACGAAGAGGATGGTGCCGACGATGATCAGGGCGACGCTCTCAATGACCGAGTCGCCAGCCGGCAGCCGAGCCACGCCATATCCGTCCATCAGCACGCCAAGTAGTGCGACGAAGAGCATCGGGTAACCGCTCAACGTCGATGCCGCTCGCTCCCCGGTCGCAGTCAATGCGATCACTTTGTCTTTGGCCACGAATGCCTCCCTTTATTTGATATCACTTTAATATCGTTATGGCGGCGGCGGAGTCAATCGGAATCGCAAGCGCGCCCTTCCATTCGGGCTTTCGCCTGTCCAAAGGGGCGCAATGAAGGACGGCTGGACAATCGTTATCCATGGCGGCGCGGGGATCATCGAAAAGTCCCGGATGACCCCCGAGCAGGACTCCGCGATTCGCGCCGCGCTCGACCATTCGCTCGCGACCGCAGAGGCGATCCTTTCGACCGGCGGAAGCGCGATCGACGCAGTCGAAGCAGCGGTCAGCGAGCTTGAGGATGACCCCCATTTCAATGCCGGCCGGGGCGCGGTCTTCACCTTCGAGGGCCGCAACGAGCTCGACGCCGCCATCATGGACGGCCGCGACCGGTCGGCGGGCGCAGTGACCGGCGCTACCGAGACTCGCCACCCGGTCAGCCTGGCGCGGGCGGTGAAGGAGCACTCCCCGCACGTCCTCCTCCGCGGCCTCGGCGCCGACCAATTCTCGCGCGAGCAGGGGCTGGAGCAGGTCGACAACAGCTGGTTCGCAATCCCCGAGCGGCGCCGCCAGCTGGACGAGATGATGGCCGCCGAGGGCGATCATTTCGACGCCGACCTCAAATACGGCACGGTCGGAGCGGTCGCTCTCGACATTCACGGCCATGTCGCCGCCGCCACCTCGACGGGCGGGCTGACCGGCAAGCGCTGGGGACGCATCGGCGACTCGCCGATCATCGGAGCCGGCACCTATGCCGACGATCGGTCCGCAGCCGTTTCCGCCACCGGTGCGGGAGAATATTTCATGCGCGCGCTCGCCGCTTACCAGGTGGCGGAGCGCATGAAGACGGGACAATCGTTGAAGCGAGCTGTCGACGACACCCTCGCGGACGTCCGTTCACTGGGCGGGAGCGGCGGGTTGATTGCCGTCGCTCCCACCGGCGAAGCGGAATGGGGCTTCACCACGCCGGGAATGTACCGGGCGAAGGCCGATTCCACGGGCCGCAGGGTCGCGCTCTATTCGGAAGACGAGGAGCGGTAGGGCAAGTCGCGCGCCAGCCATTGCGCTTCGGCGACGACGGCTTCGCTTTCCTGCCGCACGAAATCGCCCACAGCCCGCCGGAATCCTGGATTGACGATGAAATGGGCGGATCTGGTGATCACCGGCTCATAGCCGCGGGCGATCTTGTGCTCGCCCTGCGCGCCCGCCTCGACCGTCGAAAGACCATGAGCGATCGCCCATTCGATCGCCTGGTAATAGCTCAGCTCGAAGTGGAGGAAGCGAACTTCTTCGATCGCGCCCCAATAGCGGCCGTAAAGGGCGCTCGGGCCGATCACGTTGAGCGCGCCCGCGATCGGAAGTCCTCCGCGATAGGCGAGGAACAGCAGCAGCCTGTCGCCCATCGTCTGGCCTAGCCGATCGAAGAACTCGCGCGTCAGGTAAGGCCTGCCCCATTTGCGTGACCCCGTGTCCTGGTAGAATCGCCAGAACGCGTCCCACTGCGGCGTGCCGATCTCGGCACCGGTCAAGGCCCGGAATTCCAGCCCCTCGCGAGCGGCCGCCCTTTCCTTGCGGATCGCCTTGCGCTTTCGGCTGGTGAGCGTGTCGAGGAAATCGTCGAAGTCGCGATAGCCGCGGTTGAACCAATGATATTGGATCCCATGGCGGATCAGCCAGCCGCGCCGCTCGGCTTCCGCTGAGTCTGCTGCATTGGCAAAAGTGACGTGCGCCGAGGACAGGTCGTTCTGGACTGCGACAGCTTCCAGCGCGGCGAGGAGCTGCTGGGGCCGCGAGCCGAGCAGCCGCGGGCCCGGCACCGGCGTGAAGGGCACCGCCACCTGGAGCTTGGGATAATAAGCCCCGCCGGCCCGCTCCCAGGCGTCAGCCCATCCATGGTCGAACACATATTCGCCCTGGCTGTGGCTCTTCAGATAGGCTGGTGCGGCGGCGGCGAGCCGTCCTTCCTCCTCGACCAGGATCGGAACAGGCGTCCAGCCGGTGCCGGGGCCGACGCTGCCGGAATCCTCCAGCGCCGACAGGAAAGCATGGCTGACGAAGGGATGGTCGCTGGCGAGCGAATCCCACTCAGCCGCGCCAATTGCGCTTACGCCTGGAGCAATCCGGGCCAGGACTTCCGATTCGCGGTCGGCCATGCCCCCTTATGGGTAGGCCGAGCTCGATGAACTAGGGCTTCACCGCCACGATGGCGTCGACTTCAACCGCCACCCCGAGCGGAAGAGCGGCGACTCCGACTGCGCTTCGCGCGTGCCGCCCGGCCTCGCCGAACACTTCCTGCATCAGCTCGGAGGCGCCGTTGGCCACCTTGGGCTGGTCGGTGAACGAAGGGTCGCTGTTGACGAAGACGCCGAGCTTCACGACCCGCTCGACCCGATCGAGCGAGCCCAGCGCCGCCTGCATCTGCGCCAGGAGCATGATCCCGCAGCGCCTGGCCGCAGCCGTTCCCCGCTCAAGGTTCATGTTTTCGCCGAGCCGGCCTGTGATCAAATTGCCGTCCTCGGCGAAGCTGATCTGGCCGGAAATGTGAAGAAGCCCGCCGGCTTCCACGGTCGGGACATAGGCAGCCACAGGGGAAGCGGGTTCGGGAAGGGTGATGCCGAGTTCGGCGAGACGTTCTTCGATGCTCATTGCGCGCTCCTGCTAGCTTGCGCCTTGCGAATCAAGCTTTGCGGCTGACTGCGAAGCCGGCGAAGCTCTGGCTGGTCGGCATCAGCTCGACCACATTGATGTTCACGTGCGGCGGCAGGTTGGCGACCCACCATATGGTCTCGGCGATGTCTCCCGCGGTCATCGGGTCCATGTTCGCGTAGAGCGCATCCGAAGCCGCCTTGTCGCCGCCGGTGCGCACGATCGTGAACTCCGTCTCCACCATCCCGGGCTCGATCGATGTAACCCGCACGCCGGTCCCAGCCAGGTCGGAGCGGAGGTCGAGCGAGAACTGGCTGACGAACGCCTTGGTGCCGCCGTACACCGCTCCGCCCTTGTAGGGGTAGGTTGCGGCAACCGACGACAGGTTGATGATCGCGCCCTTGCGCTCGACCAGCTTGGGAAGGACCGCCCGAGTCAGTGCGACAACGCCGGTCACGTTGGTCGCGATCACGCTCTCCAGCAGCCCCATGTCCGTGTCCGGGAGCGGATCGGTGGGCGGAGCGAAGCCGGCATTGTTCAAAAGCAGGTCGATATCGCCCCACTCGCCGGAGAGGCTCGCGAGGCTCTGCACCGCCTCCAGGTCGAGCATGTCGATCTCCAGCGGAAGGAAGGCATCGCCAAGCTCATCCGCGATCGCCTTCAGCCGCTCGGCCCTTCGCCCGGTTCCGATCACCTTCCAGCCCGCAGCGGCGAACCGGCGAGCGGTCGCCTCGCCGATTCCCGCGGTCGCCCCAGTGATCAGGATCGTCTTCGTCATTCCTCTTCCTCCAGCTCGCGCCTCGCCGCGACTAATGCCTCCGGCTTCACGTTCATCGCTTCCGACACCGCGACCAGGTCCGGCTCGTGGGCTTCCAGGAAGCGGATCAGCGCCGCGAGAAGCGCCGGCTCTGCGGCTCGTGCGCGAAGCTCATCCGTCCCGATTCCGGTCAGGTCAAGGAACCGCATCGCCCGCCGTTCGTCGGAAACAGCAGTGGCGAGGGCGAACAGCCCGAGCGCTTGGGCGTCCATTGGCGTGGCCTTAACCATCGCCTAGACTCGGCGCACCGGAAGGTGAGGAAGTCGATTGGCCAAGATCCTGATCGTTGAGGACAATGCGCTGAACGTCAAACTGTTCTGCGATCTCCTCGCGGCGCACGGCCACGAGCCGCGGGCGGTGACCGACGGCCGCTTCGCTCTCGACCAGGCGAAGGAGTTCGGGCCAGACCTGGTGATCACGGATATCCAGCTTCCGCACGTGACGGGACTCGACCTCATCCGGCTGATTCGGGACGACAAGGGGCTGAAGGACGTGCCGATCATGGCGGTGACCGCTTATGCGGCCGCAGCGGACGAGGACCAGATCCGCGCAGCGGGCGCGCAGGCTTATGTATCGAAGCCGATTTCGGTGGCGAAGTTCGTTGCCCAGGTGAACGAGCTTCTGGGCACTCAGGACCACGACGCGAGGGCCGCGGCTCCGGAAGCTACTTGATCTTGGCTTCCTTGAACTCGACGTGCTTGCGAGCGACCGGATCGTACTTGCGGAAGCTCAGCTTCTCCGTCTTCGTCCGCGGATTCTTCTTCGTCACGTAGAAGAAGCCGGTATCGGCGCTGCTGACGAGCTTGATCTTGACGGTTGCCGGCTTGGCCATCGGACAGGTCCCAATTTTGCAAAAGATAAAAGCGACACGCTCAAGGTGTCGCTTCACGCGGGCGGCACATGGCTGGGGAGGCCAATTTTGTCAAGCCGAGCGGCCCTGTTGACGGGCGGTTAACCCTTTGGAGCGACTATTGCTTCAACGGGAGACAGGACAATGGCTGGGGACAAGCTCGGGCCAGTTCGGGACCAGATCGGCGAACGCCTCGCCGAGTTCAGCAGCCGCGCGGCGCGCCTCTCGCCTCTCGATATCCACGCACGAATGGACGCGATCCGCCAGATCGCCGCAGCCAACGGCCTCGACGCGCTGGAAGCTCTGATGCATCGTTCGGCTCAGCTTGCGCTTCTTCCGGGTCACCGGGTCGCAACGCGCAGCTGCCTCGAGCATCTCGACGAAGCGCTGGAGAGCCATTCAAGCGCCGATCGCACGTCGATCATGGCGGCGCTCGCTCTTCGCCTGCACTGAGACGAAAAAGCGCGGCAATCAGGCGGCGGCGGATTGCAGGCGCAGCCTCAGGTTCGTCGCCAGTCCCAGGAAGCGTTCATATCCGGCCACCTTCTGGTCGAGGTCAGCAATCTGGCGGGTCAGGTCTTCGTGGAGGTCCGCGGCCTTGAGCCGCGCGACGGCAGAACTGATCTGGGCCGCGTTCAACCCTAACGCACACCGTTCGGGCAATGCGGAAATCTGGACACCGTTGCTTAGGGTCGTCACCCGATCGCCGCACCGCTTCATGATGTCGGCCTGGATTGCGTAGGGCAAGGCTCGCCGCAAGCGATCGCGATAGGACGTCACTCCAATCGCCGTGATGTCGAACTGTTTGATTTGCGTATAATAGGCGGTGAGCCGCGACCGCGTTGCCTGATCGCCCATGTTGCGGCTCAGCCCTGCGCCGATCATTTCGTCATAGGCCGTCCGAGTGAGGGGGCGCGCCCACACCTGGCTCGCCTGGTAGGCATCAATAAGGAAGGCTTCCCCCTCCCCGCGGCTGGGCAATTCGACGACCGCCAAGGCCGCGATCGCATGTTTTCTTACGGCCTCGTAATAGGCTTTCCGCCATACGAGGTCGATCTCGTTCGCCTTCAGATCTGAAACGATCTCTTGCCGGTAATCGGCAGCTTCGGAGCGCCTGATCCGCTCTTCGTTCCAGTTGTTGGCCTGCGTCCCGAGAAAGACGCCGACGCCGACGATGAGGAGGTCGATGAAGACGGCGAACCAATTGTGGGTTTCGACATGATGCCGAATGCGACGGATCACCAATTCGGCCACTCCCCGCTAGCCCCACGGGCACTGCTTACCCCTTCACTAGCGCCTAGCCCACCCGCCTGATTCGGCACGGCGGTGCTCGTTGTGCATTGTCACGGGCGATGCGCGCTTTTTCCCAACTGCTTGATGACCTGGTGTACACGCGCTCCCGCAACACCAAGCTTCGGCTGATCGGAGACTATCTCAAGACGACGCCGGACCCCGACCGGGGAATCGCGCTCGCCGCTCTGACCGGGTCGCTGAGCATCCCCGCGGTGAAGGGTGCCGCGATCCGGGCGATCGCGGAGGAACGCCTCGACCCCGTGCTCCTCTACATGAGCCGTGATTATGTGGGCGACATGGCCGAGACGGTGTCGCTTCTCTGGCCGACTCCCGGCGGCGAGCCGGAACTCGACGACGGCACCCTTTCCATCACCGAGGCGGTACAGCGGCTGGTCGATGCCGGGCGGCTGAACGGGCCGAGGGTGCTGGCGGAGATGCTCGACCATCTCGACGCATCCGGCCGGTTCGCGCTTCTGAAGCTCGCCACGGGCAATCTGAGAATCGGGATCTCGGCTCGGCTTGCGAAACAGGCGCTGGCGGACGCCTTCCAGATCGACGTCGATGCGGTCGAGGAGGTGTGGCACGGCCTCTCCCCGCCCTACGAGGAATTGTTCGCCTGGGCGGAGGGGCGCGGCCCGCAGCCGACCGCTCGCGACGTGCCGGTGTTCCGGCCGTTCATGCTCGCCCACCCGCTCGAGGAGACCGAGGTCTCGCTCGACGATTATGCGGCCGAGTGGAAATGGGACGGGATCCGCGTCCAGCTTGTCCGGACCGCTGGCCAGACGCGCCTCTACAGCCGGACCGGCGACGATGTGTCGGGAAGCTTCCCCGAAATCGCCGTTGCCTTCGAAGCCGAAGGCGTGTTGGACGGCGAGCTTCTGGTCCGCGGCTCCGACCAGGGGAGCGCCGACCTTCACGGCGGGGCTGCGGCCAGCTTCAACGCACTGCAGCAAAGGCTCGGGCGCAAGGTCGTCAGCGCCAAGATGCAATCGCAATATCCCGCCTTCGTCCGGCTCTACGACATATTGTTCGATGGTCCCGAGGACGTCCGCGGCCTGCCGTGGACGGCTCGGCGGAAGCGCCTCGAAGTTTTCGTCCCGAAGCTCCATCCGGACCGGTTCGACCTGTCGCAGCTGATCGATGCGAGCGATTTCGCCGAGCTTTCGGATATCCGCGCCGGCGCCCGTGATGCTGCCATCGAGGGCGTGATGCTCAAGCGCCGCGACAGCGCCTACGTCCCGGGCCGCCGAGCCGGCCTCTGGTACAAATGGAAGCGCGATCCGCTGATCGCAGACTGCGTGCTCATGTACGCGCAGCGCGGGTCTGGAAAGCGGTCGAGCTATTATTCCGACTACACGTTCGGCTGCTGGGCGGAGGACGGCCAATTGCTTCCCGTCGGGAAAGCCTATTTCGGCTTCACCGACGAAGAGCTCAAATGGCTCGATCGCTGGGTCCGCAACCACACCGTCGAGCGGTTCAGGCCGGTTCGCGAGGTCGAAAAGAAGCTTGTCCTCGAAGTCGCCTTCGACTCGATCCACTCGAGCACCCGCCACAAGTCGGGCCTCGCCATGCGTTTCCCCCGGATCAGCCGGATACGGATCGACAAACCGGCGGCGGAGGCCGACCGGGTGGCGACTCTCAAGTCCATGGTGACTTGAAACCCGTTTCGGTGACGCTACGGTCGCGCGCCGGAAGGGGAGTTTTCCGAACATGCTGAATACAGTCGTTGCAGTCGCGGCGCTGCTGGCGAGCGCCGCCGCCACCGCACAGACCTATGCGATCCAGGCGGGCCGCCTGATCGTCGACGCCGCCCAGCCCGAGCGCGGGGCGTCCACCGTCATCGTCGAGAACGGGCGAATCGCCCGGATCGAGAGCGGCTTCGTCGCGCCCGAGGGTGCGACCGTCGTCGACCAGCGCAACCGGACGGTGATGCCCGGGATGACCGACGTCCACGTCCACCTGACCCAGACCGCCGGAACGCCCTGGTACATGGGCTTCACCGAGAAATATTCGGATCCTTACGCTACGACTCTCGGCCTGACCCATGCCCTGGAGATGGCGCGCGGCGGATTCACCACCGTTCGCGACCTCGGCGGTCCGACGAGCGCCGTAATTGCGGTCCGCGACGCGGTCTCCGAAGGGCGCTTCGCAGGGCCGCGGATCAAGGTTTCAGGTGCTCCGCTGTCGATGATCGGCGGGCATGCCGACGCTGCCACGGGCCTCCCGCCCGAACTCGCGGCCGCAGTCAACGAAGCGCATCTCAATTCCTCGGTCTGCACCGGCGCCGACGAATGCCGCAAGGTTGTCCACGAACTGGCGGCCGCAGGAGTCGACGTGATCAAGATCATGGCGACCGGCGGGGTGCTCGACCCCGGCAGCCGTGGGCTCGAGCAGCATTTCACCGACGAGGAGATGAAGGCGATCTGCGACACCGCCCACTTCCTGGGCCTCAAGGTCGCCGCCCATGCGCATGGCGCCGGCGGAATTGACGCCGCGGTCCGCGCCGGCGTCGATTCGATCGAGCACGGCACGTTCGTCGACGATCAGGGCGTCAAGGACATGAAGGCGCGCGGCACTTATTATGTTGCGACTCTGATGGCTTTCAGCGGCGTCAAAGGCCTGCTCGGCACCGGCAAGCTCGCGCCCGCTTCCGAAGCCAAGGCCGCCCAGACCTTCGCCGTCTGGGGCAAGGGGCTGAACCTCGCCTATCGCAATGGCGTCAAGATCGCACTCGGCACGGATTCGGCGGTCGCTCCGCACAAGGATGCGAACAAGGAGCTCGAGCTGATGGTGACCAAGGGTGGGATGACCCCGCGCGACGCCTTGATCGCCGCGACCAAGGGCGGCCCGGCGTTGATGGGCCTGTCCGCGGAGACCGGCACGATCGAGCCTGGAAAATCCGCCGACCTGATTGCAGTCGAGGGAGACCCGTTGGTCGATCCGGCGGCGGTCCAGCACGTCGATTATGTCATGGCCCAGGGCCGGGAAATTCCGATGAAAGGCGCTCAATGATCCGCACATCCGCACTCGCCATCGCCTTGGCGCTAAGCAGCGTCCCGGTTATCGCGCAGGACACGCCTGCCGGAGACGCTCCGTCGAAGGAAGCGAAGGATTCCGCCAAGCCGAACCCGGATCAGGTCAAGGCCAGCGTCGAGGAAGACGCGCAGCCGGTCCGCCGGTCGATCCCGTTCCACGGCCGCTCGCTTTCCTACACCGTCACGCCCGGCCACCTGACGATCCGTAACGACAAGGGCGAGCCAACCGCCAGCATGTTCTACACGGCCTATACGATGCCCTCCGCGCGCGGGCAGCGGCGGCCGGTCACCTTCCTGTTCAACGGCGGCCCAGGCTCCTCGACCATGTGGCTGCACATGGGCTCGGTCGGGCCGATCAAGGTCGACGCCTCGAACCCGGAAACCGTTCCCGGCCCGCCGTTCCGCTACGGCCCGAACCCGGACACGCTGCTCGATGTGAGCGACCTGGTATTCATCGACGCTCCGACGACCGGCCTGTCGCGGGAAGTCGCCAAGGCGGAGCCGAAGGACTTTTTCGGCGTCGACAAGGACCTCGACGCCTTCACTCGCACCATTCAGCGTTACCTCACCAAGTACCAACGCTGGAACGACCCCAAGTTCATCATCGGCGAAAGCTACGGCACGACGCGCGCCGCCGGCCTGTCGAATTCGCTTCTCGACGCCGGAGTCCAGCTCAACGGGATCGCGTTCGTTTCGACAGTCTTCAACTTCGCCGACTTCCAGGGCGACCAGTCGCTGGTCAACTTCCTTCCGACCTACGCCGCCGATGCGTGGTACCACGACAAGATTCCCGGCAAGCCGCCGCTGGAGCAGTTCCTCAGCCAGGCGCGCGAATTCGCCAGCGGTCCCTACGCGCTGGCACTGCAGAAGGGGAACATGGCGAGCGATTCCGAACGGCAGGCGATCGCCCAGCAGATGGCGCAGCTGACCGGCCTGTCAGCGGACTATATCCTGCGCTCCAACCTGCGCGTGCAGCCTGACCGGTTCCGGCGCGAGCTTCTTCGCGATCGGCACCAGATCATCGGCCGTATCGATTCCCGCTACGTCGGCACCGAATCCGACAATGTCGGCGAAGGTACCGATTACGACCCGCAGGGAAGCGCGATCACCGGCGCTTTCGTCGGGGCGCTCAACGACTATCTGTTCCGTGACCTTGGCTACAAGACTCCGCTCACCTACCGCCCGAACAATTACGGCGCGGTCTATGGCGGGGAGAACAGCTGGGACTTTACCCACAAGGCGCCGGGCGACCGGCAGCAGATCGCCGACACCAGCGTCGATCTGGCGAGCGCGATGCGGCAGAACCCGCGGATGAAGATCCTGTCGGTGAACGGCTATTACGACCTGGCGACGCCGTTCGGCGGTGCGGACTATGAGTTCCAGCACCTGGCGCTCGAGCCGCAGCTTCAGTCGAACATCCGCTACGCTTACTATCCGGCGGGTCACATGATGTACACGGACCCGGCCTCGGCGCGGCAGCTGAAGGCCGACCTCGCCGCCTTCTACGACAGCGCGATGTAATCCTGGCTGACGAGAAAACGCCCGCCCGGCTTTTGGCCGGACGGGCGCTTCTTACCTATCGGTGCGGTGGGTGGGATCAACCGATAGGCTGGAGATTCACGGCCGCGTGCTTGCCTCGCCGGTCGACCTCGAGCTCGAACGACAGGCGATCGCCCTCGTTCAATGTGCTGAGGCCGGCCCGCTCAACGGCCGAAATATGAACGAACGCGTCGGGCTGGCCGTCATCGCGCTGGATGAAACCGAAGCCTTTCATCGCGTTGAAGAACTTGACCGTGCCCTGAGCCTTCTCGCCGGTCAGCTGGCGCTGCGGCGAACGCTCGGCTCGCTCGACCGCGATCGGCTCGCCTTCGATTCGAAGGTTGGTCGCGGAGACACGGCCGCCACGGTCCACCAAGGTGAACTCGAGCGGCTGCCCGTCGGCGAGGTCGGTAAGTCCCGCCTGCTCGACCGCCGAAATGTGAACGAACACGTCCTCGCCGCCGTCCTCGCGGACGATGAAGCCGAAACCCTTTTGCGGATTGAAGAACTTCACGACGCCCTTCCCTTCGCCGACGACCTGCGGAGGCATTCCGCCGCCGCCGGGGCCGCGGAAACCGCCGCCTCCACCGCCGCTAGGTCCGCCCGCGAAGCCCCCGCCTGGCCGGTCGCCCCCGCCGAAGCCGCCGCGATCGCCGAACCCGCTGCCGCGATTATTCCCAAAGCCCCCGCGCTCCTCGAATCCGCCGCGGTCGCTGAAGCTTTCCTCGAAGAACCCGTCGCGCTTGTCTCTACCGCGACCGCCGCGGTCGCCTCTACGCCCTCTGTCGAAACCCATGCCCGTCAATTATCCTTGTGCCCCAATCGACTACAACCACCGCGCTGGGCATCAACCGCGCAACCGGTTCTCGGCGTGTTTTTTCCACACACCGTCCACAGCCTTACATGAAAAAATCTGCCGCCTCTAGTGATTCGATTGGTCCCCGGCTGCTAAGGGATCGCACAAAGGGGCAGTCTTTCTGTACTGCACCCCAAACGACTGCGGACAAGGATTACGCATGAGCATCCATTTCCACGAGGAAGACCTGGGCGAGGACGTCCGATTCGCGGACGGCCCGATTGCGGTCGACACGGAGGCGATGGGGCTCGTCCCGGGACGCGACCGCCTGTGCCTCGTTCAGCTCTCCGACGGGAAGGGGGACGAGCATCTTGTCCGGTTCTCGGTCGGAAGCGACTATTCCGCGCCCCGGCTGAAGGCGCTGCTATCCGACCCGCAGCGGCTGAAGCTCTATCATTTCGCCCGTTTCGACGTCGCGATCATGAGCAAATATCTCGGGATCATGGCCGCGCCGCTTTACTGCACGCGCACCGCCTCGCGACTGATTCGCACCTACACGGACCGCCACGGCCTCAAGGACCTGGTCAAGGAAGTGCTCGGCCACGACCTCTCCAAGCAGCAGCAGTGCAGCGACTGGGGAGCAGCCGAGATCAGCGATGCCCAGCGCGAATATGCGGCGAGCGACGTCCGCTACCTCCACGCGCTCAAGGAAAAGCTCGATGAGCGGCTGGAGCGGGAGAATCGCACGGCCCTGGCGCAAGGCTGCTTCGATTTCATCCCTTACCGGGCGCTTCTCGATATCGCCGGCTGGGCCGAGCAGGACATTTTCGCCCATGATGGGTGAGGCTACTCGCCCTGGAATTCGCCATGTCTGAGGCCGCCGATCGGGGGCGTGAGGCAAGGCAGCACTGGGCGGTCCCGGGGAGTCAGCACGACCGGGTCATTCGGATCGCCAAGATCGGGCTTCCGGCTGCCGTCGGCGTGCTGATCGTCTTCCTTGCACTGGCGCCGCTCGACAAGAACGGCGATGTCAGCTTCATCCTGGACAAGAACAAGGTCGACAACGCACCCGAGCGGATGCGGGTCGACGTCGCCCGCTACACCGGCGACGACAACGAGGGGCGGCGGTTCGAGATCGTGGCCAGGTCGGCCGTACAGCGCAGCTCCGACCTTCCGATCGTCGACATCAATGGGATGATGGCGCGGCTTTCGCTCGCCCAGGGGCCGGTGACGCTCGCAGCCAATTTCGCCCGCTACAATCTCGACGAGCAGATGGTGAGGGTGGTTGGTCCGGTGCGGGCCACGGGACCCGACGGCTACCTTCTCAACACCAGCGACGTCACTGTGGATTTGAAGCAGCGAAGCGTCACCGGGACCGGCGGAGTGCAGGGGCGGATGAAGCTCGGGGAGTTCAGCGCAGGCCGTTTGACCGCCGATCTGGGCAATCGAACGGTGACCCTGGATCAGGGCGCTCGCTTGAAAATCGTGCAGGGGGCGGTCAGATGACGCGGATGAAGCCGACCTTGGTCCTATTCGCAGCCGCCGCCTTTGCCGGCGTCGCGGCGCTCGCCCAGGCGCAGGAGCCGGTTTCGGCCCTCAAGGGCCATGACGCCAACGCGCCCGTCGACGTCGTCGCGGATCGTATCGAGGTGCAGGACCGGGCGGATCGCGCGATTTTTTCCGGAAACGTCCACGTCACCCAGGGCGAGCTGACCCTCGACACGGTCCGGCTGACTGTCGCTTATGCGAGCGCGGGCGGAATCCAGATTCAGCGGCTCGACGCGAGCGGCGGGGTCGTCGTGAAGAGCCCGTCGGAAAATGCGCGTGGCGATTTCGCGGTGTATGATCTCGACCGAAAGCTGATCACTTTGGTCGGTAATGTCCGGCTGAACCGCGGCGAATCCCAAATCCTGGGGTCGAGGCTGGTGATCGACCTCAACTCGGGGCGCGCGGTGATCGACGGAGGCCCCGCCGGAGTTGCGCAAAGCGGCGGGCGAGTAAGGGGCCACTTCACCGTCCCCAAGCGCGGCAGCTAGCCGATGAACGAAGCGAGCGTCCTGGTTCGGCCCGGCGACCAGGCGGCGACGACGGACGTCGGTCTCGACGTGCGGTCGATCGCGAAGGCTTACGATCGCCGTGCGGTGCTTCACGACGTGTCGCTGGCGGTTCACCGGGGCGAAGTGGTGGGACTGCTCGGTCCCAACGGTGCCGGCAAGACGACCTGCTTTTACTCGGTGATGGGGCTGGTGAAGCCCGACGCGGGACGGATCTTCCTCGACGGCCAGGACATCACCGACCTGCCCATGTACCGGCGAGCAATCCTCGGCCTCGGCTATCTGCCGCAGGAAACGTCGATCTTTCGAGGGCTGACGGTCGAGCAGAATATCCTGTCGGTGCTCGAGGTGAGCGAGCCGGACGAGCAGGTCCGCAGCGACCGTCTCGAAAAGCTCCTGGGCGAATTCGGGCTCACTGCGCTTCGCGACAGCGCGGCGATGGCGCTTTCGGGCGGCGAACGGCGCCGGTGCGAGATCGCCCGGGCGCTTGCCGCCGACCCGTCGATCATGCTCCTCGACGAGCCGTTCGCCGGGATCGATCCCATCTCCATTTCCGACATCCGCGAGCTGGTCCGCGAACTCAAGCAGCGCGACATCGGCGTTCTCATCACCGACCACAATGTCCGCGAAACGCTCGACATCGTCGACCGCGCCTGCATCATCTACGATGGGCAGGTGCTGTTCCAGGGTACTCCGGAAGCACTTGTTGCAGACAGTGAGGTTCGCCGCCTGTACCTTGGCGAAAGCTTCGCCCTGTAGGAGTGCCTGTCGTGGGTCTCGGCCCGCAAATCCAACTTCGCCAATCGCAGCAGCTGGTCATGACTCCGCAGCTGACGCAGGCGATCAAGCTGCTGGCGCTGAGCAATCTCGAGCTGGAAGCGGCGATCGCCGAGGAAGTGGCGAAAAACCCGCTGCTGGAAGCGGGGCCGAGCGAGGACACCGAGGGTCCGCAGGAAGACATCGCCGAGGAGGCCGCAGCGCCGTCGCTGACCGACGAGCTCATCCCCGGAGGCGGCGGCGAGGACGACCGGCCGCTCGACTATGATTTCGAGAGCCAGGCGCTGGAGACCGACAGCTACACCGATGTGTCCGTGTCTGGCTCGGGCGACGAGTTCGACTTCGACCGGATCGAGGCCGTGGCGACGTCGCTGTCCGAGCACCTGCTCGCCCAGCTTCACGGTGCCTCGGGGCCGGACGCGGTCCTCGCGGAGATCATCATCGAGCAGCTCGATCCCAGCGGCTATCTGTCGACGCCGCTCGCCGATATCGCCGAGGATGCGGGGGCGAGCCTGGCCGAGGCCGAGCGGGCGTTGAGCATCGTCCAGGACCTGGATCCGCCCGGAGTGGGTGCACGGAGCCTGTCGGAATGCCTCGCGCTGCAGGCCAAGGCGGCCGACCGGTACGATCCGGCGATGGCGCGGCTGATCGACAATCTCGACCTGCTGGCCAAGGGCAGGATGAACGACCTGAGGCGGATCTGCGGCGTCGACGAAGAAGACCTTGCCGACATGGTTCGAGAACTTCGCGACTATGATCCGAAGCCGGGCACGCGCTTCGCCGAAGAAGGGACCGAGCAGGTCACGCCGGACGTCTTAGTCCGCCGGACCCGCGGCGGCTATTCGGTCGAGCTGAACACGGCGGCGCTTCCACGTCTGCTCATCAACCGCCGCTATTATCAGGAACTCAAGGCGGGACCTCAGGACAAGGCGTCGAAGGCCTGGCTGAGCGAATGCCTCGCCACCGCCAACTGGCTGGTGCGAGCTCTCGACCAGCGGGCGCGGACCATCGTCAAGGTCGTCTCGGAGATCGTGAAGACCCAGCAGGGTTTCTTCGAGCGGGGGCCGGAAGCGCTGAAACCGCTGACCCTTCGCCAGGTCGCGGACGCGATCGAGATGCACGAATCGACCGTCAGCCGGGTCACGTCGAACAAGTATCTGCTGTGCGACCGCGGTCTGTACGAGCTCAAATATTTCTTCCGGTCCGGAGTCGCTTCGAGCGACGGCGAGGGCGAAGGCGCGTCGGCGGAAGCGGTGAAGACGGCGATCCGCGACATCATCGAGCACGAGCACGAGATCCTCAGCGACGACGCCATCGCGGCGCTGCTCAAGCAGCGCGGGTTCGATTGCGCGCGGCGGACGGTGGTCAAGTATCGCGAGTCGATGAACATCGGGTCGTCGGTCCAGCGCCGCCGGCAGCGGAAGATCAGCGGCCTGGCCTAAAGAGTCAGGCGAGCCCAGATCGGCAGGTGATCGGACGCGGTTCGAGCGGCGGGGCTCATATGCACCCCGGCGGCGTCGATCCTCAGATCGTCGACGATGATCCGGTCGAGCGCCGCGACCGGGTGGCGCGAATGGAAGCTGGGACCGGTCGGGGCGATCCTGAATCCGTCGGGGAGCTCCTTCAGGCAGCCGCCCGCGATCCGCCATTCGTTGGTGTCGCCCATGATGACGGTCGGCATCTTTTGCGGCCGGTCGGCGATGGCTTCGAAGATCGCCTTGAGCTGGCGTCGCCGCCACAGCCCCGAAAGGTCGAGGTGCATTCCGACGACCCGGAGCGCCCTGTCTCCGGGAAACAGAAGCTCGGCCATCACCGCTCCGCGCGGCTCGAGCGTCGGAAGCTTGAGCGCCGAGCAGCCGAGAATGCCCACGTCATGCTTCACCAGCAGAGCGTTGCCGTGCCAGCCAATGTTGCGGGTATCGACCTTCAAGATTCGCTCGGCGTGGCGCCTGGCATTTTCGAGCGGCCTTTTGTGCCGGACTCCAAGGAGCACCGGCTTGTAGAGGCCGTGGGAGTCGATCAACTCGTGCGGAACCGCCGAGGCGCGTCCGCCGAACCGCCTGTCGGCCTCCTGGAGAGCGACGACGTCGGCGTGCATCTCCCTCAGCACCTGCAGCACGCGATGGGGATCGCGCCGCCGGTCGGTACCGATCGCCTTGCGCATATTATAGCTGGCGACGGTGATTGAACGGCCGGTCACGATTGCGCCAACACCGGACTGCTACCGCTGTTCCTCAAACGTCCAGATTGGCGACGCTGAGCGCATTCTCCTGGATGAACTCGCGGCGAGGCTCGACCACATCGCCCATCAGGCGCGTGAAGATCTCGTCGGCGACATCCGCCTGGGTGACCTCGACCCGCAGAAGCGAGCGGTTCGAGGGGTCGAGAGTCGTCTCCCACAATTGCTCGGCGTTCATTTCGCCAAGGCCCTTGTAGCGCTGGATGGAGAGGCCCTTGCGGCCGGCGGCGAGGACGGCGTCGAGGAGCTCCGACGGGCGGGTGACGGGAACGCTCTTCTTGTCCGTTTCGGCTTCGACCGGCTGCTCGTCCGGATCGGCGCCTTCGATCGGCTCGGGCTTCTCCTCCTCGGTGACGACAGCGCCCTTCTTGACCGTCCGCAGAACCAGCGGCTGGCTGTAGACGGCCGCTTCCTCGGCAGCGAGGCCGTGGAGCTTGCGGCCCTCGGCCGAAGCCAGGAACGCTTTCTCGATCACGAAGACGTCGGTCACTCCGCGCCACAGACGGCGAAGCAGATAGCCGCCGTCCTCGCTGCTCTCGCCCGTCCAGGCGGCCTCCAGATCGCCGCGACCGAGCCAGTCTGCGACCTTGGCGATGGCGGCGTCGCGGCCCGCCCTGTCGAGGTTGGGCTTGAGGGCGCCGTTGAGTGCGAGGCCTTCGAGGAGCGCGCTGTCATATTTGCGCGGGGCGTAGCGCATCAGGGTCCGAACGCGGCGGGCGTGGTCGACCAAGGCGCGGAGGTCGCCGCCCGAGCGCTGCCCTTCGCCGGTGTCGAGCACCAGCCCGTCGAGCCCTGCGTTGACCAGATATTCGTCGAGCGCCGCGTCGTCCTTCAGATAGACTTCCGAGCGGCCGCGGCTGACCTTGTAGAGCGGAGGCTGGGCGATCAGCAGGTGCCCGGCTTCGATCAGCTCCGGCATCTGCCGGTAGAAGAAGGTCAGGAGCAGAGTGCGGATGTGGGCGCCGTCGACGTCGGCGTCCGTCATGATGACGATCTTGTGATAGCGCAGCTTCTCGAGGTTGAATTCCTCGCGGCCGATGCCGGTGCCGAGCGCCTGGATCATCGTCCCGATCTCACGGCTCGACAGCATGCGGTCGAAGCGAGCGCGCTCGACGTTTAGGATCTTGCCTCGAAGCGGGAGGATCGCCTGGAACTTGCTGTCGCGGCCCTGCTTGGCCGAGCCGCCGGCGCTGTCGCCCTCGACCAGGAACAGCTCAGACTTGGCGGGGTCGCGCTCCGAGCAGTCGTGGAGCTTGCCCGGAAGCGAGGCGACTCCCATCACCGACTTGCGGCTCGCCTCGCGCGCCTTTCGGGCGGCTTCGCGGGCAGCGGCGGCGTCGATGATCTTCTGGACGATGGTGCGTGCGTGGGCCGGATTTTCCTCGAGCCATTCGGCAAGCTTGTCGGCCATCAGGCTTTCTAGCGGCTGGCGCACTTCGGAACTGACCAGCTTGTCCTTGGTCTGGCTTCCGAACTTGGGGTCGGGAAGCTTGACCGAGACGATCGCGGTCAGGCCTTCGCGCATGTCCTCGCCGGCGAGCGAGATCTTCTCGCGCTTCAGCGCTCCGGATTGCTCCGAATAATTGTTCAGCGTGCGCGTCAGCGCGGCCCGGAATGCGGAGAGGTGGGTGCCGCCGTCGCGCTGCGGGATGTTGTTGGTGAAGGCGAGGACGTTCTCGTAATAGCTGTCGTTCCATTCCAGGGCGACGTCGATGCCGACATCGTCGCGCTGGCCGTGGATGGCGATCGGCTCCGGGATCAGCGGGGCCTTGGCGCGGTCGAGATATTGGACGAACGCGGCGATCCCGCCTTCGTAGTGCATCTCGACGGACTTGGGCTCGTCGTGCCGTTCGTCCCTAAGCTCCAGCCGGACGCCCGAGTTCAGGAAAGCGAGCTCGCGGAAGCGGTGCTCGAGCCGGTCGAAGTCGAAATCGATGATCTTGAACGTGTCGGAGCTGGGCAGGAAGGTGACCCTTGTGCCGCGCTTGTCGGTCTTGCCGACGACCTTGAGCGGCTTTTCCGCGACTCCGTGGCGGAAGCGCATGAAATGCTCCTCGCCGTCGCGCCAGATGGTGAGCTCGAGCCATTCGGAAAGCGCGTTGACGACGCTGACCCCGACCCCGTGGAGGCCGCCCGACACCTTGTAGGCATTGTCGTCGCTGGTGTTCTCGAACTTACCGCCGGCGTGCAGCTGGGTCATGATGACCTCCGCCGCCGACACGCCCTCTTCCTTGTGGATCCCCGTCGGGATTCCGCGCCCGTTATCCTCGACCGAGACGGAGCCGTCGGCGTTCAGCGTGATCAGGATCCGGTCGCAATGGCCGGCCAGGGCTTCGTCGATCGCATTGTCCGAAACCTCGAACACCATGTGGTGGAGGCCCGATCCGTCGTCTGTGTCGCCGATGTACATTCCCGGCCGCTTGCGGACCGCGTCGAGGCCTTTCAGCACCTTGATGGATTCGGCGCCGTAGCTGTTCTGATTGGGGTCTGTTGCCATGGATCAGATATAGGGATTTTCGGCGGGAAGTCACGCGCGCGTGCGTATGCGCGTGCGTACGCGCACGCGTGAGTCGGGGGGTCGAAGCGGTTACTCGGCCCAGCGCTTTCGCGTCGCCTACCCAGCGCGGCGGCGCTGGCCGCCTCGGCCTCCGCGCCCGCGCTGTCCGCCCGGACGGGCGCCGTTCGCACGGTGCGCCGTATGGCGGTTCGGGCGATGGTCGCGACCCGAGGGTGAGCCTCGGCCGCCGCGCGGCGGAGTGGCCGGGCGGAGCGCCTTGGTCGCGTCGACGATGCGCTCGAAATCCTGCGGCAGAGCGTCGGGCACCAGCTTCTGCTTCGTCAGCCGCTCGATGTCGCGAAGGTTGCCGCGCTCGTCGGGCGAGCAGAAGGCGATTGCGATCCCGTCCGCTCCGGCACGCGCGGTGCGGCCGATGCGGTGGACATATTGCTCCGGAACGTCGGGAAGGTCGAAGTTCACGACATGGCTGACGCCGGGAATGTCGATCCCGCGGGCGGCGATGTCGGTGGCGATGAGAACCTTCACGTCACCCGACTTGAACGCCGCGATCGCTCGTTCGCGCTGCGGCTGGCTCTTGTTGCCGTGGATCGCATTGGCGGGGATGTTCGCGGCTTCGAGCAGGCGGACGATCTTGTCGGCGCCGTGCTTGGTGCGGCTGAACACCAAAGCGCGCTCGACCGGCTCCTCGCGGAGAAGCTGGATGAGGAGCGCGGTCTTTTCGCCCTGGTTGACGAAGGTCAGGCGCTGCTCGACCCGGTCGACGGTCGAGGCGACCGGGGTCACCGACACTTCCGCCGGGTTGGTGAGATAGCGGTCGGCAAGCTGCTTGATCGCCTTCGGCATGGTCGCGGAGAAAAACAGGGTCTGCCGCTTGGGCGGGACCAGCGCGACGATCCGCTTCAGCGCGTGGATGAAGCCGAGGTCGAGCATCTGGTCGGCCTCGTCGAGGACGAGGATTTCGAGCTCGCGAAGGCTGAGCACGCGCTGGTCGATGAGATCGAGGAGGCGGCCCGGCGTCGCGACGAGAACGTCGAGGCCGCGCGAGACGGTGCGGACGCTCTTGCCGTTGGGCACGCCGCCGAAAACCACTCCGACCGAAAGGTTCATGAAGCGGCCATAGGCCTGGGCGCTCGCGGCGATCTGCGAGGCAAGCTCGCGGGTTGGGGCGAGGACCAGCATGCGGGCATTGCCCGGGCGCGGCCGGCGGTTCTCAGCGGCGAGCCGCTGGAGCGAGGGCAGCATGAAGGCCGCCGTCTTGCCGGTGCCCGTCTGGGCGATTCCGAGGAGATCGCGGCCGGTGAGGACCGTGGGGATCGCCTGGAGCTGGATCGGCGTCGCCTGCGAATAATCTTTCGCGGCGAGCGCATCGAGAAGGGGCTTCGAGAGCCCGAGGGACATGAAGGACATTGTGACAAAATTCCAAACTGTGCGGGCGGCGCAGCCGGAAGGCGCACCGCGAGCGGGTCAAAAGAGCGCCCCGCGTGAATGGGAGAGCAGGTAAATCGAGGCGCGGGCCGGTTGCCGCCGAAGCGTTGAGCCGATCACGCCGCTTGTAAGAAGCGCCTCGTGTTGCAGTGCGATATAGGGCCGAAACGTTAAATGTCCACCTGCGCGTCACTTGGGGGCGATCGTGCCCGGCCGGACGTGGAAGCGAGAGGCGGTGCCGATCCCGTCGAAGAGTGCGGCTTCGGTGGCGGTCATCCAGACCTGACCGCGACCCGCGAGCCGGGCGAACAGGGCGGCGCGGCGCTTGGGATCGAGGTGAGCGGCGACCTCGTCGAGTAGCAGGATCGGCGGCTGGCCGCGCTTGTCGGCGACGAGCTCGGCGTGGGCGAGGACGAGGCCGAGGAGGAGCGCCTTCTGCTCCCCGGTCGAGGATTGCGCGGCGGGCATGGCCTTGGAGCGGTGGAGAACGGCGAGGTCCTGCCGGTGCGGGCCCACGAGCGCGCGGCCGGCGGCTGCATCGCGGAATCGGCTCTCGCGAAGCTGGGCTGCGAGATCGCCCCCCGACCATCCTTCGAGGGTCATTCGGGCGCGGGCGAACTCGTCTTCGGGCGCCTGTTCTGATCGCTCGTCGAGGGCGGAGACGGTGCGTGCGCGCGCTTGAGCGATCTGCGCTCCATGCTCGGCCATCTGCGCTTCCAGGGCCTCGAGCCAGGAAGGGTCCGCGCGGTCCGGCTCGGCGAGCAGCTTGTTGCGCGAGCGCATCGCGGCTTCGTAACGGGCCGCGTGATGGGCGTGAGGCGGTTCGAGCGCCAGGACGAGGCGGTCAAGGAAGCGGCGGCGGTCGCCGGCGGTGGCGGTGAACAACCGATCCATCGCAGGCGTGAGCCAAAGCACCGACAACCACTCGCCGAGCGAGTTGGCCGAGGCTGGCGCGCCGTTGATCCGCACCTGGCGGCGGTCGGGGGCCGAGGCGCTGGTGCCGGTGCCGATGTCGATTGCGTCGAGCCGGGCCGCGACCGCGAAGCCGCCGCTGCCGCCGTTGCGCGCCATTTCCGAGAGCGCAGCCCCGCGGATCCCGCGGCCGGGCGACAGCAGCGACACCGCTTCGAGCAGGTTGGTCTTCCCCGCGCCGTTCTCGCCGTAGAGGAGCACGAAGCTCGGCCCAGGCTCGACCAGTGCGTCGGCGTAGGATCGGAAGTCGGTGAGGCTCAGGCGCGAGACTGCAGGCACAGGGGGCGAAGTAGCAGCTTCGCCGTCCGGGTCACACTCTCATAGGCATGAGTACGTAAAGCGCGTTCGACTTGTCGTTTTCGCGCAGCAGCGTCGGCGCGGCCGCGTCGGCGAGGTGGACCTCGACCGTGTCGCCCTCGATCTCGCCGAGGATGTCGAGCAGGTAGCGGGCGTTGAAACCGATCTCGATCGTGTCGGAGCCATAGTCCGCGGGAAGCTCTTCCGTTGCGGTTCCGCTTTCGGGTGAGCTGACCGACAAAGTCACCTTGTCGCGGTCGACGCTCATCTTCACCGCGCGCGTCTTCTCGCTGGCGATGGTCGACACGCGGTCGACGCCCGACGCGAAGGTCTTCGGGTCCAGCTTCAGGAGCTTGTCGTTCGCGGTCGGAATGACCCGGTTATAGTCGGGGAAGGTGCCGTCGATCAGCTTGCTGGTGAGGACCGCGCTTCCGAGGCCGAAGCGGACCTTGGTCGGCGACAACGAGACCTCGACCGTTCCTTCGACCTCCTCGAGAAGCTTGCGAAGCTCGGCAACGCACTTCCGCGGGATGATGACGTCGGGCATTCCGTCGGCGCCGTCGGGCTTCGGCATGACGACGCGCGCAAGCCGGTGGCCGTCGGTCGCAGCCGCCTTGAGCTGGTCGTCCGCCACGTGCAGGAAAATGCCCATCAGGTAATAGCGCGTCTCCTCGCTCGAGATGGCGAAGCGCGTCTTGTCGATGATCTGGCGGAGGGTGGCCGCCGGAAGCTCGAACTTGGTCGGAAGCTCGCCTTCGGAAATCACCGGGAAATCGTCGCGAGGGAGCGTCGACAGGTGGAAGCGGGAGCGACCGGCGCTGAGGTGCATCTTGCCCTCGGCTACGTCGAGCTCGACCTGGCTGCCTTCCGGGAGCTTGCGGACGATGTCGAACAAGGTGTGGGCGGGAACGGTCGTCGCGCCCGGCTGGTCGACGTTGGCGGGAACGCTCTCGTCGACCTGCAGGTCGAGGTCGGTCGCCATCAGCCGGATGGAATTGTCCTCGCGGGCCTCGATCAGCACGTTGGACAGGATCGGGATCGTGTTGCGGCGCTCCACGACCGATTGGACGTGACCGAGGCTCTTCAGCAGTGTCGCCCGCTCAATCGTCGCCTTCATTCGCGCCCTGCCCCCGTCGAAGCCTTTGGTAAGCGCTCGTTATAGCGAGCCTTCGCCGCCGTGCCAGAGCTATGATGGGCGCAAAATGGCCGGTTCTTACTGGCCCTGCTTCGCGCCCGAGGCGGAGTCGCCGGCCGGGGGCGTGAGAACGGAATCGACGTTGTGGATCACTCCGTTCGTTGCCTTCATGTCGGCCTGAGTCACGGTCGCCTTGCTCGTTCCGCCGCCGGTGAAGACGATCTTTCCGCCGTCCTTGGTCGCGGTCACCGTCTGACCGCCCATGGTGGCGAGAACGGCCTTGCCCTTCCCGTTGTCGATCGCGGTGCCGATGTCGTCGGCAAGGATGACGCCCGGGAGGATATGATAGGTCAGGATCCGGGTGATCTCCGCCCGGTTCTGCGGATTGGTCGGATCCTTGAGCTTGTCGCCCTCCAGCTTGGAGAAGGCGTCGTCGCTGGGGACGAGCAGGGTGTAAGGACCAGGGCCCGCGAGCGTCGCGTCGAGCCCGACGGCCTTCGCGGCCTGGAAGAACTTTCCGTTCTGGTCTATCGAAGCGGCGAGCGTCTTGTCGCCGGCGGCCTTGATGGCTTCGCCAGGCTGTGCGGCAGCGCCATTGTTGTCGGACCCCGACTGGCCGCAGCCGCCGAGCGCCAGCGCAGCGGCGCACAGGCACAGGGGAAGAGTCTTCAACATGCGCGTGTTCTCCTGATCAGTATAAAACAGAACGGCCCCGCAACGCTTGCGGGGCCGTTTGCGATCCATCGACGCGGATCAGGTGAGTGCTGCTGCGACCAGGGCCGTCACCAGCTGGGTCGCGGGGTCGACCCGATAGATGTTGCCGTTGGCATAGCGATACATCGCGTCCGGCGTGTCGTAATAGGTCGACCGATAGCCGTAAGGCACGTTGTAGGCGCTGTAGCCCATCGGCAGCGGCTGTCCGATGCTCAACCCGGGGCTGAGCAGCGCTGCAACCGCGGTGATCAGGCTGGTCTGCGGATCGACCTGGTAGATCGCCCCAGGCGCGTAGCGGTAATAAGCGTCCGGCGTGTCCTGATAGAAGGGCCGGTAATCGTACGGCACGTTATAGGCCGAATAGCTGAGCGGCATCGTCTGCCCGAAGCCGTAGCCATAGCCTAGCGCCGGATCGACGTCCTCGATCAGCCCGGTGTACGGGTCGATCTGATAGACGTAGCCGTTGGCGTAGCGGTAATCGGCATACGGCGTGCTCGGATAGAAGGGCTGATAGGCCGCCGGCATCCCGTAGGCCGAGTAACCGACCGGGAACGGCTGGCCGATCCCGTAGCCGAGGCCGAACAGCGGAAGCAGGCTGCTTACCAGATTGTCGGCCCGGTTGACCCGATAGACGTAGCCGTTGTCGCCGTAGCGATAATAATAGTCCGGCGTATCTGCATAGATGCTCTGCAGCCGGACCGGGACGCGGCGGAGCGAGGCGACCCGCTCCAGATCCCTGACCGAGCGGCCGACGAGCTTCTTCGCCTGGCCCGGAGGCATGCAGGCGACAGCCTTCTTCGCCAGACCCGGCGGGCACCCGCCAACGCCGTAGCCGACGGCAACGCGGTCATCGAACCGATCATCGAAACGGTCGCGCCGGAGCTCCCGAACGTCGCGCAGACGCCCGATCTCGTCACGGCGCGCTTCGCGGATGCGATCGGCACGCAGATCACGCATCCGCTCTTCGCGGACGTCGCGAATGCGCTCGATCTGATCGCGGCGAGCCTCACGGACCCGCTCGACGCGATTGTCGCGTGGGCGCTCGACGCGGGCCGCCCGCACCTCCTTGTGGCGAACGCGCTGCTCGACGCGCTTGTCGGGCCCGTGGCTGCGATCCGAAGCGATCCGAATCGCTCCCGATCCGCGAACCCGGTCGGCGTGGCGTGCCTGTGCTTTCGCCTGGCCACCGCCACGCGCCTGTGCCTTCGCTTGGCCGCCGCCGCGTGCCTTCTGCGAATGTTCGTGGCCGCCACCCTTTCCGCCGGGGGCGGAAGCTGCCGGCGCGGCGATCGCCAGAGCGGCGACGCCTGCTGCCAGAAAGATCCTGGTCATGAGTCAAAACTCCGATTGTTTGTTCACCAACGAAGAGCGGGGATGGCGCGTTCCGCCGTCAGGCCCGCTTCGTCGGGGCAGACAAGCAGCCTAGCGCACCAGGATGAATGGCGGATTTCCGCCTCGTTCAGGCTTGTTGTGGGTCTTCGACCCAATCGCTCCGAAGCCACTTGGCAGCGAACAGCATCAGGAGCGCCGCGAGGAGGTAAAAGGCGGTGCCCGCAACCGCGGCATTCCGGAGCGAATCCACGCCATAAGTCGATTTGAGCGCATCGGAGACCCGCCCGATAAGAAGCGGCCCGATTCCGAGCCCAATCAGGTTGTTGATCAGGAGGAAGCTCCCCGACGCCGTGGCCCGCATCCGTGGCGGCGCAAGGTGCTGCACGGCAGTAATGACCGGCCCCAGCCACAGGATGTTGAGCGCGTTGCCGACCAGAAGCAGCGGCCAGGCGACCCACAGGCTGGGAGCCATAAGGCCAAGCGCCCAGGCAAAAGCGGACACGACCCATGCGGTCGCCGGGAGCCACGCATACCAGGCGCGGTTGCGGCTCCCCAGGCGATCGGCAAGCCAGCCTCCGCCGAACACGCCCGCGCTTCCGCCGATCAGCAGCAGCGACGCGAGGAACTGGCCGGTCGGAACCAGCTCGAGGCCGAAGCTCCGCATCATCACTGCCGGCGTCCACAAGGCGAGGGCGTAGCCAATCAGCGAGCTGCTCGAGGATGCAAAAGCGAGAAGCCAGAAAGACGGTTTGCGCGCCAGCAGCGGGAATACGGTCGATATCGGCACCTGTTCGGCAGCGGCAGTGCCGCGCCTGGGCAAGTCGCGAACGTAGAGGAGCATGATTGGCGCGAGGATGAGACCCAGAACGCCCATCACCAGGAAGGCAGCGCGCCAGCTGATCCAGGCGGTCAGATAGGCGCCGATGAGGGCTCCGCCGGCAAGGCCGAGCGGGATCCCGAGCGAATAGATTGCGAGTGCGCGCGCCCTTCGGTGCGCCGGGAAATAATCGGCGATGAGCGCGTATGACGGCGCGACGCCGCCCGCTTCGCCGATGCCGACGCCGAGGCGGAAGGCGAACAGCTGCCAGTAACTCCCGGCAAGGCCGCACAGGGCCGTGAAGCCGCTCCAGATTGCGACCGAGCCGGCGATCACCCAGCTCCGCTTCGTCCTGTCGGCGAGATAGGCGAGCGGAAGGCCGAGAACCGAATAAAGCAGGGCGAAGGCGAGCCCGCCGATCGCTCCGAACTCTGTGTCGGTGAGATGGAGGTCTGCCTTGATCGGCGCGTTCAGGATCCCGAGGATCTGCCGGTCGAGGAAATTGAGGACGTAGGCGAGCAGGAGGAGCGACAGCAGGGCGCGGGTCTGGGGCCCGCGCCCTTCTGAAGCCGAGCAAGTGCTCAGAAGTTGATTCCAAACGACAGGAAGACCTGCCTCGGGTTGCCGTAGAAGGCCGTCAGGATCCCCTCCTTGCCAAGCGTCGGAACCGGATTGCCCGCCCCGTTGAGGACGAATGCCCCGGTGTAGGGGTTCTGCGCAAGGAAGTTGTAGCCCGACGTGATGTACTTCTTGTTTGTCAGGTTCTTGCCGTGGAGCCCGACTTCGAAGCGTCCGGTCGGCGAGCGCCAGAGGAGGTTGGCGTCAAGAAGCGCGAAGCCCTTCTGGTCGAGGCCGGGGATCGCCGTTTCGAACTGCTGGCTCTTGCTTCGGTACGAAAGCGTCGTGTTCGCGTTGAGCCGGCCGCCGAAAGCGGGCGTGTTGTAGTCGAGCGAGCCGCTCGCGGTCCATTTCGGCGTGTTCTGGATATGCCGGAAGGGCGCCATGTCGACCAGCTGGGGTCCCCCGGGGAACGGCACACCGTTCTGGTCGACGCTCATCACCGTGAGGAACTTCAGGTACTTCGCATCGAGATAGCCGACGGAGGTCGAGATGTTCAGCCGGTCGCCGGCTGCGAGCAGGTTTTCGCCGGCGCGCAGATTGCCTTCGAACTCGGCGCCGCGGAAGCGGGCCTTGCCCGCGTTCGTCGTCTGGCCGCAGAAGCTCGGATTACCACTTGCGTCGATGCAGCCGACGGAAGCGGGCACCTGCACATCCTTATATTCGGCGTCGAATACCGCCGCCGCGAACTGCAGGCGGTTCTGGAGGACGGAGGCTTTCCAGCCGAGCTCGAAGCTGTCCACCTTCTCCGGATCGAACGCCATATAGTCGAAGATTCCTTCGGGCGTCTGGACCGGGGCCTGGGTCGACTGGCCGCGCGGATCGAAGCCGCCGCCTTTGAAGCCCTTCGAATAACTGATGTAGATGTTGTGGTCGGCGTTGGGCTTGAAGTTGATCGACGCGCGGGGAGTGAAGGCGGTGTCCTTGCGCTGTCCGTTGAAGTTGGACGTCGTGGCGATCGGAAGGCCGGTCTGGTCAAACACGCCCGAGCCGCCGAGCTGAGGCGAGCCGCCAAAGATATAGGTGGTGCGCAGGACCCGAGCGTGGCGCTTGTCGTCCGTATAGCGACCACCCAGCGAGAGGCTCCACTGCGGCGTGAAGTCGTAGGTGAAGTCCGCGAACGCCGCCCAGGTCTTGGTGTCGACGCTGCCGGCGGTTGCCGCCGTCAGGCCGGGAAGGATCGCCGGGAGCGTGGTGTAGAGCCGGACGTCGAACACATCGCGGGCGTTGGCGTTGAGGTAATAAAGGCCGGCGACGCCCTGGAGCGGGCCCTTGTCGGCGACGAACTGGAATTCCTGGCTGAACTGGTGGTTGCGATAGATCGCCGGGACGTCGACATCGACCGCCGGGAGGGCGTCGAAGTCGATCGGAGTCTTACTCTTGTCGTGGCGGTAGGCGGTGATCGTCCGGAACTTCAGCCAGTCGACAATTCCGATTTCACCATGAAGCGCAAGGCCGCCACCGGTCACGCGCTGCTTGGGATCGTCGAGCGCGCCCTGGCTGTCGAAGACGTCGTGCAGCACAGGCGTCCCGCTAGCGAGGCCCGGGATCAGGCGGTGCCCGCCGCGCGGGTTGCTGTCGTCCCAGGTATAGTCGCCGGAGACTCGGAACCAGGCGTCGGCGGCGGGCTCGACTTCCACCGTTCCGCGAGCCGCCCAGACGTCCTTGTTGTAATTTTCGTCGCCCGTGGTGAGGTTCTTCCCGAACCCGTCGCGGCTAAGCCGGGCGACGGATGCGCCGACCTTGAGTCCCGTCGCGAGCGGAGCGGAAGCGGTGACGATGAGGTCGGCCTGCTTGTAGGTGCCGACGTTGGCGCGGATCCGGAGCTCCGGGTCGTCCGACAGGCGACGCGTCACATACTTGATCGCTCCGCCGATCGTGTTGCGGCCGTAGAGCGTGCCCTGCGGGCCGCGAAGGACCTCGATCCGCTCGACGTCATAAATGTCGAGGACCGACGCCTGCGGCCGGTTGAGATAGACGTCGTCGAGGTAGAGGCCGACGCCCTGCTCGAAACCGGCAACCGGGTCCTGCTGGCCGACTCCGCGGATGAAGGCGGTGAGCGTGGTGTTGGTGCCGCGCGAGGTTTCGAACGTGACGTTTGGCGTCGTATCGCCGACGTCGGTGATGTCGAGCGCGCCCTGCCTGTTGAGCTGCTCGCCTGAATAGGCCGTCACGGCGATCGGAACATCGAGGAGGACTTCGTTGCGGCGACGGGCGGTGACGATGATGTCCGTGTCGCTCGCCTGGGCCGCGTCGGCCTGTGTCTGCTGGTTGGACGGGACCGCGGGATCGGTGGTCGCATTCTCCTGTGCCAAGGCCGGCGCGGAATAAAGTGCGGCTGCTGCGACGGATCCGAAAAGCGCAGCGCGAACGGAATTCTTGTGCATTTTTGAAAGCCCCCTCGATGCGCCATCGAAACCGATTGCGCGGATTACGCGGGAGGCTATACTGAAAGGTGAACCGGCTTTCAACTTCTGATTGTTGGACCGGTGACCGGGGGGAAGTTTCGATGAGCGCTAACGCGCCGACCGAACCGACAAGCCAGGCGAGCGCCGGAAAGGCCCCGCGCACCGCGAGGGGCGAACGCACGCTGCGCAAGATCCTCGATGCGGCGATCGACGAGTTCGGGGAGCGCGGGTTTTCCGAGGGATCGATCGTCGGGATCACCCAGCGGGCACGTGTCGCCCTGGGCACCTTCTACACCTACTTCGACAGCAAGGAGGCGGTGTTCAAGGCGCTTGTCCGCGACATGTCCGCTCGGGTTCGCGAGCATGTCGCGCCGGTGCTGATGGCGGCGACCGACACGCTGGAAGGCGAAGAGAAGGCGCTCGAATCCTATCTCCAGTTCGCGCGCGCCCATAAGCAGGTCTACCGGATCATCGACGAAGCCGAATTCGCAGACCCGCAGGGCTTCGAGGAACATTACCGCACCACCGCCGCCCGAATTGCCGCCCGCCTCGAAGCCGGCAAGGCGAAGGGCGAAGTGTTCGCGACGAACTCCAAGATCGCCAGCGACGTCGAGGCCTGGGCGATCATGGGAATGAATGTCTTCCTGGGACTTCGCTTCGCGGTCTGGGGCAAGGAGAACCCCAAGGACGTCGCTGGAATTGCCAACCGGATGATCCGGCAAGGGCTGCAGGCCTAGTCGAGCCCTTGCGCAATCCCGGCGAAGCGGTCGACGTCGGCTTCGTCATGATAGAGGCCCAGGCCGATCCGGAGCACTTCGCCGCGAACGTCGACCACGCAATTCCTGTCCTGCAGCTGGCGGCACCAGTCCTGGGCGCTCGGCGAGCGGAAGGCGAGGAAGCGGGCGTGGCTGCCCTCGCGCACCGGGTTGAGAAGCTCCGCCGACGCCAAAGCGGTGGAGTCGAGTGCCGCGAGAAGCTTCCGCTGAAGCCCGGAGACGTGCCGCGACACGTCGGCGGTCGTCAGGCCATTTTCCTTGAGCATTCGCTGGACGGCGTTGAACCGGTAGAGCCCGGACGCGTCGAACGTCGCGCCCATGAAGCGCATCGCATCGCTTCTGTAGCCGACGCTTCCCGGCGGCAGGGTCAGGTCCTCGAATTCGGCATACCAGCCGGTGATCGGCGGCCGCGGCCCGAAGCCTTGCGGAGCGTGCATGAAGGCGCAACCTTCGCCGGACATCGCATATTTGTAGCCGCCGGCGAGGTAAAAGGCGCTGCTCGAGGCGGCCGACGTGAAAGGTGAATCGATCGCCATGAAGGCGTGGTAGCCGTCGATTACGACCCACGGGCCTTCCGGCCTGCCGAGAGCCGCCAAGTCCTCCACGTGGTCGAATATCCTGCCGCTACCGAACAGAACCTGGCTGACGAAGATCAGATCGTGGTCGCCCGAACCGGCTCGCTCGAGAAAGCGTTCGGAAAAGTCGTCGAACGGCTCGGTTGCAACTTGGTCGAGGACAATGTCGCCGGATTCGACCCAGCGGGCGAACTGGCGGCGGGCGCTGTGGAACTCGCCATCGCTTGTCAGCACCCGGAGCGGCCGGCCGGCCTGTCGCGGGGCTGCGGCGACAAGGCGCACGAGCAGCTCGTGGGTGTTGGGCGCGAATAGGATTGAGTCGGGATCGTGCGTTCCGAGCTCGCCCGTCACGTGACCCTGCGCTTCGGGCCAGACCTCGCCCATGATCCGGTCCCACTTGCGGTCGGCAAGGCGGGCCGCATCGTTCCAGCATTCGACCTGCCCGTCGAAGCTCGAGTCCGGCCACAGGTGATGGCTGTGCGCAGCCATATGCAGCCGCTCGGCATCGGCCCCGAGGCTTTTCGAAAACAGCCGCTTGAAGCTCAAAGGTCGGTCCTGAGCGCCCACAGTTCCGGAAACACGCGCTTGTCGAGCGTCGAGCGAAGATAGGACGCGCCTGCCGATCCGCCGGTACCGCGCTTGTTGCCGATGATCCGCTCGACCGTGAGAACATGTTTGTGCCGCCAGCCGGCAAGCGCGTCATCGACGTCGAGGAGCTTTTCGGCGAGCTGGTAGAGGTCGAACCACCGGTCCGAATCGCGGTAGACCTGAAGCCATGCCCGGGCGACCGCCTCGTCGGAGCGGTCACCGAGGTCGAAGCCTGCCCGCTCGAGAGCGGAGTGGGACGCCTCGCGAAGGCTCGGCTCCTCGAGCGCCTGGCGGAGCCGGGCATGCTCGTCACCATCCGCAGGATAATGGGCGAGGTAAGAATCGTTCTTGATCCCGAGCCGATATTCGAACTCACGGAACTGCGCCGACTGGAAGCCCGACGAGGTTCCGAGAACGTCGCGGAACTTGAGGTAATCGACCGGAGTAAGCGTCGACAGGACATCCCAGGACAGGGTCATCACCGACTGGATCCGGCCAACCCTCGAAAGCGCCTTGTAAGCTTCCGCGAACCTGTCCTCCCCCACCAGCCCGATGGCGAAGCGGAGCTCGTGGAGCATCTGCTTCATCCACAGCTCCTTGGTCTGGTGGATGACGATGAACAGCATCTCGTCGTGGAGGTTCGAGAGCGGCTGCTGGGCAGCCAGAAGCTC
Organism: Sphingomonas anseongensis; assembly: GCF_023516495.1. Classification (NCBI taxonomy): domain Bacteria; kingdom Pseudomonadati; phylum Pseudomonadota; class Alphaproteobacteria; order Sphingomonadales; family Sphingomonadaceae; genus Sphingomonas; species Sphingomonas anseongensis. The sequence goes on from NZ_JAMGBC010000001.1 coordinate 1,652,477, forward strand.
TTCGAGATGCAGATAGTGGGCATAGGTCATGCCGGCGGGCGTGGCGGTCATGAGCCCCCGCTTAGGCTAAACGGGCAGACCGCAAAAGCGGAAGGTCAGTACCCCCCGCCGCCGCCGGGCGCTCCGGCGGAATTCACCGTACCGATATTGCCGAAGATGTCGTTGAAGATGCTGCTCTTGCGGCCGAGCGTCGGGGTCTTGTCGCCGACCGGGCGGATCTTGGCGATCAGCTCCTTGCCGGTCTGGTTAAGCGCGAGGACATTGCCCGCCCTGTCGAAGCTGACGTGGAGGACCGTCTGCTTCAGGACCTTCGGATTGCGGAAGGCGACGGTCTTCGTGTCGCGGGAGACATAATACCAGTCGGTGTCGCCGAACTCGCCGGTGAAGGTCGGACGTCCCAACGTCCGCGCGACCGAGTCCTTGTTGTCCACTCCGGGTTGGACCGCGGAGACGAGCTCGGTGTCGATCATCGAGCCGCGGTGATCGTGAACCCCGACGCAGCCGCCGAGCAGCGCGGCACCCGCAATCGCAGTCGCGGTCTTCGCAATCGCAGCCTTCATTTGAAATCGTCTCCTGGAAACCCTGGTGCCCCGGCATATTCGAGGCAGGCCTTGTCGCACAGCGTCAATCGCCAATATGCGCTTGCACCTCAAGCGCGCAACCCTGCGCCATGCTAAGCGGGGACTTATGCTCAGATACCTGTTCGGCGGATTAACGGCTCAGGCAAAGCGCGGCCAGGCGCTGTTCGATTCGGTCGTGGCGGAGGCGCGGAAGCCCCACTGGTATGTGGAGGGTCAGGTGCCCGATACGATCGACGGCCGCTTCGCCGTGCTCGCCACGGTCTGCGCGCTGGCGGTCGCCCGGCTGGAGCGGGGGAGCGAATCGGGGCCGTCGGCCTCGGCGGCCCTGACCGAGCGGTTCATCGAGGACATGGACGGCGAGCATCGCGAGCTGGGGCTCAACGACCCCGGCCTCGGGCGACGGATTCGCAAGCTGGTTGGATCGCTGGAGCGGCGGGTGGACGACTGGAAGGCTGCCGCGGCCAGTGAACTCGACTGGAGCGAGACCGCTTCGGCGAGCCTGTACCGTTCCGGCGACCCCGTCGATTCAGCACTCGCCCACAGCGCCGCGGCAACAGCGGAGCTGTGGAAGCGGCTGACTGCAGCTTCCGAAGATTCGCTGCTCAAGGGAGAGTTTTGATGGACGGCGACTTCGGCCACGCGCTGAAGCTGGATTCGCTGAGAGACGGCGAGCGGCTCGACCTGGTCGCAGACGAGAAGGAACGGGCGGCGGTCTGCGACCGCCTGCGTCTCCGCTCGCTCGATCGGCTCGAGGCCCATGTCACCCTGAGCCGGGATGGCCCCAGGGTTCACGCCGAGGGGCGGCTGAAAGCGATGCTCGAGCAAAGCTGCGTCGCCACCGGCGACCCGGTCCCCGAGCGAATCGACGAGGCGTTCGAGGTGCAGTTCCTTCCCGAGCCGAAGGAAGGCCGGGCCGAACAGGAAGTGGAGCTTGGGGCCGAGGATTGCGACACCGTCTTCTACGACGGCGGATCGGTCGATCTCGGCGCGGCGATCGCCGACACGCTCGCGCTGTCGACCAATCCTTATCCGCGGAGCCCGGAGGCGGAAGCTGCACTGCAGCAGGCAGGCGTGATCAGCGAGGCGGAGGCGGGCCCGTTCGCAGCGCTGGCGAAGCTGAAGAAGGGAAGCGACGCGCCTTAGAACGGGACGTCGTCGTCGAGTTCCGTATCGAACGTGGCTGGAGCCGGCCGCGACTGTTGGCGCGGTGCGGAAGCTCCGAAATCCTGATCGGCATAATCGCCGCCGCGGCCGCCGCCCTCGCGGCTGTCGAGAAGCACCAGTTCGCCCCGGAAGCGCTGGAGCACGATCTCGGTCGTGTAGCGGTCGTTGCCAGACTGGTCCTGCCACTTGCGGGTCTGGATCTGGCCTTCGACATAGACCTTCGAGCCCTTGCGCAAATAGCTCTTCGCGACTCGGCCGAGGTTCTCGTTGAAGATGACGACGTTGTGCCACTCGGTGCGCTCCTGGCGCTCGCCGGACTTGTCCTTCCAGCTCTCCGATGTGGCGATGCGCATGTTGACGACTTCGCCGCCGTTGTTGAGCGACCGCGCCTCCGGATCCGCGCCGAGGTTGCCGACCAGGATGACCTTGTTCACGCCCGCCATTTCAATCTCCTGCCTATCCCAGCGGAATAGGCGAGCGGCCGAGCGGATGCCACCCTTTTACTCGGCAGGCGCCACTCGCCTGGATTCGCGGCTGTTCCATGCGAAGCCGCCGAGGAGGATCAGAAGGGTCAGCACCTGCGCCGTTATCCCCTGGACCGTCGGGAAGAGGCCGAGCACGGGGATCCGCGGGCTCCAGGCGGCGGACGTCACCGCGAGCAGGCCGGCTTCCTGGAGCGCGGCTATGCCCTTGCCCGCGAGGACGACGGCGAGGACCGCGACCAGGGCGGAGCTGTAAGCGAAGAACTTGCCGATGGGCAGGCGCTGGCTGAACCGGAGCATCAGCACGGCGATGACGGCGAGCGCGACGACGCCGGTCAGCGCGCCCGCGACGAGCGCCTCGACATGCTCCTGGGCGGCCATCGCCGCATAAAACAGGATCGTTTCGAACACCTCGCGATAGACGGCAATGAAGGCGAGGAAGAAAAGGAACCACGCGGACTTGCGCGACAAGGCCTGGCCGACCTTCTCCTTGATGTAGCGGTGCCATTCGTCGGCTTGCGCCTTGCCGTGCATCCAGATGCCGACGAACAGCAGAACGACCGCAGCGAGTATCGACCCGAACCCTTCCGTCAGCTCGCGGCTGGCGCCGCTGATTCCGATCAGGGTGGTCGCGACAAGCCAGGTCAGTCCGCCGGCGACGAGTGCGCTGATCCAGCCGGCGTGGACGGGGCGGACCATCTCAGGCCTGTCGCCCTTGCGGAGGAAGGCCAGCATTCCGACTACGATGAGCAGCGCTTCGAGGCCCTCGCGAAACAGGATGGTGAAGGCGCCGAGGAAGGTCGAAGCGCTCGTCGCCTGGTCCGGAGCAAGCGCCGCTTCGGCTTCATCGAAGAGCGCATTTAACGAATTGATTCGCGCCTTGATATCGGCCGCGGGTTTGCCGTCGGCGATCGCCGAACGGAGGCCGCCCATGGCCGATTCCACCCTCGCGACGAGAGAGCCGTCGCGGGCGCCGAGCACTGCCTCGACCGGCTCGAAGCCGTCGAGGTAGGCGGCCAGGGCGAGGTCCTTCGCCTCGTCACGGTTGCCGGCCTCATAGGCGGCGAGGCTCTGCTGGAGCTTCTGGCGGGCAACGGTCAGTGCCGAAGCGCCGGTGGAGGTCACGGCGCCCGGGTGGGTGCGCAGATAGGCGATGACGGCTCCGGCCTTCGGCTCGCCGATGTCCCTGGCAAGCGCCTGTTCGGACAAGCCGGCGAGCGAATCCAGGTTCGCGATTTGCGAACGAAGCCGTGGATCGGCGTCCCAGACCCGCTTTCCTTCCGCCTGGAGCTGCTCGGGATAGGCAAAGCGGCTGGCATAAAAGGCGAGCGCCCATTTCTGCTCGGGCGGGAGGTTCGCGAAGCTCGCCATCGCCGTGCCTTCGAGGCCCTGGTCGATCACCTGGTACAAAGCGAAAGGGCTGCGTTCCGACGCCCGCGCCCTGTCGGCAAAGGCGACCGGCGGCGGGTCGAGCTTGCGGGCAACGGCGGTGTCGGCGTGACCGGTCATGCCGTGGCAGGAAGCGCAGGTGTCCGCGTAGAGCTTGGCGCCAAGCTCTAGGTCCGGTGCTTTGCGGGGGCCGAGCGGCACCGGGTAGGCGTCGAGAAGCGCCTTGCCGAGCCCGCGCGCGATTGCCGCGACCGCTTCCGGGGATTGTTTCTGGGCGATCGCCGACTGAAGCTTGGCGCTTTGCGAAAGCAGTGCGCCCTTTTGCGGCCTGGGCGGCAGCGCCTTGAGCCGCTGGTCGACCGACGAGGCGAACTCGCGCATTTCCGCATATTCGGATGCGCTGATCACCTTCCCGCCTGACACCGCCCCCGCGTAATCGACTGCGACATAGTCGAGCAGGCGCCAGGCCGTCTGCGCTCCATTGTCCTGCGCAGCCGCCGGCGAGGAAAAGGCCAGCAGCAAAGTCGCGAATAGCGCGAGCAACAGTCGTGCCGCACGAGTGGTAGCGCGTGGGTTCATGCCCCAGCGCGCTACCCTAATTGCAACTGATTATCAATAACGCGACGCGCTGCCCACAGAGGCCCGTTACTTCGACCCCGCAACCGGAATGCTCGCCTCGGCCGGCTGCTGCGGGCCCATCAGTTTGCGAGTGAGATAGGTCATCTCGAGCGCGCTGGTGTGCGCCTGCTGCTTCAGGTTCGCGCCTGCGGCGTGCCCGCCCTCGGTATTCTCATAATAGAGGAACGGAAGGCCCATCTCCTCCATCCGGGCGGCGAACTTGCGGGCATGCTGAGGCCCGACGCGGTCATCCTTGGTGGTGGTGAAGATGAACGGCTCGGGATAGCGGACGTCCTTGCGCAGGTTGTGATAGGGCGAGGTTTTCTCCCAGAAGGCGCGCACGGCCGGGTCGGTCACGCTCCCGTACTCGCCTTCCCACGATGCTCCCGCCGCGATCTTCGAAATCCGGATCATGTCGAGCAGCGGAACGTCGATGATGACCGCGTTCCACAGCTCCGGATGCTGGGTGAACTCGACGCCCATCAGAAGGCCGCCGTTGGAGCCGCCGCGGATCCCGAGGCGGCGCGGGCTCGTCACCTTGCTCGCGATCAGGTCCTTCGCGACTGCCGCGAAATCGTCATAGATGATCTGGCGCTTGGTCGACAGGCCGGCCTCATGCCAGGCGGGACCGAACTCGCCGCCCCCGCGGATGTTGGCGACGGCATAGACTCCGCCATTCTCCAGCCAGAGCTTGCCGGTCGTCGCCGAATAGCTCGGGGTCTGCGCAACTTCGAACCCGCCATAAGCATAGAGCAGGGTGGGGTTGTCGCCATTGAGTGCGATGTCGCGGCGGTGGACGATGAAATAGGGGATCTTCGTCCCGTCGCTCGAAGTCGCTTCCCTCTGCTCGACCACCAGGTTGGACGCGTCGAATTTCGCCGGCTGGCGAAAGATTTCGCGCGCTGTCCCCGTTGCTGCGTCGGCAAGCCAGATCGACGGGGGCGTTAGGAAGCTGGTCACCGTCAGCAGCGCCTGGTCGTCGGTGTTGCTCGCGTCAGCCACGCCGAGCGTCGAATTGGCGGGCAGCTCGAGCTCCGAGCGAGCCCATGTGCCGTCCGCGCCCGGCTTGAAGCTGAGCATCTTGCCGCTGACATTGTCGAGCGTCGAAACGAGCAGCACGTCCTTCGACGCCGTCGCGTCCTGGAACGCCTCGCGCGGGCCCGGCGTGTAGATCAGCTGCGGCTTCAACCGCGAGGGATTGGCGCGAAGGTCGGCGAGGTTCAGCGACAGAAGCGATCCAGCGGGGAAGGTCTCGGCAGAACCGGCCGGCTTCCACTCTTCCTGGGTCTGGAGGATCACCCGTCCGTCCAGCATCTCGACGAACTGCGACTTCTCCGGAATGGCAATCCGGCGGTTGCCCTTGGCGCCGATGAGGAACGTCTTCGAATGGAAGAAGTCGGTGCCTTCGGTGATCAGGGGAAGCACGTTGTTCTGGGCGTCGCGAAGGACATAGGTGGAGGCCGAGACGTCCGACTTTGTGCCGCGGAAGATCTCGGTCGCGCCGGACAGAGGCTGGCCGCGCTTCAGGCGCTTGATGACATAAGCGTAACCGGATTCGGTCAGCTCGCCGGGCTTCCATTCGCGGCTGACGAGCAAGGTGTTCTCGTCCTGCCAGCTTGCGTCCTGCTTGCCCTTTGGAAGGCTGAAGCCGCCCTTGACGAAAGCCTTGGTCGGCAGGTCGAACTCGCGGATCGTGACCGCGTCCTCCCCACCATCGGACAGGTTGATCAGGCAGCGCCGCTCGGCCGGACGGACGCAGTCAGCGCCCTTCCAGACCCAGTTCGCTTTCTCCGCGGTCGCCAACGCATCGAGATCGAGCACTGTCTCCCACGCCGGATTGCCCGTCGCATAGCTGTCCAGCGGCGCTCGCCGCCAGATTCCGCGCACGTGGTCCTCGTCCTGCCAGAAATTATAGACCTGCCCGCCGATGAAACGGCCGGTCGGGATTCGGTCCTTGGCCTGCGCGATCGCAAGGGCCTCGGAATAGAATTTCGGATAATGCGGGTCCGCCTCGAGGACGGCCTGGCTCTTGGCATTGTGGCTCTCGACCCACGCCATCGGCTTCGCGCCGTAGACATCCTCGAGCCAGATGTACGGATCGCTGTCCGGAGCGGCCGATTGAGCGGCGAGCGCCGCGGAACCCAGGGTCACCAACAGAATAGAAGCCAACGCCACGCGCATGAGAATCCCCGCTGTTTGTTCGAATTCGAACATCGGGGAAACGGGCGCTTAGTCAAGCATCAGCGGGGCGGATAGCGAAGCCGCCCAAGAAAGCGGCTGACGCTGAAATGCTCTTGCCCGCGCCACTGCGCCTTCCACTTTTCGAACTGCATCACATTGTCGATGCGCCGGTCGAGGAAGGCGGCGGTGTCGGTCCAGGCGTCGCTCTTGTCGTCGAGCCAGGCGAAGAGCGTTGAGCCGTAGACGGCGCCAAGCGTCATCCGCTTCGTATAATGGTTGTAGTCGGTGCTGGTATCGCCAGCGAGCCGCCACATCAGGTCGGCGGAGCGCCAGCCGATGCGCATCCCGAGCGGCACGTTCTGCGGCATTGCGAGGATCGACAGTGCCGAGCGAACCGCTTCGCGCGCGGGGGCCATGATCTGAAGTCTTGTCCAAACCAGGCTACGGATCCGCTCGCGGATCTTCATGGTTGCGAGTGTCTTGGCCGGGAAGCTTTTTTCCATCTCCCGGTCGACGGCGCGGACGTAGGTGTCGATCATCTCGCGCTGCGACTTGGGGAAGGCGAGCCGCGCCTGGGCGAGGTCGACTCCGAGTTGGCCCGCGGCGGATTCCACGGCCTTCGCGGTCCAGCCGTCGAACACCGCATTCTCGCCGACCGCCAGCGCGATCCGGTCGCGAATCCGCTCGAGTGGACTAAGGTCCTTCATCGCCGCTCAACTGGGCTGCTCGGCGCTCGTTCGCAAGCCCCGCTGCGGCAAGCGAACCAGAACCAGCGCTGCCGCGATGGCGACCGCGCCGACCCAGTCCCCGGTCGAAAGCGTCTCACCGTAGACGAGCCAGCCGATAAGTGCCGAGACCGCCGGCTGGCTCAATAGCGCAAGCCCGACGACGAGCGGCGGAAACACGCCGATCGAATAGACGAGCAGCCCCTGGCCGAAGACCTGGCTCGACAGCGCGAAGATGAGGAGCGGGGTCCAGTCATGCGGCCACAGCCGTTCGCCGAAGCCGAGGCTGATCGCGAGCAGGATCGGTGCGGCAAAAAGGGTGACCAGCAGAAGGAGTGGGAGCGACTGGAGCTTGGTCCGGGCCCGCTCGACGAAGATCAGATAGCCGCCGTACAGGAAGCCGGCGACGAGAGTGAGCAGGTCGCCGCCGAGATTCTTGGGACTGAGGTCATAGCTGTTGCTCATAAGCAGGACCGCGCCCGCGACCGCGAGGGTGAGCGCGACGGACTGCTTCGCCGTCGGCATTCGGTGAGCCAGCACAAGGCCATAGACGGCGAAGACGAAGCTCCCGCTGTTGCCGAACAATGTGGCGTTGCCGAGCTTGGTCATCCGGATGCCGGCATTCCAGGCGGCCAGGTCGAGCGCATAGAAGATGGCGGCGATCGCGAGAACGACGATCAGCGCGCGCTTCGGCCAGTGCGGCTGCTGGCCCGACACCCTCGCGAGAAGCCAGAGGAAGGGCAGCGCAAGCGCGAGGCGCCAGAATCCCACCGCCACCGACCCGACGTCGGACAGGCGCACTAGCCACGGCCCGAAAGCGAGCGCGACATTGCCGACCAGCAGTGCGGGAAAAGCGAGCGGGTGCGGTTGGGCTGAGTGGCGGGTCACGTTCGGCGGCCCTTAAGGGGCCGAGCCGCTCCGTAAAAGTCCGCATTTCGCCGGCGCCCATAAGTTCAACTTATGCTTGCCCGAACGGATTCGTGGTTGGTCCCGGGTGGCACCTTCCCTATTTCGCCGCCGACCTGTTTCCCGCCAAGAGGACGCCCAATGCCCACCTTGTTCGATCCCGTCGAGTTCGGAGCGATCGCACTGCCCAATCGAATCGTGATGGCTCCGCTAACGCGCGCGCGGTCGGATCGCGATGGCGTGCCAAATGCGCTGATGGCCGAATATTATGCGCAGAGGGCGAGCGCGGGGCTCATCATCTCCGAAGCCACCGGAATCAGCCGCGAAGGACTTGGGTGGCCGAACGCCCCCGGACTATGGAACCGCGCACAGGTCGAAGGTTGGAAGCTCGTTACCGGCGCGGTCCACGAAGCCGGCGGACGGATCGTAGCCCAGCTGTGGCACATGGGACGCTTGGTCCATCCTGACCTCGGCGGAGCGCGGCCGGTCTCGGCATCGGCGACGACCGCGCCGGACTTCGCCCACACCTACGAGGGAAAGAAGCCTTACGTCGAAGCTCGCGCCGCAACGAAAGACGATATGCTCCGCATCATCGCGGATTATTCGCAGGCCGCGCATAACGCGATCGAAGCCGGCTTCGACGGCGTGCAGGTGCACGGCGCCAACGGCTATCTTGTCGACCAATTCCTTCGCGATTCATCGAACCTGCGGACGGATGAATATGGCGGATCAATCGAGAACCGGCTCCGCTTCATGTCCGAAGTGCTCGTCGCAATCGGGGACTCCATCGGCATGGATCGGGTGGGGATCCGCTTCTCTCCGAATATCCTGGTCCAGGGGGTGGACGATTCAGATCCGCCGCGCCTGTTCACCGCTGTCGCGCGGCGCCTGGAGGAGCTGAAGGTGCCCTGGATCGAACTTCGCGAGGCGCACCGGCCGACCTCCGCTGGGTCGATCCCGACGAATCCGGTCAGCCCGGCCATGCGCCCACTCTATTCGGGCAAGATCGCCCTCAACAGCGACTATGACGGCCCGAGCGGCCGCGCCCGATTGGCCGAGGGAGTCGGCGATGCGATCAGCTTTGGCCGGCCGTTCATTTCCAACCCCGACCTCGTAGAGCGGCTGAGGGCAGGAGCGCCGCTCGCGCCGGGCGACGTCGCGACCTACTATAGCGGCGGCTCGAGCGGCTACGTCGACTACCCCACGCTGAAGGACGCGAAGGCGGCTTAAGCGTATTTCTCGCGAAGATCGTAGAGGGCGAGCGCCGCGCGCGCCGCGTGGCCGCCCTTGTCGCCCTGCCTGGGATCGGCGCGCTCGATCGCCTGGGCCTCATTCTCGACGGTGAGGATTCCGTTGCCGATGGCGAAGCCCTGAAGCGACAGCTCCATCAGCGCACGGGCGCTTTCCTCGGCGACGATTTCGAAATGATAGGTCTCGCCCCGGATGACGACCCCCAGCGCCACGAACGCGCAGAAGCGGCCGCTCTTCGCGGTCAGGCTGATTGCCGCCGGAAGCTCGAGGGCCCCTGGAACTGTGATCGTTTCGTGCTTGTGGCCGGCGGCCTCGACCGCTGTGCGGGCGCCTTCGAGAAGCATGTCGTTGAGATGCGGATAGAAACGCGCTTCCGCGAGCAGGATCTTCGCCATGACGTCAGTCTACCGGCTCGATCGGACGCTCGTCGATGATCGCCAGGCCGTAGCCCGCAAGCGCGACCGGCGAGTGGCGGGTGTTGGAAAGCAGGATCATGTCGTGGATCCCGAGGGCGGCAAGAATCTGCGCGCCGATCCCGTAGCCGCGGACGGCGTCTCCGCCTTCGACGGGGTTGCCCGCGCGAAGGTCGATCGAGCGCGACAGCGATCCCGGCGCCGCGGCGTGAAGCGCGACGACCACGCCCGACCCTTCCTTCTCGATCGCCCGCATCGCCCCCTGGAGCATTCCCGATCTGGGTCCGTGCTCGCCCAGGACGTCAGCGAACAGGTCGAGGCTGTGCATGCGGACCAGAACCGGCTGGTCGGTGTCGAGCCTTCCGTGGACGAGCGCCAACTGCTCTTCGCCGCTAGACTTGTCGCGGAACACCTGCGCCTCCCATTGCGCGCCGCTCTTGGCCGTGAACGCGCTGGACGCCGTCCGCTCGACCAGATGATCCTTCTTGAGCCGGTAGGCGATGAGATCGCGGATCGTACCGATCTTCAGGCCGTGGGTCCGGGCAAAGTCCATCAGGGAGTCGAGCCGCGCCATCGACCCGTCGTCGCTCATGATCTCGCAGATGACGGCGCTTGGGTTGAGCCCGGCCAGGCGGGCAACGTCGACTGCCGCCTCGGTATGACCGGCCCGAACCAGCACTCCGCCGGGCCGGGCGATCAGCGGAAAGACGTGACCGGGGGAGACGATGGCCTCGGGCCCGTTGGTCGCATCGATTGCGACGCACACCGTGCGCGCCCTGTCCGCGGCGCTGATTCCGGTGGAGATTCCGTCCTTGGCCTCGATCGAGACGGTGAAGGCTGTCTCGTTGCGGCTCCGGTTGGTCCGGGTCATTGGCTCCAGGCCCAGGCAGTCGGCGCGCTCCTTGGTCAGCGCAAGGCAGATGAGGCCGCGGCCGTGCCTCGCCATGAAGTTGATCGCATCGGGAGTCGCCATTTGCGCCGGGACGACCAGGTCGCCCTCATTCTCGCGGTCGTCGTCGTCGACGAGGATGAACATCCGCCCGTTGCGCGCCTCGTCGATGATCGCTTCGGCACCGACCAGAACATCGGTCGTGCCGCGCTGGATCAGCTTCTCCAGCCGCTTGAGCGTGTCCGCGGTCGGGTTCCAGTCGTCCTGGCCAAGCTTGCGCAAGCTGTTGGGGTGGAGACCGGCCGCTCGGGCGAGCGCTGCGCGGCTCACCTCGCCGGTGTCGACGATAGCGGACAGCCGCTCGATCAGGTTGGCGCTCATTTGCGCCCTTTATCACATTGCAATGTGATTAAAAGAGGCCTTAGCAACCCCTCTAATGTGCGCGGGCCGCAATCATCCGGTCGATATAGCGGGCGAGCACGTCGACCTCGACATTGAGCTGTCGGTCGGCGGCAATTTCGCCGAGAGTCGAGTGGGCGGCGGTGTGCGGGATGATGTTCACGGAGAAATGAGTGGTTCCGTCCTCCGCCTCCCGCACGTCGTTGACGGTCAGCGAAACGCCGTCGAGCGCGATCGACCCCTTGGCCGCGATCAAGGCCGAATATTCCGCCGGTACCGACACCCCGATACGAATGGAGCCGCCCTCGGGGCAGACCCCGACGACCTTGCCGATGCAATCGACGTGGCCGGTGACGAAATGGCCGCCCAGCTCGTCGCCAACCCGAAGCGAGCGCTCGAGGTTGAGCCTGGACCCTTCGCTCCACAGGCCGGACGCGGTCCGCGACAGCGTTTCGGTGGAAAGGTCGACCGCAAACCAGTCGTCGCCCTTGTCGACGACGGTCAGGCACACGCCGGAGCAGGCGATCGAGGCGCCGAGATCGACGCTCCCCATGTCATAGCCGCAGCGGACGGTAAGCCGCAGGTCGGCGCGCTGCTCCGAGCTTGCGACGGTGCCGATGTCGGTGACGATGCCGGTGAACATCAGCCGCGCTTAAGCGTCCCGAACGCGCTCGTAAACTTCGAGCCGATCGACGCCGAGCCCCTGCTCTCCCGCGGAGCGCCAGCGCCCGTGAGCGTCGGCGATTGCGTCGAGCCCGACGTAGCCGAACGACGACTTGCCCTCGCCGACGATGATCGGCGCCCGGTAGATCAGAATCCGGTCGACCAGGTCGGCGGAAAGGAACGCCGTCGCGGTCGCCGATCCGCCCTCGACCAGCAGGTCGTTGACGTCATGAAGTCGATACACATCCTCCGGAGAATGCAGGGTTTCCCATCCGTCGACCGCTTCGCCGCGGGTGAGCAGCGCGCGCCTTGGGGAGCGCTCCTCCAGTCCTGGAAGGCGGACGTCGAGGCGGGGCTTGTCGGCAAGATAGGTGCCCCGTCCGACCAGGATCATGTCGGAGCGCGATCGTTCGAGATGGACGTGGCGGCGGGCGTCTTCGCCGGTGATCCACTGCGACTCGCCGGACGGAAGCGCGATCTTGCCGTCGATCGACAGCGCGAGCTTCAACGTGATGCGCGGCCGGCCGAGGTTCAGCCGAGCGAGATATCCGGAGAGGGATTCCGCCGCTGCAGCGCGTCCGGCGCCAAGCTTCACCTCGATTCCTTCCGCTCGAAGCCGCTTGATCCCCTTGCCAGCGGTTCGCGGGTCGAGATCCTTGAGGGCAATCACCACCCTCGCGGGCTTCGCCCTGGCGAGCAGGTCGGAGCAGGCAGGTCCGCGCTCGCTCTGATGAGCACAGGGCTCGAGGGTCACGTAGACGGTCGCTCCCCTGGCGCGCTTTCCCGCCTGCTTGAGAGCGACAGCCTCGGCGTGGGGCCGCCCGCCCGGCGCGGTTGCGCCCCGGCCGATCACCTTGCCGTCCGCAGAGACGATCACGCAGCCGACATTGGGATTGGGCGCGGTGGTTCCGCGAGCGGCGCTTCCGAGCGCGGCCGCCTCGGCCATGAAGCTCCGGTCCTCGCTCACATTCCGAGCTGTTTCTCGAGCTTCTTGAACTGTCGCTTCTTCTCTTCCTGCGCGGCGTGGCGCGCCGCCTGATCCTTCTTCTGGTCGGCGATGATCTCCGCGTCGGTGCGGTTCGCGTTCCAGCTCTCGACGTAGACGATCTGCGCCGGCGGCGCGGTGCCCATCTTCGAATCGACCAGGAATTCGATGACGATGATCGCGGTGACCAGGATCGCCAGCGCGCCGCCGATGACCTGCTCGCGGCTTCGGTGCCGCGCAAAGGCGCGAAGGTCGCGCAGGGCTTCGCGGGGGCCGACCGGACGGGGAAACCAGGACATTGGCGCGAAGATAAGCGTTCGGCGCTCCTCTCGCCAGACCCGGCCGTCGTCAGCCCGCCAGCTCGAACCTCAGGGTAACGAACGTCGACGTCGCGACGGGGCGCCCGCCTTCGGTCGCCGGGCGGTACCGCCAATGGGCAAGCAGGTGCCTGCGGGCCGCGGCGAGGAACACCGGATCTGCCGGGCCTACGGCCTCGACGCCGGTCACCCGCCCGCGCTCGTCGATGGTCAGCTTGAGTCGGAGCGCGGCTTCCTCGCCGTCGCGGAGCTTGCTCGGCGGATAGGGCGGCTTGACGTCAGAGGCGGGCGTCACGAAGCGCGGCCCGATCCTTACAGGCTGCGGCGGCGTTGTCGTCGTTGGCGGTCCCGGATCGATGATCGGTCCCGGATCGAAGGTTGGATTGGTCGGCTGGCTCGTATCGACCGTCGGTTCTCGCGGCTGAGGGATCGGAATGGGCGTCGTCGGGTGGTCGATGGTGCTGGTGCGCGGATTCGGTTTCGTCGGCTGCGGATTTTCGGGCGGCGGCTTGGGGATCGGGACGAGCTTGACCACCGTGGGCGGGAAAATCTGGAACGGAGCTTCCATCTTCGCAGTCATCACTGCGGCCAGCAAGACGGCATGGCCTGCGATGATCAGCGCCAAGGCGCGTGGGTGGCGTGCGTGGTCCGCGAAAGCGGGAACGGGAGCGTAAACGGACATTGCCCAACTCCTTCAACGCGAGTCTCCGCAATGTTACAACATTACATTCTTTAACGCCAACTGAATTGTTTCGCCCGCCGTTCGGATTAACGCCTTGCGGCTGCTTCGAGGCGGCGGACGACGCGCTCCTTGCCGATCCTCTCCACGAGGCCGGCCATTTCCGGTCCGCTGTCCAGGCCGGTGATCGCAGCGCGCAATGGGTGGAACAGGGCGCGACCCTTCTGGCCCGTCCGCTCCTTCACCTGCTCAGTCAGCCGTTTCCACGGCTCGGACGACCAGTCGAGCTCGGCCGCGATTGCCGCCGCTTCGCGGACGACGGCGCGCTCCTCATGGCCGAGTTCGACGGGCTCGATCTCGCCGTGGAGGACCGGCAACCAGTCCGCGAAACCGCTGACCGACGCGAGGTTCGGCCGCAGCAGCTCCCAATCCTGCTCCGTCGCACCGGGCGGGAGGCGATCGCGAACGCTCACGAAATCCAGCGAATGAATGAACCTGGCGTTGAGCAGCTCGACCTCGTGAAGGTCGAAGTGCGCCGGCGCCCGGCCGAAATGCGCGAAGTCGAGATCACTCGCCAGCTCGTCCAGCCGCTCGACCGCTTCGACCGGCTGCGATGTGCCAATCCGGGCGAGCACCGACAGCAAGGCCATCGGCTCAAGCCCGGCGTCGCGCACCTGGTCGACACCGATCGATCCGAGCCGCTTCGACAATTTGCCCTCTGCAGCCACCAGCAGCGCCTCGTGGGCGAAATGCGGCGGCGCACTCCCGAGCGCCTCGAACATCTGGATCTGCACCGCGCTGTTCGACACATGATCCTCGCCGCGTACGATGTGCGTGATGCCGAGGTCGATGTCGTCGATGACGCTCGGCAGCAGGTACAGCCAGCTCCCGTCCTCCCGGCGGATCACGGGATCGGACAGCAGCTTGGGATCGAACCTCTGCGGGCCACGGACGAGGTCGGTCCATTGGATGGGATCGCCATGATTGAGCCGGAAGCGCCAGTGCGGCGCGCGGCCCTCCGGTACCGGAGAATCCTCTGGCTTGCGCTCGTAGACTGGCGGGAGGCCGCGGCCGAGGAGCACCTTGCGGCGAAGCTCCAGCTCCTCCGGAGTCTCGTAACAGGCATAGACGCGACCCGCGGCCTTCAGTTTCACGAACTCGCGCTCGTAGAGGTCAAGCCGCTCCGACTGGCGGACGATCCTGTCCGGCCGCAGCCCGAGCCAGTCGAGATCGTCGCAGATGGACTGGTCGAACTCCGCCGTCGATCGCTCGCGATCGGTGTCGTCGATCCGGAGGATGAACTCGCCGCCATTCTTGCGAGCGAACAGGAAATTGTGGAGCGCAGTTCGGATATTGCCGACGTGGAGCCGCCCGGTCGGCGAAGGCGCAAAGCGAGTGGCAACGGTCATGCCGCGCCCATAGCTGCCGCCAGCTCCTATTGCGAGAAGAGGGTCAGCGAGTGGCCGCCGCCAGAAATTTCGATCGCGTTCGCAGGAGTGCGCACCGCCCGGTCAGCGGAGTCGAGCGCCCGGAACACTTCGTCGAGGCGAGCCGGGATCGCCGGCAGGCAGCGCACTGCCGGTCCGCTCCGAGTAGCGGACCCTCCGGGTGGTCCAAACCTAATGTTCGTTCCGCTTAGCGTGTAAGGCCGGTCGAAGCCGGCACAGCGTGGCGCCCACCATATGGCCTTGTCGTCGGCGGAAAGCGCCAGGCCGTAGGGTTCGTCAAACGACCGGCCATCGATTCCGGCGACCCGCCACTCGCCAGCAAGCGTGGTGATGGGCTGGCCAGCCGGTGCTGCAACCGCTGGCTCCGGTGGAGGAAAATCTGGACCCCTCGCCTGGCATGCGGCCAGCGTGAGGAGGAGCGGGAGGACGGCGCGCCTCATGCGCCCGTCCTGAAGAAGTTGCTTATTGGGTAGCGGCGATCGCGGCCAAAATTGCGCGCTCCGATTTTCACTCCCGGAGGCGCCTGTCGTCTCTTGTATTCAGCGCGAAGGAGCATTCGCTCGATGTTCGAAATCAGCGCGACGTCGGAACCGGTCGCCAGTGCAACCTCCTTCACCGACATTTCCTTGTCGACCAGTCCCTCCAGGATCGGATCGAGGACCGAATAAGGCGGCAGCGTGTCCTGGTCTTTCTGCCCGGGCCTGAGCTCCGCGGTCGGCGGCTTGGTGATCACCCGTTCGGGCATCACCGGTCCGTCCGGCCCAAGCGCACCGCTCGGCTTGTTGCTGTTGCGCCACTTGGAAAGCGCGAACACCGTCGTCTTGTAGGCGTCCTTGAGGACCGAATAGCCGCCGGCCATGTCGCCATAGAGCGTTGCATAGCCCACGCTCATCTCGCTCTTGTTGCCGGTGGTCAGAAGCATCTGCCCTTCGGCGTTGGACAGCGCCATCAGCGTGACCATCCGGAGACGCGCCTGGACGTTCTCCGCCGCGACCCCCTTCAGGTCGGGTAACATTTCGTCAAATGCCTGGACTGCGGGGATAATCGGGATGACGTCATGGCGGCAACCGAGCATCCGCGCATTCTCCCTCGCGTCCTCCAGACTCTCCTCGCTGGTATATTTGGACGGCATCATCACGCCCCACACCTTGTCTGCGCCGAGCGCATCGACCGCGACCGCGGCCGAGAGTGCGCTGTCGATCCCGCCGGAAAGGCCGAGGATGACGCCGGGAAAGCCGTTGCGCTGCACATAGTCGCGAAGGCCCAACATCATCGCGTGGTAGATGTCCTCGGGATAGCCATCGAGCTCGTCCCGCTCCTTCGTCGCGCAGCACCAGCCGCCGGCCTCGCGCCGCCACTCGGTTAGAATTAGCGCCTCTTCCCAATCGGCCATCTGTACGATGACCTCGCCGTCGGGGTGGACGACGAACGACGAGCCGTCGAACACCAGCTCGTCCTGGCCGCCGACGCGGTTGAGATAGACCATCGGCAGACCCGTCCCGAGAGTCCGCGCCCGAACCATCTTCTGGCGGATCTGGTCCTTGTCGAGCTCATAGGGGCTGCCGTTGGGGACGAGGAGGAGTTCGGCGCCTTCGTTTGCAAGGTTGTTGCACGCGGCGTCCCACCAGATGTCCTCGCAGATGGGGACTCCGATCTTCACGCCTTCATATTCGAGCGGGCTGGGCAAAGGCCCCGCAGCGAAGATGCGCTTCTCGTCGAACGTGCCGTAATTGGGCAGCTCATGCTTCAGCGTCCGGCCAAGGATCTTTCCATCGTTGGCCAGCACCATCGCATTGTAGCTCGCGCCGTCCTCCGCGATCACGGTACCGAACAGCATCGCAGGGCCGGGTTCGCTCGTCGCGTCGACCAGCCGCTCGGTCGCTTCCATCGTCCGGCGAACGAACTCGGGCTTCAGCACCAAATCCTCGGGCGGATAGCCGGTCAGCTGGAGCTCCGGGTACAGGATGAGGTCGGCGCCCGCGGCCTTGCGCCGCACCTCCAGCATCGCCTCGGCATTCGCCTCAAGCGCGCCGACGAGCTGGTTCATCTGAGCGAGGGCAATAATCAGCCTGTCGGTCATGTGGGCGCTTTAACGCGCGATGCCGCTTGGGCAACCAAGGCTTTACGGCCAACGCCTCGCATCGCTAAGGCTGCGGCTCCGACGCTGGGGACGACATCACATGAAATTGCTCGCCGGGAACAGCAACCCGCCGCTGGCCCGCTCGATCGCCGATTATCTCGAGCTGCCGCTGACGCAAGCCAGCGTCCGCCGCTTCGCGGACGAGGAGATTTTCGTCGAGATCAACGAGAATGTCCGCGGCGAGGACGTCTTCGTCATTCAGTCGACCAGCTATCCGGCCAACGACAATCTGATGGAGCTTCTGATCATGATCGACGCGCTTCGCCGCGCGTCTGCTTCGCGGATCACCGCAGTGCTCCCTTATTTCGGCTATGCGCGTCAGGACCGGAAGCCGGGCCCGCGAACCCCGATCTCCGCCAAGCTGGTCGCCAACCTCATCACCGTCGCCGGAGCAAGCCGCGTGCTTACGATGGATCTTCACGCGGGGCAGATCCAGGGCTTCTTCGACATTCCCACCGACAACCTCTTCGGATCGCCGGTGATCGCAGCCGACATCCGCGCGCGCTTCTCGACCGACAAGCTGACGATGGTGTCCCCGGACGTCGGCGGCGTGGTCCGCGCGCGAAGCCTGGCCAAGAGGCTCAACAACGCCCCGCTGGCGATCGTCGACAAGCGCCGTGAGCGCGCCGGCGAATCGGAAGTGATGAACATCATCGGCGACGTTGACGGCCGGACCTGCATCCTGATCGACGACATCGTCGATAGCGCCGGCACCCTGTGCAACGCGGCGGCCGCGTTGAGGCAGCAGGGCGCTACCGACGTCTTCGCTTATTGCACTCACGGAGTGCTCTCCGGAGGCGCGGCCGCGCGCGTCGGAACGTCGGAGCTAAAGGAGCTGGTGGTCACCGATTCGATCTGGAGCGGCGAGGCGGACGTCAAGGGCGGCAAGATCCGCCGGCTGACCGTCGCTCCGCTTCTCGCCGAAGCGATCAAGCGGATCGCCGACGAAGCGAGCGTTTCCAGCCTGTTCGACTGATGTGCAATCTTTACCGGATCGAGAAGAACCCCGACGCGATCCGCCGGTTGTTCGACGGCGTCCAGATCCCGCTGACCTTTCCCGAAGGGATCCCGAACCTTCAGCCGGCGGACATCCACATTACCGACAAGGCGCCCGTCGTCCGCTGGGCGAACGACCATGCGGAGCTTGTCATCCGCCGCTGGTCGTGGCCCGCGCCGACGGGCAAGCCGGTGTTCAACATGCGGTCCGACGGACGCGAATTCCCCAAGGACCGCTGCCTGGTGCTCGCCGACGGCTTCTACGAATATACCAAGCCCGACGACCCCAAGCAGAAGCGCAAGGCCTGCTGGCTGTTCCGCCCAAGCGAGGGGCAGGAGTTCGCAATCGCCGGCCTCCTTCGCCCGAACCCGCAGGTCGGCGAGGCGTTCACGCTTCTGACCGGCCCGCCGGGGCCTGACGTGGAGCTCTACCACAACCGCCAGATCGCGCTCCTTGGACCGAACCAGTGGCGCTCCTGGCTCGACGGGAGCGCCAGGTCGCTCGATCTTCTGCATCCGACGCCCGCCGGGAGCCTCGATGTCGCGGCCGCCTGACACTTTTTGGCGCGCACGCGTTTAGCGCTCATGCCAACAGTCCTGATCACAGGCGCGAACCGAGGAATCGGCCTTGAGTTCGCCCGCCAATATTCCATCGACGGCTGGGATGTCGTCGCCACCGTCCGCGACGGAAGCGGCGAGCTCGACAAGCTCGGAGTCCGGGTCGAGCATCTCGACATGCGCGACCTCGACGCCGTCACGCATTTCGGTGAGCATCTCGATTCGCTGGACCTACTGATTGCCAACGCGGGCACCTACGGGCCGAAGTCAGTCATGTCCGAGCACGACGGCGAGGGCTGGTTGGAGACCTTCGCGGTCAACACCGTCGCGCCGTTCCTCCTCGCCCAGTCGGTTCTTGAGCGAGTGGCCCGCGCGGACGGCAAGCTGGTCGCGATCAGCACCAAGATGGGAAGCATCGAAGACAACACATCAGGCGGCTACATCGCCTATCGCTCGTCCAAGAGCGCACTCAACTCCGCCTGGAGGAGCTTGGCGATCGACAATCGTGGCCGCGTGACCTGCGCTGTCCTCCACCCCGGCTGGGTCCAGACCCGGATGGGCGGAAGCTCGGCCCCGTTAAAGCCGGAAGACAGCGTCGCCGGCATGCGCAAGGTCATCGAAGGGCTGGGCCCCGAGCAGTCCGGCCGCTTCTTCGGCTACGACGGGTCGGAGATTCCCTGGTAGTTGCGCAAAATCGCCTCCGCCTCTATAGGCGCGGCCTTTCCAGCTTAGTGGAAAACCCAATGGCCCGGCCGGAAGGCATGCCGTGGCGATTGGACAACGTCGCGTCCCGCGGGACGCAAAGGAGACGAAAATGCCCAAGCTCAAGACGAAGAGCGGCGTGAAGAAGCGCTTCAAGCTCACCGCCACCGGCAAGGTGAAGCATGGAGTCGCCGGAAAGCGCCACCGGCTGATCAGCCACAACGCCAAGTACATCCGCCAGAACCGCGGCACAGAGATCCTCGCCGACGCCGATACGGCGCGCGTGAAGCTCTGGGCGCCCTACGGCCTGAAGTAAGGAGCGCTAGACAATGCCACGCATCAAACGCGGCGTGACGACGCGCGCCAAGCACAAGCGGATCCTGGAACAGGCGAAGGGCTATTACGGCCGCCGCAAGAACACGATCCGTATCGCCCGCCAGGCGGTCGAGAAGGCCGGCCAATACGCCTATCGCGACCGCAAGGTGAAGAAGCGGAGCTTCCGCGCTTTGTGGATCCAGCGGATCAACGCCGCCGTCCGCGCCGAAGGGCTGACCTACGGCCAGTTCATCCACGCGCTGAAGCTCGCGAACATCGACCTCGACCGCAAGGTCCTGGCCGACATCGCGATGCACGAGGGCGAGGCCTTCAAGGGCATCATCGCCCAGGCGAAGGACGCGATCGACAAGAAGGAAAAGGCGACCGCTTAAGCGGCTTCGCCAGCGAAGAACGAGGGCGCCGGGAGCGATTCCGGCGCCCTTTTTCGTCGCCCCGCGATGTGCGCCCACACCCTGGGGGAACCGCCTGTCCCGACGCGCATTAGCTCATTGAGCTTCGTTTCGGGGCGATAACGGGAGAAGGGGCTTGGCTGACGAACGAAGAGCGGTCACCCGGGCCGGGATCCACCCGCTCCATGCCTTCCTTCTGGCAGGCTGCGCGCCGTTGTTTCTGGGCGCCCTGCTCAGCGACTGGGCCTATTCGTCCACTTACGAAATTCAGTGGACCAATTTCGCATCATGGCTCCTCGTCGGGGCGCTCATTCTCGCCGGTTTCGCGCTGCTCTGGGCGCTGGTCGATCTTCTCCACGCAGACCGCAGCTGGCGTGGCCGGCCGCTCATCTATTTCTTCGTCCTACTGGCCGCGTGGGTTCTCGGATTCGCGAATGCGCTGGTTCACGCCAAGGACGCCTGGGCCAAGATGCCCGAGGCGCTGATCCTGTCGGTCATCGTCGCGATTCTCGTGCTGGCGGCATGCTGGCTCGGCTTCTCCAGCTGGCGCTCGGGAGAGGTGAAATGAGACTTCTCGCGCCACTAGCCATCGCCGCGGCGTCGATTTCCCTATCCGCGTGCGGCAACACCAACTCCAACCCCAACCAGTACGGCCCCAGCCCGACGCTGCCCGGTCCGCATCGCGGGCTTCTGCCGACGATGAAGATCGCCAACCCCTCCGGCTGGGGCGATCAGCGGCCACAGGTGCCGGCCGGCTACACGATCAGTGCGATCGCGACCGACCTCAAAATTCCCCGGCAGATGCTTGTCCTTCCGAACGGCGACATCCTGGTCGCGGAGGGACGCGGCGGGGGCGAGTCGAAGCTGACACCGAAGGACTTCATCGCGAGCAAGCTCAAGGCGCAGGGTACCAGCCCTGTGAAGGGCGGCGATCGGCTGACCCTGCTTCGCGACGCTGACGGTGACGGCACCTACGAAGGGCGCACCGTTTTCGCCGACAAGCTCAACGCGCCCTACGGTCTAGCGCTTGTTGGCAACGCTCTCTACGTCGCCGACCAGGACGCGCTTCTTCGCTTCGATTATCGCGCCGGCCAGACGCGGGCGAGCGGGCCGCCAGTCGTTCTCACCCCCCTGCCGTCGGCGGTCAATCACCACTGGACGAAGGCGCTGACCGCCAGCCCTGACGGACGCTTCCTCTATGTGGGCATTGGTTCCAACAGCAACATCACCGAGCGGGGAATGACGGTCGAGACCGACCGAGCGATGGTCTGGCAGGTCGACGCTCAGACGGGCGCCCACCGGCAGTTCGCCACCGGGCTTCGCAACCCGACTGCGCTAGCCATCCAGCCGGGCACGGGACAGCTGTGGGCGGTGGTCAACGAGCGCGACGAGATCGGCCCGAACCTGGTCCCCGATTATCTGACCTCGGTTCGCGAGGGCGGATTCTATGGCTGGCCCTACAGCTATTGGGGACAGCACGTCGATGATCGCGTTCGCCCGCAGAATGCCGCCAAGGTCGCCAGCGCCATCGTCCCCGACTACGGCCTCGGCAGCCATGTTGCCGCGCTCGGTGTCGCTTTCTCTTCACCGGCGATGGGCGCTCGCTTCGCCGACGGCGTGTTCGTCGGAGAGCATGGAAGCTGGAACCGGACTCCACCCTCGGGCTATCGCGTGGTCTTCGTTCCCTTCAGCAACGGCCGCCCGTCGGGACCGCCGATCGACTTCGTCACAAACTTCATGGGCAAGGACGGAAAGACGCGAGGACGTCCGGTGGGGGTCACTGTCGACCCCAAAGGCGCGCTGATCGTCGCCGACGATCTGTCAAACACCATCTGGCGTGTGACTCCCGCGAGCCCGGCGCCGACGCAGCGATGATCGAGCCGGGCTAGGTTTACTAACCCAGCCGCTCGTAAGCGGGCAGGGTCAGGAATTCCACGAAGTTGTCCGAGACGACCATGTCGCGGAAGAGGTCGGCGGCCTCGTCGATGTCGGGAATGTCCTGGAGAAGCCCGACCTCCTCGTCGAACAACTGGTCGAACAGGTCGAGGCCGAAGGTTCGACCGTCATCCAGCTCCGCGTCGAAGTGAAGCCACTGCCATAGCTGGGCGCGGCTGATCTCGGCCGTCGCGGCGTCCTCCATCAGACTGTAGAGCGGCACCGCGCCCCTCCCGCCAAGCCACGCGGCGAGGTACTGGACTCCGACGCGGATATTCTCGCGGGCACCGGCCTCGGTGCGCGGGCCGGTGTGAAGCTCTAGCATCTCATCGCGGGCGGGGACGTGCTGCGGCATCTTCGATAGCTGGTTGGGGCCGTCCATCGCCTCGAACGCTTCCATCGCGACCGGCACCAGCGCCGGGTGAGCGACCCAGGTGCCGTCGTGGCCGTTGCGCACTTCGCGAAGCTTGTCTTGGCGCACCTTCTCCAGCGCCGCCGCATTGGCCTGCTCGTCGCCCTTGACCGGGATGAAGGCAGCCATCCCGCCCATCGCGTGGGCGCCGCGGCGGTGGCAGGTGGCGATCAGGCGCAGCGAGTAAGCGGCGAGAAAGGCCTTATCCATGGTCATCGCCGAGCGGTCGGGAGTCAGCCTCTCATGCGACCGTCCCAGCCGCTTGATGGTGCTAAAGATATAATCCCAGCGGCCGCAGTTGAGGCCGACGATATTCTCCTTCAGCACATAGAGAATCTCGTCCATCTCGAACGCGGCCGGGATCGTCTCGATCAACACCGTGCACTTGATCGTCCCGCGCTCGAGCCTCAGCCTGTTCTCGGCGAGCGCGAAGACGTCGCTCCACAGCTTCGCTTCCTCCATGCTCTCGAGCTTGGGAATGTAGAAATAGGGGCCCGAGCCGGCGGAGAGCGCGCGGCGCGCATTGTGCCAGACGTAGAGTGCGAAATCGAAGAAGGCGCCGGCGACCGGCTCCCCATCGACCGTGACATGATCCTCGGACAGATGCAGCCCGCGCGGCCGGACCATCAGCACAGCGGGATGCTCCTTGACCGCATAGTGCTTGCCGCTGTCGGGATCGGTGTAGTCGAGGCGCCTCAGCCAGTGGTCGCGAAGGTTGACCTGCCCCTGCACCAGCTCGTCCCACATCGGCGAGGTCGCGTCCTCGAAATCCGCCATGAAGACCTTCGCGCCGCTGTTGAGCGCGTTGATCAGCATCTTGGCGTTGGTCGGGCCGGTGATCTCAACGCGGCGATCCTGAAGATCCGCGGGCGCCGCCGCGACCTTCCAGCCGCCGTCGCGAATATCGCTCGTATCCTCGCGGAAGTCCGGTAGCTCACCGGCATTGAACCGCGCCTGCCGATCCATCCGCGCGTCGAGCAGGGCCTGCCGTCGCGTGTCGAAACGCTCGTGAAGATCGGCGACGAACTCCAGGGCGTCGTCGCTGAGGGCTTCCCTTGCTCCCGGCACCCCCGACGGCTCGGCGACGATCCGCGACCTTTCGAGCACATCATTCATAGGCGCACCGGCTCCACGCAGATGGTGTAGCGCTCCGTAGCTCCGCGATGATCGCGGAACGTCAGGCGCTGCCACTCCATGCGCGCTTTGACCTCGTCGTTGAAGGGGCCGCTGATTTCCTCGGTGCCGGGAACGACCTCGTCGAACTCGCAGTCGCGGAATTCGCCGCCAATGACCCAGTAACGCTGTCCCATCGCCTTGCTCCTTCTATTCGGCTGCAACGAATTGTGCGGATTCGGTGG
This sequence comes from Sphingomonas anseongensis, assembly GCF_023516495.1. Taxonomy (NCBI): domain Bacteria; kingdom Pseudomonadati; phylum Pseudomonadota; class Alphaproteobacteria; order Sphingomonadales; family Sphingomonadaceae; genus Sphingomonas; species Sphingomonas anseongensis. The sequence goes on from NZ_JAMGBC010000001.1 coordinate 1,676,393, forward strand.
ATTCCTTGAGAGCCACCGTCGACGACTGGCCGCCCGAGATCGCGGTAGCGACAGCGTCGAAATAGCCGGTGCCGACTTCGCGCTGGTGGCGCGTTGCCGTGTAGCCGTTGGCCTCGCTCGCGAACTCCGCCTGCTGGAGCTCGGAATAGGCTGCCATCCCCCGGTCGCGGTAACCGCTAGCGAGCTCGAACATCGAATGGTTGAGGCTGTGGAACCCGGCCAGAGTGACGAACTGGAAGCGGTAGCCCATCGCGCCCAGCTCCTGCTGGTAGCGGGCGATGGTGCCGCGATCGAGGTTCGCCTCCCAGTTGAAGCTGGGCGAGCAATTGTAAGCGAGCATCTTGCCCGGGAAATCGCGGCGCACGGCCTCCGCAAAGGTGCGGGCCTGCTCCAGGTTCGGCTTGCTGGTTTCGAACCAGAGCAGGTCCGCGTGGGGAGCGAAGGCCTTTGCCCTCGCGATGCAATTATCGAGGCCGGTTCCGTCGCGGAGGCGGAAGAAGCCCTCGGCCGTGCGCTCGCCCGTGATGAACGGCGCGTCGCGATCGTCCACGTCCGAGGTGAGTAGCTTGGCGCTTTCAGCGTCGGTTCGCGCGACGAGGATCGTCGGCACTCCGGAAACGTCGGCGGCAAGCCGCGCCGCGTCGAGGTTGCGGATCGCCGCCTGGGTGGGGATCAGCACCTTGCCGCCCAGGTGGCCGCACTTCTTCTCGCTCGCCAGCTGGTCCTCGAAGTGAACGCCGGCGACGCCCGCCTCAATATAGGCCTTCATGATCTCGAAGCAGTTCAAGGGCCCGCCGAAGCCGGCTTCCGCGTCGGCGACGATCGGTGCGAACCAGTCGCGTTTCGCTCCGCCCTCGGCATGCTCGACCTGGTCGGCGCGTTGAAGGGCGCGGTTGATGCGCTTGGCGAGCTCGGGGCCGGTATTGGCCGGATAGAGCGATTGGTCGGGGTACATCGAGCAGGCGGTGTTGGCGTCCGCGGCAGCCTGCCAGCCCGAAAGGTAGATCGCCTTGAGCCCGGCGCGGACCATCTGCATCGCCTGGTTGCCGGTCATGGCGCCGAGAGCGCGCACCGGTTCTTCGGACTTCAGAAGCTCCCACAGCCGGAGCGCTCCGCGGCGGGCCAGAGTGTGTTCGATGGGGATCGATCCGCGAAGCCTCAGCACATCCTCGGCCGAATAAGGCCGCTCTATGCTATCGAACCGGCCTGCCGGCGCCGATACGACCTCGCTGAAATCACCCATCGCCGCTCCCTTTCCCTGTCTGACGGGAGCATCAAACCGCAACTGAGTTGAAAAAGATGCACAGAAAGAGGCGCATGTGTCAGCGCGCGACTTGTAAATTCTGTAAATTGGTTCACAAATTCACAAGTGGCTGGACGCAAGCTCTTTCTCGGTGCGCGGCTGAAGCGGCTCCGGCGCGAGCGTGGGCTCAACCAGAATGCGATGGCCGCCGATCTCGGGATTTCGCCTTCGTACCTCAACCATCTGGAGCGCAACCAGCGGCCTGTAACCGCCGGAATCCTGTTGCGCCTCGCGGAAGCGTTCGACGTCGACATCAAGACCTTCGCAGCAGAGGGCGGGGAGTCGGCGGGCCCCGATCAGCTCGCCGAAATCTTTTCCGATCCGATGCTCACCGGCCTTGGAGTGACTCGGATCGAGCTGGTCGAACTCGCCGACAGCGCTCCCGCCATCGCCGACGGCATCGCCCGCCTCTACACCGCCGTCCGTGAGCTTCAGCGGCAGCCGGCCGACGAAGCCGGTTCCGATCCGCGCGTACTGATCACGCCCGAGACCTGGGTGCGCGATTACATCCAGGCGCAGCGCAACCATTTCCTCGAGCTCGAAGAGGGCGCGGAGACGCTGGGCGGGGCGCTTGGCGATCCGCTGTCCGTGGCCGAGGCGCTTCGGCGGCGGCTGAAGGAGGCGTGGGGAGTCGACTCGCGGGTCGTCGATCCGGAGATGCTGGAGGACGCGAGCCAGCATTACGATGCGCAACGCCGAGCCTTCATGCTCTCCTCGCTCCTCCGGCCGGAGAACCGCACCTTCGGCCTCGCTTATCAGCTGGCGCTTCTCGAATTCGCGCCCCTGATCGAGCGGCTGGTGGAAAGCGCACGGCCGCCGGACGCCGGAAGCCGGCACCTGCTCCACATGAGCTTCGCCAATTATGCGGCCGGGGCGATCATGATGCCCTACGGCCGTTTCCTGCGCTCGGCCGAGGAGCATCGCTACGCGCTCGACCGGCTGTGCGGACAGTTCGGGGCGAATATCGAGCAGGTCGCGCACCGGATCACCACGCTTGGCCGCTCCGGCGCACGCGGCGTGCCCTTCTTCATGCTCCGGGTCGATCCGGCCGGGAACATCTCCAAGCGCTACGCCGGCGAAAGCTTCCCCTTCTCCCACTTCGGCGGAACCTGCCCGCGCTGGCACCTCCATGCCGCGTTCCAGACGCCCGGCCAGACGATCCGCCAGCTGATCGAGACACCCGACGGCCAGCGCTATTTCACCATCAGCCGGACGATCGAGCGGCCAATCCGCCCGGACCTTCGCGATGATGCGCTGCTGGCGATCGGGCTTGGCTGCGACGTCCGCTACGCACCGCGGATCGCTTATGCCGACGGCCTCGACCTGGTGAACACTCCTGCGACTCCGGTTGGGCCCGCCTGCGCCATCTGCCCGCGAATCGGCTGCGCTTATCGGGCGACGGCTCCCGCTGGGCGCAAGCTCGCGGTCGAGGAGAACCGCAAGACCATCTCGCCCTATCCATTCGTCGCCAGCTAGGGCGCTACCGGCTCCCGCTCGAATGCGGCGCGGTCCCATTTCGCGAGGTTCGCTGCGGCATCGTAGGTGGAATGAAGGAACTCGGCGAGCATCCGGTCCGGATCGTCGGCGGCCTGCACGTCAGCAAACGGAAGCACGAACTCGGAATAGGTCTCGTCGAAATGGCCGTGGGCCACTTTCGCTGTCCGATACCCCTCCGGCTCTGGATAGATGTAGCTGTAGAAGAAGGGCTCGGCCGCAGTCGCGCCGCCCGCCCAGAAGCCGGCGCTGGTCACTTCGTGACTATAGGCTTCACGCGTGATCCGGTCCGGAAGCCCGGGCACTCCGCCGGGGTGGTTGGGCGCCATCCGTCCCGAAAAGCGGCTGGTCGCGAGGTCGAAGCTTCCCCACCAGAAATGCACCGGGCTCGCCTTGCCGATGAAGCCGGCGCGGAAGCGAGCGAACACCGGCATCATCGCCGCGAGCGCTCCGCGGAAACGTTCCGCCGAGGCGCGGTCGTAATTTCGTGGCTGGTTGTCATCGGCGAACGGCAGTGCATCCGGAATCTCGTTCGGAACGCCGTTGAAGGTTGAGGGCAGGCCGTGCCGGTCGAGCATGGCGATCAGCCGGCGATGAAGGGCCGCAATGCTGCCGGCATTGAGCGGGAGTTCCTCGCGACCGCCGTCGCTGACCCAAAGCACGATCGCGTGCCGGCACAGGTCGAGCGTGAGGGTGAACGTCCGGCCGCCGCTTGCTGCCGTCGGCAGGGTGGCGAGCCCGCGCGCGTTGGGCTGAAGCGCGACATGCCAGCCATGGTTCGTCCACGGCGCATGCGCGACGCGAACCTTGCCGAGCATCTGCGATGCGAGGTGCAAGACCGCCAGCGTCTCGTGATCGTGATCGACCGTCAGCTCGGGCCAGCGACTCATTTGCGCTCGACTAGCACACGGCTTTGCATTTTGCGCGGCAGCAAGGATAAGGCCGCGCCATGGCTGATAGCGAGCTTCTCGACCGGATCCGTTCCGCGCCCGACCTTGGCGCGCTTGATGCACTGCGCGTGTCGGCGCTTGGCAAGTCCGGATCGATCACCGCCCAGCTGAAATCGCTCGGCAAGATGAGCCCCGACGAGCGCTCCGCCGAAGCTCCCAAGATCCACGCAGCTCGCGAAGCGGTCACCGAAGCCATCGCGGCCCGCAAGGCCGAGCTTGAAGCCGCCGAGTTGGAGAAAAGGCTCGCGACCGAAAAGGTCGACCTGTCGCTTCCGGCGCCGGAGCGACCCCAGGGAACGGTCCACCCCGTCAGCCAGGTGTTGGACGAGCTTGCGGAGATTTTCGCCGACCTCGGCTTTTCCGTCGCCGAAGGGCCTGAGATCGAGGAGCAGTGGTTCAACTTCACCGCGCTCAACATGCCCGAGTTTCACCCGGCGCGGGCGATGCAGGACACCTTCTATTGCCGGCGCATCGGAGGCGATCCGGCAGAAGAAGCGCACGTCCTTCGCACTCACACTTCGCCGGTGCAGATCCGAACCATGACGTCACAGCCGCCGCCGCTTCGGCTGATCGCACCCGGCCGCGTCTACCGCTCCGACAGCGACGCGACCCACACGCCGATGTTTCACCAGGTGGAAGGGCTGGTGATCGACAAGGGCATCACCATGGGTCACCTGAAATGGACTCTGGAGACCTTCCTCAAGGCCTTCTTCGAGCGCGACGACATCGTGCTGAGGATGCGGCCCTCCTATTTCCCGTTCACCGAGCCGTCGGCCGAAGTCGACGTCGGCTGGTCGATGGAAAAGGGCCGCCGGGTCGTCGGCGGCTGCGAAGGCTGGATGGAGGTCCTCGGCTCGGGAATGGTCCACCCGAAGGTCATCGCCAATTGCGGGCTCGATCCGGATGAATGGCAGGGCTTCGCGTTCGGAACGGGAGTCGACCGCCTGGCGATGCTGAAATATGGGATGGACGACCTGCGCGCCTTCTTCGACGGCGACCTTCGCTGGCTCAAGCATTACGGATTCCGTTCGCTCGACGTGCCGACCCTGTCCGGCGGGGTCGGCGCATGAAATTCTCCCTTTCGTGGCTGAAAGCCCATCTCGATACGGACGCGTCGGCCGAGGAGATCGCCGAGCGGCTGACGAATATCGGCCTCGAGGTCGAGGAGGTCAGCAATCCGGCCGAGGCTCTGGCGCCGTTCAAGGTGGCGAAAGTGCTCACCGCGGCCAGGCACCCGCAGGCGGACAAGCTGCAGGTGTTGACGGTCGACGCCGGCGACGGTCCGATCCAGGTTGTGTGCGGAGCGCCGAATGCGCGCGCGGGGCTGCTGGGCGTGTTCGGCCCGCCGGGCGCCTACGTGCCGGGCAGCGCCATGACCTTGAAGGTCGCGGCGATCCGCGGCGTCGAGAGCCACGGCATGATGTGCTCGGTCCGCGAGCTTGAGCTTGGCGAGGAGCATGACGGGATCATCGAGCTTGCGGCAGACGCACCCGTCGGCGCCGCCTTCGCCGATTATGCAGAGCTCAACGATCCTGTGTTCGACGTTGCGATCACGCCGGACCGCGCGGACTGCATGGGGGTTCGGGGTATCGCCCGCGATCTCGCCGCTGCCGGCGTGGGCACGCTCAAGCCTCTTCATGTGCCAAAGATCGAGGGCAGCTTCGCTCCCCCGATCGAGATCCGGATCGAGGACCCGGAAGGCTGCCCTGCTTTCTACGGACGAGCCATCCGCGGCCTCGCCAACGGGCACTCGCCGGAGTGGATTCAGCGGCGGCTGAAAAGCGCCGGCCAGCGGCCGATCTCGGCGATCGTCGACATCACCAATTATGTGATGCTCGACCTTGGGCGGCCGAGCCACGCCTACGACGTGGCCAAGCTCGACCACGCCCTCGTCGCTCGCCGCGCACACGAGGGCGAGACGCTGCTCGCCCTGAACGAGAAGGAATATTCGCTTGACCCGACGATGACGGTGATCGCCGACGAAAGCCGGGTGCATGACATCGGCGGGATCATGGGCGGCGAGCATTCGGGCGTATCGGAGGACACCACCGACGTGATGCTCGAGGTTGCTTACTTCGATCCGTCGCGGATCGCGCAGACCGGGCAGAAGCTCGCTTTGACCAGCGACGCGCGGAGCCGCTTCGAGCGCGGTGTGGACCCTGCCTTCCTCGCCGACGGGCTCGACATCCTAACTCAGCTGATCCTCGACACTTGCGGCGGCGAAGCTTCACAGGCGCAGCTCGTTGGCGAGCCGCCCGTGGCAGCGAAGACGCTTCCCTTCGATCCGGATCGCACGCTTTCGCTTGGGGCCGTTGAGGTGGCCGAGGACCGGCAGCGGGCAATCCTTCTGTCGCTTGGCTTCGAGTTTGAAGGGGCGGCGAGCGTTCGCGTGCCGAGCTGGCGGCCGGACGTCGACGGGCCCGCCGACCTGGTCGAGGAAGTCATCCGAATCGTCGGTTACGACCAGATTCCGTCAACTCCGTTGGAGCGCGAGCCTGGGGTGGCGAGGCCGACGGCAACCCGGTCGCAGCTCGTCGAACGACGCGCCCGTCGCGCCGCTGCCGCTCGCGGCCTCGATGAAGCGGTGACCTGGAGCTTCATCTCCGAAGAGGAAGCTGCCCACTTCGACCCCGCCTGGCGGCTCGACAATCCGATCAGCGAAGACATGAAGGTCATGCGGCCTTCACTGCTGCCCGGCCTTGTCGCCGCCGCCGCCCGAAACATGGCCCGGGGAAGCTCGAGCATTCGTCTGTTCGAGATCGGCAGGCGCTACCTCGCGGAGGGCGAACGGCCGACCCTTGCCTTTGTGCTCGCCGGCAACCGGCAGGTGCGTAACTGGCAATCGGGCAAGGCAAAGCCGTTCGACGCATTCGACGCGAAGGCCGTGGTGCTGGCCATTTTGGAAGCGGCGGGCGCGCCGGTGGCCAGCCACCAGGTTTTCCCCGATGCGGGATCGAACTGGCATCCGGGCCGCTCGGCGAAGCTGGGTCTGGGGGCCAAGACCATCCTCGCAAGCCTCGGTGAGCCTCACCCGGCTTTGGCCAGGGCGCTCGACGCGCCGGAAGGCCTGGTCGCGGGCGAGATTTACCTCGACGCCATCCCCGAGCCGCGCAGTGCCGGTCGTACTCGCCCGCAGTTCGCACCGGCCGCGCTTCAGCCAGTCAGCCGCGATTTCGCCTTCCTGGTTCCGGCCGACCTGCCCGCCGACAATCTTGCCCGAGCGCTTCGAGGCGCGGACAAGAATGCGATAACGCAGGTTCGGTTGTTCGACCGGTTCGAAAGCGCGGACGGCCTGTCGCTCGCTTTCGAAGTGACGCTTCAGCCGGCCGACAAGAGCTTCACCGACGAGGAGATCGCGGCGATCTCGAAGGCGATCGTTGCTTCCGCGGAGAAGCTTGGGGCGAAGCTGCGGTCGAATTGAGCGCGTTTATCGCGGCGTGGACTCGAAATTCGATTTCCTGACGCGCCAGTCCCGCCGGGATCACCTCGCCAACCTTGAAGCGGATCACGCCGGGCTGCTTGAGCAGCCCCTTCGGCCATAGACGTCCACTGTCGACCGCGACCGGGACCACCGGGAGCCCGAGCGCGCGATAGAGGCCGGCGAAGCCGGACTGCAGCTCCGGCGATTCTCCGGGCGGCACCCGCGTTCCTTCGGGGTAGATCAGGACCGCGCGCCCTTGGGCGATCGCCGACTTGCCAGCGGCGATGAGCGAGCGGAGCGCTTTCGATCCGGCCTGGCGGTCGACGGGGATCACGCCGTAGCGGCGCGTCAGCCACCCGAAGAACGGGATTTGCGACAGCTCCCGCTTGAGGACGATCACCGGCGTGTTGGCCAGCCGGACCATCTCCAGCGTCTCGTACATCGACTCATGCTTGACCGCGATCAGCATCGCGCCCGGCGGAATCTGCCCTTCCACCTTTGGCCTTATGCCGAGAACGATCCGCGCCAGGCCTTTGTTGAACCCCGTCCAGGTCCGGACCAGCCACCGCGTTGTCGGATTTCCGAACAGGGTCGCGACGATGCCGGCAATCACGAAGACAACCGTCGCGGGATAGAAGATCAGCGCATAAATGAGCGAGCGAAGCGCCTGCATGCCTAGAGCTCGAAGACGACGGCGATCCGCCGGAGCAACAGCTTGTTATATTCGCCGAACAAAGTGACGAAGCGAGGCTCGGTGTGAACCGCGTCGGGAACCAGGCGATATTTGTCGCGCATCACCCGCCGGAATTCGTACCGCGCCCGACGCATGTGCCAGTCGCTCGTGACCAGCCGGAAGCTGCTGTAATGGTGCTTGTCCAGCCAGCGCTTCGCCTCCTCGGCGTTGGAGCGGGTGTCGACGGATTCGCTTCCGAGGTCGACGCAGCAGCCGACCAGCCGCTTGCGTCCGCCGAGCCTGTGCACCAGGTCCGCCTTCGTTACCGAAGGGTCCGTTCCCGAGATCAGCATTCGCTTGGCATAACCCTTGGCGAGCATGTCCACCCCGTGCTCGATCCGCCCGCTTCCGCCGGTGATCACCACGATCCCGTCGGTTCGGTTCCCGCCGGCGGACGAGCCCAATGTCACCGAAAAGACGATGAAGCCGATCAAATAGAGCAGCAGCACGATCGAGAAGAAACGGACGATCATAGGGTGGCGCGCAACGCCCTGAGCAGAGTCCAGTGCGCAACGGCAACGGCAATGACGACGGCCGCGACCGGCACCAGCCCCAGGATCGCGGCATCGGTCCAGGTCAGCGGACTTGTGGAGAGTTCGCCGGCGGCGGCGGCAACACCAGCGCCGAGCAGCAGCAGAACGGCAGCGGCGCCGGTCAACCCGACCAGCGCACCGACGACCGAATCAACCGCGATCTTGCGCTGGAACAGCCGCGTGACCTGGCTGTCAGTCGCGCCGATTCGGTGCATGATCTCGACGGTCCCCCGGTGCGTGTCGAGAGCGCCCCTGGCGGCGAGGATGATGGCCGCGGCGGTGGCAGCCGCCATCAGCGCGACGAGCGAAAGAGCGAGCCACTGGAGCCCACGGACCGGCGCCAGAAGCGGCGCGAGTTGGGCGCTCTCGGCGTTGATCCGCGCTTCCGGGACCTGCTTTGCAACTGCCGCCGAGACGGCCTCCGGATTGGCGCTCGGATCGAGATCGACCATCGCCAGCGCAGGGACCGGCAGGTCCGGCGCCGAGGCTTCCGCGCCCAGCCAGCGCTCGAGCGTGAGGCGCATCTCGCTTTCCGGCACCGGCGTAATATCGCGCACCCCGGGGACGGCTTTCGCTGCGGCAATTGTCTTGGGTAGCTGTGCCGCAGCCGCCGACGGCAGCTCCAGCACGTAACGCGCCTCCGCTGCACTGCTGACGCTGGAGGCTGCGTTGGCGAGCGCAAGGCCGGCGGCGGCAACGAGGATCATCGCGAAGGTCATGATCGCCATCAGCGCAACAGTCGGTCCGTGGAGCTTTTCGGCCGGGAGCAGCCTCGATTCGGGGCCTGACGCCCAGATCCGGTCAAGTATCACGGCCGCACCTCAATCCGGTCCATTCGCGGCGGGTTCCTCAGCGATCCGGTCGGGTCGACCAGAGCTCCCGAATCCAATCTCATGATCTCGGCGGCCGGGTTGGAGGCGATGAGGCCGAAGTCGTGGGTCGCGACGACGACCGTCGTGCCGAATTCGTTCATCGCGCTGAACAGGTGCATCAGGCGCTTGGCCATCTCGGCGTCGACGTTGCCGGTCGGCTCGTCGGCAACCAGGAGGTCGGGCTGGGTGATCACAGCCCGGGCGATCGCGACCCTTTGCTGCTCTCCTCCTGACAGGGTTGCAGGCCGGGCGCCGGCGCGGTCCCCAAGGCCCACCCAGTCGAGCATCTCGCGGACGGCCGAGCTGATCTCCGCCTCCTCCCGGCCGGCGATCCGAAGTGGAAGTGCGACATTGTCATAGGCCGAAAGGTGGCGGATCAGCCGGAAGTCCTGGAACACCACCCCGATCCGTCGGCGGAAGTCGGGGAGAAGCTCTCTCGGAGCCTCACTCAGATCCTCGCCGAACAGCCGGATCCGGCCGCGTGTGGGCCTCTGCGCCAGATAGAGCAGTTTGAGGAGCGAAGTCTTGCCCGCACCCGATGCACCGGTGAGGAAATAGAAGCCGCCCTTCGACAACGTAAAATCGAGATCGCGAAGCACCTCGGCGCCCGTCCCGTAGCGCAGTCCGACGCTTTCGAATTGAACCACCGACGCCAGAGCATTCCCTCCCGAACCGCCTCGGCTTGTCGCATGAGCCAGCCGCCTTGCCAACGCCTGCGCATTCCTGTTTACGCAAGGGCAATTAGCGGAGGCGCACGGCCAATGATCCTGACTTGCCCGTCGTGCGGGACCCAATATGCGGTCAAGGACGGCGCCATTCCGGAAGGCGGACGTAAAGTCCGCTGCGCTTCCTGCGGACATAGCTGGCACCAACTCCCCGAAGCCCCGGCTGCAGACGAAGACGTCGGATATCAGGCTCCGCCGGCCGACGCGCCAGAGCCGGGCGATCCGGCGGCGTTTGCGGCAGGCTTCCGCGAGCCAGCAGGAGGGCCGGAGGAGAGCGGCGACGACTATGACGAGGTGCCGGCCGAGCCCGGGCCGGCCGGTTACGACCGTGTCGAGCCGATACCTCCCGGCGCCGAGCTGGTGGAAGGTCCGGCGTCGGTCCCAGTCCCTCCGCCCGATGAGGACTCCTGGTTGGCGCCCACTACCTCCGAGGAGCAGTTTGAGCCGGAGAAGGAAATTCCGGACAACGAGGAAATCGCTGCAGCGGAAAGCGAGACGGGGGCGGACCGCAAGCGCAACTGGGTGATGGCCGCCATCATCGGCATCGTCCTGGTGGTGGCGATCGTCGGCGGCCTCTGGCTGCTCGCGCCCGATTCGGTTCGGCAGCGGATCGGCCTGGCAGCAACGACGCATAGTCCCCTGCAGATCGCCCCGGGAACTCCGGAAAGGCAAAAGCTCGCCAGCGGCAACGAGCTGGTGGTGGTGAGCGGGCGCGTCATCAACCCGAGCGGAGCCGCCCAGCAGGTGCCGCCGATCAAGGCCGAGCTTCGCGACAAGGCCGGAAAGCTCCTCTATTCTTGGGAGATTGCGCCGCCCACGCGGACTCTGGCGCCGGGCGCTACCGCGACTTTCAACAGCGCCGAGATGGACGTCCCTGCCAGCGGGCCTGACTCGACTGTTACGCTCACCCTAAAGGGCTGAGCTCCTTACGGAAATTCGACGATCCTCGCGTTGCGCTCGACACCGTCGGCGCCGCGTATCTTCCTCTCGCTCACCATCGCCTCCGCCGGAATCCTGGCCGATGAGATCCTTGCTCCCGGCACGATTCGGACGCTCGCGGTCGCCTGCACCACAGGCTCCCGCGCCGGCGTCCACTGCGCGGGTGCGGCAGCTGTCGCCGAGGCGAGGATCGCGAGGAGCATCATGCTCTTTGTGTAACGCTCCCGGGCGGCAATGGTAAACAAGTCGTTAAGGACTGTCCCGATGCGGGACCGGCCCTCGCCATTGCGCGCTCTGAATCGCTTTGATAGAGGCGCGGCCTTGCCAGGAGCGACGGCAGCAAAGCCGTCCATTTCTCATGCACGTGCGGTCGTGGCGGAACTGGTAGACGCGCAGCGTTGAGGTCGCTGTGGCCGAAAGGCCGTGGAAGTTCGAGTCTTCTCGACCGCACCAGCATATTGTTGAAGCCAGTCCGGCGGACTGGCGACCGATTGCTCATACACCGGATCACAGCCATCGTCCTGCTGCGACTGCGTCGCAACAGCGCCTGCCGGCTAGAAGTCGCCTTAGACGACTATTGGCTTGAGGCGATTTTCGGTCTTGGGTCGAGGTGGATTGACCCGGTTCGAGCCACGGGCTGTTCCACGCTGACCGTCGCCTGCAGCTTCAGGTTGGGATCGATGCCGGCCGCGTCGGCTGAGGCCTTCGCGATCCGCACGCGATAGCTGCCGTAAGGGACGCCTTCGAACAGGAAATAGCCGTCGTAATCCGTACGCGCGGTCGAAACGACGGCTCCGGAGGAATCGACGAGCTCCAGGTCGAGCCCTTCGAAGCCGAGTCCGCCATTCTTGACGATCGCGCCCTCGATATCGCCCGCGCCGACCAGGCCAATGTCCACTTCCGCGGGTACGCCGGGCCTTGGAGTGACCACCTGAAGCGCCTTCTTCGGAGCCAGCATCGGGTCGCCAAGGCTGCTTCGGTCGATTCCGACCGTGATCGGGGAGAATGTCTGCAGGCCGGCGATGGTCACGGTACCGTGGTCGTCGGTCGGTTTTTGAGCGATCGCGTGCCCGGCGGTGATCAAAGCGCCCTTTTCAAAGGGTTCGCCGGCGTCTGCGACCCCATTGTCGTTGAGATCGCGATAGACTCGCGCCCGAACCGAGCCCGCAGCCGCGAGTCGGTCGCGCGAGAAGCTGAAGCCGTGCGTCGGGTCGAGCGAGAAATTGAGGTTCAGCCCGATCGCAACCGATCCGTCGGTCGCCGCTTCGCCGGTCACCGCCAGCGCAAGCCCGCTGAATCGCCGGATATGCGCAAGCCGCATCCGGCCGCGATGCTGCGGGCCGTCATAAGCGAGGGTGCCCTCCCAATCGGCATTGTCCGAGGCAGACCAATAGCCGGTCAGCTCTGCTGAGCGGAACCGGCTGGTGGGGCTGACCTCGAAACTGGTGGAGCCGCGAAGCCTGACGGGACCGACCCGGCCGGTCCCGATGAGGCTCGTCACGACATTTGCTGGCGGCGCCGGGCCTTTGGCGAGATATTGCTGGGTATATCGCACGTCGGCCGCGAGATTGAATCGGCCGATTTGCGCTCCCAGCCGGGCCGCCGCGTCAAGCTGCGCCGATCCGTCGGCGCGATCGGTGTAGTGGATGTCAGTGTGCGCGGGGATCACCGCGCGCCCGATATGAATCGGAGCGTCGAGCGCCAGCCGGGCTTCACGAAGGTTTGAGTTGCGAGCCCCGGGAAGGTCGAAGTCGTTCGCCGTGAGCGCCTGGGCGCTGACGTTGAGCGATCCGAGCTTCGCGAGCAGCTGAGCGCGCGCAGCGGTTCCGCCGTTGCTTTCCCTGGCTGCGCCGACCTCGACGAGCGCGCCCCCGATGGAGCGGCGCACCGAGCCTTCGACGAAAGTCACCCGTTGGTCGTCGAGGAGCATGGTGCGGGCGAGCACTCCGACCGACGTGCGGTCGTCCAGCCCGTGCTCGACTGAGACTGCAGCCTGGTATTTTGGCTCGAGCGGGCTGACTTCCTCCTTGTTCAGCGAGACGAGGTCATGGCTCGGTTGGTTGAATCCGGCCCAATACCAGGTCTTTCCGGCGGGAACGTTGTCCTCACCGACGTTGATCAGCTCGTCGCGTGTGCGAATCTGCCCCTGCGGACCGTAAAGCACGATCTGGATCTGGTTTTCGCCGTATAGCAGCTGGACGTCGTCGAAGACGTAGCGCTGGCGCGAATCCGCGGTCGCAAAGGCGAGAAGTTCGCCGTTCCGGTAGATTTCCGCGTCCCAGCCCGAAGGCAGGTCGCCTTCGAAGCGCGTGCGGTCGAAATTGGTCGGGTTCACCACCGGGCGGTTGGTGAGCACTGCTCCGCGGCCGCTCGTCGGGCTTCCCCCGAGGGTCGTGGTGAGCCCCGCGACATCGCCGAAGCCGAAATGCGTCGCGTGGAGAGGTCCGAGCAGGTCGCCGTCAGGATCGGATCGGTAGGCGCGCATCCGAAGCGAAGTGGGCACGCCCTTCTGGTCGGTCGCGACCTGCGCGTCGTAGGACATGTGCGCGATCTCGCCGGCTGCATAGACCGAGCTCCTGCGGTCGACCTTTGCACCCGTGTCGGCGCGGTAGGTCATCCCGGCGCTGACGACGAAATCGAGCGCGGGCGCTCGCCACATCCGGTACGGCAGGCGAACCTGCGGCAGGGTCGCAAGGTCGAACTTGGCCCGATGCTGGAGGTTTTCGGCCCTCTTCTGCCGTTCGATGGCGAGCTCGACCGGAAGCTTTGCCTCGGTTTCGAGAACGAGCACCGACCCGTTGGTCAGCGGCTTCACCCCCACTCCGAACCAGCGCGCCAGCGCGGCGGAGTTTACGCACCAGCCTTCGGGAGTCTCGCGAATGTCGGTCTTGGCGAGGGCTTCGCTCTTGCCGCCATAGGCGACGGTTCCCGCGCCCTTGTCGATCGAGATTGCGTTGCTTTCCTTGAAGGCCCAGCCGCTCGCTTTCTTTGCAGCCAGGTCGATCTTCATCGGCACATCGAGGGTGGTCAGAAAGTCGCCGAAGACGACGCACGTCCCCTCGGGCGTGTTGTAGGCGCGGACGCCGTCGCCGAGCCGGTACTGGTGGAGCTTGACGTCGAGAAGGAACTGGTCGTCCGGGTCCGCCGCCCAATTGCCGGTGATCGGCGTTGCGGCGCCGGCGCCGACGGCCGTCAGCCAGGCGGCCGCGACAAGCGCGCCCGTCTTGCCGAGCCAGGTGCCGGCGCCGACCATTGCTTTTCACCCGCCTCGCTTCGGCCCTAGCGGAGCACTGCGTGGGTTTCGGCGATCGTCTTGGTGCCGTCGTCGTAGGTTTCGAGATATTCGACGGTCACCGGCCCGGAGAGCTGGCCCTTGAACGCCTCGCTGACCGGGACGGTCACTTCGCGCTCGTTGAGCTCCGTGTAGACCGCGACCGCCCGTGAAATTGCGACGGGGTCTTTCACTCCGGGCTTGAGCACCCGAAGCTCGCCGAAGGTCGACCGGCTTCCGTTGCGGTCGAGCTTGAGCGCGATGACGGGCTTGCCGTCGCGCTGCTCGACGTGGACGTCCGAGATACCCGCTTTCACGCTGAGATTGCCGAGCCGGACGATCACCGGGATCGTCACTCCGTAGACGGGGACCAGCTTGAAGCTCAGGCCGCTGGCCGGTGCGCTCGCGGCCTGTGTCACCGGAGTCGAGGGCGGGATCGCACGAAACAGCAGGTGAACCCGATACTCTCCGTCGGGCAGGCCCTGCGCCGGGCGTGCAGCGATCCTCACCGACTGCGGCTCGCGCGGGGCGAGGGTCACTCGCCGTGGCGCAAAGACCAGCATGTCGCGAGCGGCCTTTTCCGAAGCGCTCGGATCGGTGACCTCCTCGAGCGTTCCGTCCGGCCGCATGCGCCGGAATTCGGCCGAGATTCGATAGGTGGCGGGTTCGTCGCCGATGTTGTTGAGGATGACCTCGGCGCTTCGCCCGCCGTTGAGGACGAGGCGGGTCGGCGCGACCAGGAGGTCGCCGACGCCGGCCGAGGCTGGCTGGAGTGCGAACGGAACGGACGCAACAATCAACGCGGCCGCGGCAACGGCCCTGGACAAAGAGTTCATTTCGACGATCCCCACATTTGCTCCGTTACGGAGTGATCGCCGTGTACCCCCGGAATGGTTGATTTTCTGTTCACCATGGGGGTTCAACCGCCGGCGGAACGACAGAAAAAGGGGCCGCCGTTCCCGGCGACCCCTTCACTAGCGGCAACCTGGCCGCGTTCGGTCAGTTCCGATTACTGATAGTCGGCGCTGACGTCGAACGTGCCCTGGTAAACTCCGTCCGCGGTCGTGTCGCTGACGTCGATCGAACCGCCAAGGTCGAACGTCGTCACGCCGGTCGAATCGAGAACGACAGAACCGGCAGTGGGAGCGTCGACGGTCAGGGTGAGATCCGGAGACGTCTGAGTCTGGTTCACCAGCGCGATCGTCGGCGACACGGTGACCGTGAGCGTCTGGTCGCGGGTGCCGGTCGCGCTATAGCGAGCCGTCTGCGGAGTGCCCGAGCAGGTCACGTCAGCGCCGCAGGTGAACGAACCCGCGTTGGTGATGCTGATCGTGTCCGTGTACGGGCCGGTTCCGCTGAGGACGATGGTCCCGAGGTCCAGATCCTGGACCCAGGCCAGCGTCAGCGGCTGGACGATACGAGCGGTTGCAGTTGCCTGCTGGGTCGGGGTCGCAGCCTCGGCCGGAGCGGCAGTAAGAGCCAGGGCGGAGACCGCGCTGGCGACAATCAGAACCTTCTTCATTTCACAATTCCCCACTGGTTCAAATAGACAGCGGCTGCCCGACCGCTGGTCCGGTCACCCGTGAGCATCCCATTAACCGCCTCCGCTTACCCCTTCCCTCAAGGGAATGGTTACCGGCTCTTTAAGGATTCCTCCGGTCTGGCGGAGGTTCAAAGATAGTCGACGGTGATGGGAACATCGCCGCGATATTCGCCCTCGGAATCGCCGCTGACTTGCAGCCGCCCGCCGAATCGGAAGCTGAGGTTTCCTGCCGCATCGAGCTTTGGAAGCCCGGACAGGTCCGTTTCGATTCGATCGATCGCGATTCGCGAGCCGCCGACCGAGTAGAGGTCGATCCTTCCGGGAAGGTCGACACGGACGATCCGGTTCGGCTCGCCGTGGACGGTTACCGTCCCGACCATGGCACTCGCGCTTACAGTCGCGATGGTGCCGCTGGTGCTGCGCTCGCCGTTCGGGAGCAGGGTCGCGCTTCCATTGCCGGCGCCGAGCAGAACCAGGCGGTCGAAGTCCAGAGTGGCCGCGACCTCCAGCCGGAGGGGCGTTCCGTCTTCGGGCTTTTCGGCCTCGGTGGTCGGTGTGGAGCACAGGCGGCACTGGGCGCGCACGGGCTCGTTCGCGCTGCCAAGGAAGGCTGCGGCGGCAAATAGGCTCGCAAGGGCGTAACGGGACGCCATGCGCATGCTGCTACGGGCGACAGGCTAAAACAGGGTTAATGTCCGCCTAACTCGACTGCGCCGTCCCGGTGCCGCTTCGGCCCGGCGGATTGGGGCGAAGGTCGTTCTTGCCGGATCGGTCCGCGCTTTCTATCGCCTGACCCAGATGGCCCGATCGCAAACCGGCTCCGCACGGCGCCCGCTCATCACCGGACTCAAGCTCGCGCTCTATGCGGGGCTTCTCGGGCTCGTGGCCTTGGTGGTTGCGGTCGCCGTCGCCGTCGCCTCGCTGCCTAGCTACGAGCAATTGTCGCGCCGCTCGGATCTCGGACAGATGATCCGGGTCCACGCATCCAATGGGACGGTCCTCGTCTCGCTCGGCCCCAGCTTCGGCCAGTGGCTGAGTTACGACCAGATTCCGGCCTCCATGCGCTCGGCCATGATCGCGATCGAGGACCGGCGTTTCCGCAGCCATGTCGGCATCGATCCGCTCGGACTCGCCCGCGCGATCGGCTCGGCGGTAATCGGCGGGCACCGAGTCCGTGCCACCTCGACGATCACCCAGCAGCTCGCTCGGAACATCTTCCTAAGCAACAACCGGAGCATGGGCCGCAAGATCAAGGAGGCGATCCTCGCGCTGGCGCTTGAGCGCAAATTCTCCAAGGACCAGATCCTCGAACTCTACCTAAACCGCGTCTATTTCGGCGGCGGCGCCTACGGCATCGACGCGGCGTCGCGCCGCTTCTTCGGACATGGCGCCGACCATCTGTCGCTGGGCGAGGCGACGATTGTCGCAGGCCTCGTGAAGGCGCCGTCCAATTACGCACCCACCGCCGATGTCGAGGCCGCCCGCCGCCGCTCCGAGGTTGTGCTCAAGACCATGGTCGACAACGGCTTCATCACGTCGGACGTCGCCGCGAGCGTGAATCCGGCAGAAATCCGAATCCAGCCGACCGCAAAGCAGGACGCCGCCCGCTACTTCACCGACTGGGCGCTCCCTCAGCTCGACACGCTGATCGACGAGACCTCGGAGCCGATCGACGTCTGGACGACGCTCGACATCCGCATGGAGGAAGCCGCCGAGCGCGCGATCGTCGCCAATGCCCCCGACGGCGCGCAGGGCGCCCTGGTCGCGATCGATCGAGACGGCGCCGTGCGGGCGATGGTGGGCGGAAAGAATTATTCGTCGTCGATCTACAACCGCGCGACCCAGGCCGTCCGCCAGCCCGGCTCGTCGTTCAAGCTGTTCGTCTATCTCGCGGCGCTCGAATCGGGGATGAAGCCGACCGACACGATGGTCGACCAGCCGGTGACCATCAACGGATGGACGCCGCGCAACGACACCCGCAACTTCGCCGGGCCGGTCAGCTTGCGTGAGGCCTTCTCGCGGTCGATCAATACGATCAGTGCCCAGATCGGGCAGCAGCTCGGCTTCTCCACCATCGCCGACATGGCGCACCGCTTCGGGATCTCGACCAACATCTCGACTTACCCGTCGATGGTGCTCGGCTCGAGCGAGGCCCGGCTTATCGAGATGACGCAGGCGTTCGCTGGAGTCTCCGCCCACGGCACTGCCGTCACGCCCTACGGCATTAGCCGGGTCGTGACCGTCAACGGCCGCGAGCTCTATCGCCACGACCCGCCCGAGCAGCGCGTGCTCGTCGCCCCATGGGTTGCCGCCGAGATGACCGATCTTCTTCAGTCCGCCGTCCTCACCGGCACCGGCCGGGCGGCACAGATCGGCCGCCCCGTCGCCGGCAAGACCGGGACCACGACTTCGAACAAGGACGGCTGGTTCATCGGCTTTTCCAGCGGCCTCACCACGGGAGTCTGGATGGGCCGCGACGACGCCCGTCCCGTCCGCGGCCTTTACGGCGGCACGGCTCCGGCGCGAGCCTTCCACGACTTCATGAGCGTTGCCGTCGCCAACCGTCCGGTCGAGCAGTTCGAGACCACCGTCCCGATGCCCGACTGGCAGCTTGAGCCCGAGGAGGAATATACCGCCGGCGAATATATCGACCTCAACACGGCGCCGATGGTCGACGAGAACGGCAACCCGATCCCGGGACAGCCCGCCTATCCGCCCGGCTACGACCCCGGCCAACAGCAGCAGCTTCCCCCGGGGCAGCAACCGCCCGGCGGCCTGTCACAGCAATGGCTAGATAATGTCCTAGGCTCCGGCCGCGACCGGCAACAGCCGCGGCCTCCTGGCCAGCCGATTCCGCCTGCTACCGCTCCGACCCAACCCCAGCAGCAACCGCAGCCGCAGCCACCACGCTCAACGAGCGACCCCAATGCGCCGCAGCCTGGGGCCCCAGGCTCGCAATAAGGCCTGCGCCCGCTTCACGTCGCCGCCGAACAGGTCGCGCTCCAACGTCTTGAACTGCTTGCCGTGGTTGAGCTCCTTGAGGTGCGCCACCTCGTGGGCGACCACGAACCGGCGCACTTCCGGGGGGGCGAGGATCAATCGCCAGGAGTAGCGGATGGACCCGCCGCTGCTGCAGCTTCCCCAGCGTGTGCGCGCGTCGCCGATCGCCACCGAACATGCTCTGGCCTCGGCGCGCTGAGCCATCTCGGCGGTCTCCGCCGACAGGGTGGCAAGCGCCATTCGCTTGAGGAAAAGCTCGATCCGGCGAGCAAAGCCGGTTTCGGGACCGCCGCATTCCAGCCGGCCGCCGTGAAGCTTCGGACTACGTGGAAGCTCGCTCGACCAGCAAAGCTCAACGTCGGCGCCCTCGATCGGAACGACACCACCCTGGACGAACGGCTCGGCCGGAAGCGCCGAATCGAGCTGCTGCTGGACCCAAAGCTTCTGGCTTGCTGCCCAGGCAAGCGCCGCCGCCGGCTTCACACCGCGGGGATGAGTGAGCTTGAGCACCCGTTCGCGCTCGTCGAACCGAAGCCGCATTCGCCGGGCGTTCCTGATCGGCCGGAGGACAACCGGGAGCGGAAGATCCGGATGGCTTGCGGCGGGTCTAGAGCTCACGCTCCACCACGTGCCACTCGAGGTCGCCGGCGTCGTCTTCGTTGACCGTCCAGCCGCGAGTCGACTGTCCCGCCTCGTGGACCGTCTCGCGACTTCCCGAGATCAGGTAATGCCATTCGGGCAGAGGTTTGCCTGCTGCACGCAGACGATAGGCGCAGGTTTCCGGAAGCCAGTCGAGCGAAGCGAGCTTGCGGCGGTCGATCTTCACGCAGTCGGCAACCCGCGCTTTGCGGTGCGCATAATCAGTGCAGCGTCCGCTTCGCCGATCGAGCAGGCGGCAGGCGACGTTGGTCGGATAGAGCTCGCCGGTCTCCTCATCCTCGAGCTTGTGGGTGCAGCATCGGCCGCAGCCGTCGCACAGCGCCTCCCACTCGCCCCGATCGAGGGTGGACAAAGGCTTTTCCCAGAAAGGCTTGTCGGCGTTCATGACAAAGCCAGCCATGCTCTGCTAACCGGTGCCGATCAAGCCAAGCTGCGGGGGAATTGAGAATGCATCCGTTCAAGCGCGCGCTGGCCGTAATTGCGGTCGCGTCCATCGCCCTTCCTGCTGCGGCTCAGGACGGCGGCTATGACGGCGCCCAGTTCGTCAAGGCGATCCAGGACGGCAAGAACGACGACGCGGTGAACCTGTTCAAGGCCAAGCCCTCGTTGGTGAACGCCCGCGATTTCGACGGAATGACGGCCCTGATCGCCGCGATCGACAATCGCGACCGCGAATGGGCGGGCTACCTTCTCCAACAGGGCGCCGATCCCAACCTGGCCGCGAGGACCGGCGAGACTCCGCTCATGGCTGCGGCCCGGGTCGGCCTGACGGAAGCCGCCGACTGGTTGATCGACATGGGCGCTAAGGTCGATGCCGAGAACAAGATGGGTGAAACCGCGCTCATCATTGCTGTCCAGCGCAGGCAGATCCCGATCGTCCGCGCATTGGTCGCAGCCGGGGCCAATCCCGACAAGGCCGATTCCGCTCAGGGTTATTCGGCGCGCGATTACGCCAGGCTCGACAGTCGCACCCCCGAGATCTTGCGGATCATCGAAGCCAAGAAACCCAAGCCCTAACGGCCCTCGCCAAGCGTCGGGTCGATCTGTTCCGACAGCCGACGGGCCGCCCTCCGCGCAAATCGAAGCAGCTCCGCCTTGCGGCGGGCGGGGGCAAGCGGCCGGTGCGCGGCATGCCTGACCAAAGCAGCGTCATAACGGTCGGCGACGATCAGCCCGGCTTCGTCGGGTAGATAATGCTGCTGGTCGAGTATCGCAGCGAGGCCGGGCGGCACGGCCCAGTAGAAATGGTCGCAATAGTCGAGATAATCCGTCCACTTGCAGTCGCCCAGAAGGTCGGACCTGGCGACCTTGATCTCGACGATCGTCAGGTTTCCCTTGGGATCGATTCCCATCAGGTCGGCGCGTCTTCCGTTCGGAAGCGGCACCTCGCAGATCGCGAATAGCTCCTGCCGGCAGAACAAACGCGTCACCCCGCGGGCGACGTCGATCGAAAGCGGCGGCGAATCCTCGAAGCAAGGCTGGAGTAGCGAATCGGTGGCGGTGCTCACCCCGACACGCTAGAACAAATCGAGACCATAGGGGAAGGACCCATGTCGGTCCTTCGCGTCGGCGCGCCCTAGCGGAAGAAGATGTGGTTACCGATCGCGGCAACCTGCTTCAGGCGCCAGCCCGGGTGGACCCGCCGGGCGTGGAAGTAGAGCGCGTTGGCAGCCGCGGAGGGCTTCAGGTCCTGGTCGACAATCTTGGCGATCGCCACCGCGGTCTTCCACTGACGGCCGTCCTTGGCGATGTGCGGCCAGGATTTGCCGCGAACGAACGAGAATTGCCCGCGCTGAAACAGCACTCCGCAATAGGTGCTGGCGAAGCGACCGCTCTCGGCGCGATTGGCGATGACATGCCCGACGGCGAGCTGGCCGGCGAGCGGTTCGCTCTTGGATTCGAAATAGATTCCGGCGGCCAGGCATTCGAGCTGGCGGCTGCCCGGGTCCGAGCTTCTCAGCTGCGCCACCAGGGTCGGAAGGTCCTGGCTGGCGTCTATATCCAGGGTCGCACTGTCTTCATCCGTGTCGGTTGCCTCCGGCTGAGGCTCCGCCTGTGGCTCGACCGGAATCGCGATATTGTCCGCGTTCCGCAACAATTCCTGGGCGATTGCCGACGGGTTGACGGCGCTAGCCGTCTGCACCGGCGGCGCAGAAGCCGGGCCAACCTGGGCTGGAGCGACCGAGCTTGCGCTCATCGCGGCACAGATCAGCAGCGCCGAACGGAGGGAAACGACCATATTTTTCGCTTGTCATTGCGGTGAACCGCCCAAAGGACGAGGCTCTTACTCGCGGTTTCGTACCGCATTTGCCCCAGGGTGATTCCCCGTCTCGCGTGGCGCTTCCGTTCGGATTTTCCGGCGGGAAAGCGCCCCCACTCTCACTATCTGGTTCGCCTTTCCCCGGGCGGCGTCTCAGGGTCAACCCGGAGAGGTCGTTTCAGCGATGAATCGTTCCGGCTGCGCGACGTCTAGTTCTATTAACCACGAATCCGGATCGAATTTCACGCGCCGGGCAAGGAAATCCGCCACTTCCTCGGCCGCGTCCTGTGGCGGTCCGGCGACAGCCCAGCGATAGGCTCCGTCAAGGTCGAGTGCCCGTTCCAGGCACGCGACATAGGCTCCGCGGCCTCGAACCACGAGAATGATGGAGCCGCGATCGCTGTCGCCCTTGTGGAGCACCGCGGCAAAGCCACCCTCCGCCTGGGCGCGGCGCATGAGGCTGCTGGCCTCCACCGAGGCACTCAGGCGAGCCTCGCTCATCGCTCAGTCAGGCGGCGTCGCGCTCGTCCGCTCCCATCAGCACCGCCGCAAGCGCGTCGCGGCTCCGGGCTCCCCGCATCTTCTCCAAAGTCGCGGCGTTGCGGACCACCCGGCTGATCGCGGCGAGAGCTTTCAGATGCTCGGCGCCGGCTTCCGGCGGCGAAAGCAGCAGGAATACCAGGTCGACCGGCTTGCCATCGATCGCCTTGTAGCCGACCGGTTCCGACAGCCGCACGAACAGGCAGTAGATCTGGCTCAGTCCGTCGACCTTGCCGTGGGGGATTGCGACGCCGTGACCGAATCCGGTCGAGCCGAGCTTCTCGCGCTCGGTAAGCGTTGCAACGATTTCCGCCGGAGTGATCCCGAGCCTGCTGGCCGCCAGGTTCGCCAGCTGGTTGAGCAGCGAACGCTTGTTGCCGGCCGACAAGCCGGGCTTGATCGCGTCGAAGTCCAGGAAATCGGTCAGGCGCATTGGCGAGAACTCTGCAAAGCCGACGCTCGCGTTTCGGCGGCGACGGGTCGTGAACTGGGGCCGGCGGATTAGCTCTCGTTCGGTTCGACCCAACCGATATTTCCGTCTTCCCGGCGATAGACCATGTTGAGCTCGCCGGTGCCGCTGTTCTTGAACAAAAGGGCATTGGTGTTTCGAAGATCGAGAATCATCACCGCGTCAGCTACGTTGGCCTCCGGGATGTCGACCTTGGTCTCGGCGACGATGGTCGGGTTCTCCGGCGCCTCTTCCTCTTCGGCACTCGAAGCGAACACGCGATAGGCCGCATTCGCTTCGAGGAACGGAGTCACGTCGTGGCCCTGATTGTGCTCCTTCAGCCGCCTCATGTAGCGGCGAAGCTGCTTCTCGATCTTGTCCGCGGCGCCTTCGAACGCGATCTGCGCGGTCGGCGCCCGGTGAGCGGCTTTCAGGACCACGCCCTGCCCCACGGGAGCGACGATGTCGCACGTGAAATCGTTCTGCGGGCCCTTGCCGAAAGTCACGTCGGCGCCGACCGATCGGGCGTAATATTTCTCGGTGATCTCCTCGATCCGCTGGATCGCGCGCTCCTTCATGGAGTCGCCGGTTTCGACCTGGTGGTCAGCGACACGAACATCCACGGGCGAGGCTCCTTTTCCTGCGACTTGGCGGGCCGCTTAGGGCGGCGTTCGCCGCTGCGTCAACTTGCAGCGGTGAACCGTGCCCAGAGCGGGTTGGCCAGCTTCGCTATAAACGCTCGATGGCGCTCAAGCTCCTCATCGGCAGCACAATGTGCACGGGCAATCCGGTGCTCGCGAACCGTCACCGTGCCTGCGGACGGAGTCAATCCGGTGTCGTCCGTCTCCTCGACAAGTCCCAGGCCGATCTGCCGGCCGCCGGTCAGCTCGATATAGACCTGGGCGAGCAACTGCGCGTCGAGAAGCGCCCCGTGCCGGACCCGGTGGCTGCGATCGACTCCGAAACGGGTGCAAAGCGCGTCGAGGCTGTGCTTCGCACCTGGGTGGCGACTTCTTGCCATCGATAGGGTGTCGACCATGCGGCTGGTGCAGACAATTGGATGCCCGCACAGCCCGAGTTCGAAGTTGAGGAAGCCGAAGTCGAAGCCGGCATTGTGCGCGACAAGCGGCGAATCCTCGATGAACTCGAGCAGCTCGCCCGCCTTCTCCGAGAAGCGGGGCTTGTCCGACAGGAAGATGTCCGAGAGGCCGTGAACCGCTTCGGCCCCCGGCGGCATCGGCCGCTCAGGATTGAAATAAGCGTGGAAGTGGCGGCCGGTCTCGGCGCGGTTGATCATCTCGATGCAGCCGATTTCGACGATCCGGTCGCCCCCCGCGGGGTCCAGTCCCGTGGTTTCGGTGTCGAAGACGATTTCGCGCATACCCCTGTTTAACCACCGGCCTTGAGGCCAAGACAAGACAATATGTCGCTGACCTGGCGCTCAGTTGTGGATAGGTCGCCGCCCGTATCGACCACGAAGTCGGCACGCGCGCGCTTCTCCTCGTCGGGCATCTGACGAGCGATCAGCGCGGCGAGCTTCTCTTCGGTCATTCCCGGCCGCGCCAATACCCGCTCGCGTTGAATCTCTGCGGGCGCGGAAACGACGATGACCTTATCGAACACCTCCGCTCCGCCGGTTTCGAACAGCAGCGGAATCTCGAACAACAGCGCCGGCTGGTCACCGTTTTCGACGATGAAGCGAGTCCGTTCGTGGTGGACCGAAGGGTGGACGATGGCTTCCAGCGCGGCAAGCTCGTCCGGATCCGAAAGCACCCGCTCCGAAAGCGCGTCGCGGTTCACTCCATCCGGACCGGTCGTTCCCGGAAATCTTTCCTCGATCTTGCCGACGAGCGATCCGCCCGGGCCCTGCAGCCGGCGCACGACCGCGTCGGCATCGAACACGGGCACACCGGCGCGCCTGAACATCTCAGCGACCGTCGATTTGCCCATTCCGATCGAGCCGGTGAGCGCGAGGCGGATCACGAGCTCATCACTCCGCGCTCGCGAAGGGCCGCCAGGAGAGGAAGGAGGGGCATGCCGAGGATGGTGAAGAAGCTGCCTTCGATGGTGTCGAACAACTGCACGCCTCGGCCTTCCAGTCGGAACACACCGACGCAATAGCCGACTTCCGGCCATTCGGCGTCGAGATATTCCTCGATGAACCCTTCAGACAGCGGCCGGACCTGCAGGGTCGCCTGGTCGCAATGCTTCCACTGGGGCTTTCCGCCGCGGGCAAGCGCGACGGCGCTGGTGAGGGTGATCGGCTTGCCCGAAAAGTGGCGCAGGTGGGCCCCCGCCTCTTCGCGGTCGACTGGCTTGCCGAACAGGGTTCCGGCGACGCTGACTACGGAATCGCTTCCGATTACCAAATCGCTGGTGCGCGATTTGCTCACCGCGAGCGCTTTTGCCTCCGCCAGCGCTGTCGCCAGTTGCGCCGGATCGCGGTGCCGCTCCTTGAAGCTGGCCTCATCAACGTCGGCGGGGATGCTGTCGAATGGAACTCCCGCCTGCTCCAACATCTGGCGCCGGATCGGGCTCGAGGAAGCGAGGATTAGGGTCAATTGAACAACCTTGTGGAAAAGCGTGCTCCTGCCCCTAGCGCGAGGAGGTGGGCAGTCTCAACGGGCCAGCTGTCCACCCGCTTGGCGGGTCAGTGCCCACATCCATTCACAAGCGGGTGCATCTATCCCCAGCCTGTGAATCGCGGGGGACTCAGCCGGCGACTCGCGGGATTCGCTGACATCCCGTTACCCCGCGCCTGTTGGAAATTCCGGAACGCTCCTCTATTTCCCGAGTCCAGCCGGACAACTACATCACCAATTAGATTCTAAGAATCTCTATAGGGAGAGAGAGGGTGGCCCGTTCGCCCCGCAACGCAGTGCCGGCGAGCGGAGCAGACAAGCCCCTGCTCAGCGTGCTTCGAGGACAGCGCCTGGCCACGCCGCCGATGTGGTTGATGAGGCAGGCGGGCCGGTATCTCCCGGAATATCGCCGCCTTCGCCAGGACAAGGGCAGCTTCCTGAACCTGGTCTGCGACAGCGCGGCTGCGGCCGACGTCACGCTCCAGCCGCTCGAACGCTTCGACTTCGACGCGGCGATCCTCTTCTCCGACATCCTGATCGTTCCGTTCGCGATCGGTCAGAATTTGAGCTTCGTCGCCGGCGAAGGGCCGCGTCTGACTCCGCCGCTGGTCTCGGCGGATCTCGATGCGCTTACCCCGACCCTGACCCGCTTCGAGCCGATCTACGAGACCGTGCGCAAGGTGAAGACGAGGCTTTCGCCGGACAAGACGCTGATCGGCTTTGCCGGAAGTCCGTGGACGGTCGCCACCTACATGATTGCCGGCCAAGGTAGCCGCGACCAGTCCGAGACCCGGCGCCTGGCCTATTCCGACAGCGGGCGCTTCTCCGCGATCATCGAGAGGATCGAAAAGGTCACGTTCCAGTATCTCTGCGGCCAGGTGGAAGCCGGTGCAGAGGTGCTTCAGCTGTTCGACAGCTGGGCCGGGAGCCTTGCGCCGAGCGAATTCGAGAAATGGGTGATCGCCCCGACCGCGCGTCTGGTGGAGAAGCTCCGTCACGAACACCCTGACGTCCCGATCGTCGGTTTCCCCAAGGGCGCGGGCGGGAAGATCGCGGCCTATGCCCGCGAAACCGGTGTCGATTGCGTCGGCCTCGACGAAACCGTCGATCCCCATTGGGCGAACCGCGAGCTTCCCAAAGGTCTTCCGGTCCAGGGCAACCTCGACCCGCTCGCCTTGCTTGCCGGCGGAGAGGCGATGCGTGTCGCCGTCAAGCAAGTGCTTGACGCTTTCTCCGAGCGCCCGCACATCTTCAACCTCGGGCACGGAATCCTTCCCGAAACTCCGATCGATCATGTCGAGCAGCTGGTTGCGCTCGTAAAGGGGACGAATGGCTGACCTTACCGGCTTCCTTGGCGCCGCTTATCCATGGGTGAAGGCGGCGCACGTGACGTTCGTCATTTTCTGGATCGCCGGGCTGCTGCTCGTCCCGCGCTTCTACGTCTATCACCACGAGACCGCGCCGGGATCCGCCGAGGACAGGGCGTGGGTCGAGCGCGAGCGCAGGGCTCGCAACATCATTCTCACTCCGGCGATGATCGCAGTCTGGGTGCTTGGGCTGATGCTGGCTTTCCACATCGGCGCATTCAGCCAAGGCTGGTTCCACGCTAAGCTTGCGCTCGTGATCGCTCTGAGCGCTTACCAGGGCTGGCTTGGGGTTTATGGGAAGCGGCTGGCAGCAGGCACCCGGTCGTCCGACAGCAAGGCGCTCCGGATCATGAACGAGGTTCCCGGCATCGCGACTGCCATAATCGTCGTGCTGGTTATCGTCCGGCCGTTCTGAAATCGGCGACGGAGGCGATTGACTAAAGGGGAGCCGCTCCCTAACTCGCGAGCCAAGGCTGTACCGCCTGTATTTCTCCTTTGCCGTTCAGCCTTCCGTCCATCCGCGGCGTCCGCCGCCAAGGCTTTGAAACGCTGAACGTCCCCCACGCCCCAAAAAGCGAATCCCATGCACCTGAAAGACTTGAAACAAAAATCGCCGGCCGAGCTGGTCTCGATGGCCGAGGAACTCGGCGTCGAAGGCGCATCGACGATGCGCAAGCAGGATCTGATGTTCTCGATCCTGAAGATCGAAGCGGACGACGGCGTTCAGATCATCGGCAGCGGAACGATCGAAGTCCTGAATGACGGCTTCGGCTTCCTCCGATCGCCGGAAGCCAATTATCTCGCCGGCCCGGACGACATCTACGTCGCCCCGTCGGTCGTCCGGCGCTTCGGCCTTCGAACGGGCGACACGGTCGAAGGCGAAATCCGCGGCCCTAAGGATGGCGAGCGCTATTTCGCTCTGACGCGCGTCACGTCGATCAATTTCGACGATCCGGACACCGTCCGCCACCGCGTCAATTTCGACAATCTCACGCCGCTCTACCCGGACGAGAAGCTCAAGCTCGACACGCTCGACCCGACCATCAAGGACAAGTCGGCCCGGGTCATCGATATCGTCTCGCCGCTGGGCAAGGGCCAGCGCGCCCTGATCGTCGCTCCGCCGCGGACCGGCAAGACCGTGCTTCTCCAGAACATCGCCCGGGCGATTACCGACAACAATCCCGAGGTGATCCTTATCGTCCTCCTGATTGACGAGCGGCCGGAGGAAGTGACCGACATGCAGCGGTCGGTGAACGGCGAAGTCATTTCATCGACGTTCGACGAGCCTGCCCAGCGTCACGTCCAGGTCGCCGAAATGGTGATCGAAAAGGCCAAGCGCCTGGTCGAGCACAAGAAGGATGTCGTGATCCTGCTCGATTCCATCACCCGCCTCGGCCGCGCCTACAACACCGTGGTCCCGAGCTCCGGCAAGGTTCTGACCGGCGGTGTCGATGCCAACGCCCTTCAGCGGCCGAAGCGATTCTTCGGCGCCGCGCGCAACATCGAGGAAGGCGGCTCGCTTTCGATCATCGCGACCGCGCTCATCGATACGGGCTCGAAGATGGACGAAGTGATCTTCGAGGAGTTCAAGGGCACCGGCAACAGCGAAATCGTGCTCGACCGCAAGGTTGCCGACAAGCGCATCTTCCCGTCGCTCGATGTCGGCAAGTCCGGCACCCGCAAGGAAGAGCTGCTGGTCGACCAGGGCACACTCACCAAGATGTGGGTGCTTCGCCGCATCCTGATGCAGATGGGCACGGTCGATGCGATGCAGTTCCTCCTCGACAAGATGAAGGACGCCAAGTCGAACGAGGATTTCTTCGCTTCGATGAACCAGTAGCGCTCGGCGCGGTTCGAACCGTCCATGCTTAGCGGGTTCAGCTTCTCGAGTATTTTCACCCCTACCGGCATGGCTCAGCTCGGCCAGATCATCGTCGGCGACCTGACGATGGCCGGCGACAACGTCGTCATCATGGGGTCGCTTGCCTCGGGCCTGCCGGAGCGGGACCGAAGGCGAGTGCTCATGCTGGGCGTCGGCATGGCGCTCGGCTTCCTGATCACCTTCGCGGTGATCGCGACTCAGCTTCTCAAGATCACCGGGCTGGTGTTTGCCGGCGGGCTGCTTCTGCTCTGGGTCGCGTACAACATGGTCCGCGAGATCAGGCCGCGCCCGATCGTCGTTGCGGACGACGAGCTTACGGAAGTGGTCGAAGGTCCGCCGCGGACCAAGACTTTCCTCCAGGCCGCGATCCAAATCACCATCGCCGACCTCAGCATGAGCCTCGACAACGTACTCCTGGTTGCGTCCATCGCCCGCGAGAACCCGGCCCTGCTCGTGATCGGGCTGACGTTCTCGGTGTTGTTCATGGGCTTTGCCGCCAATTACGTCGCCAAGCTGATTCAGCGGTATCACTGGATCAATTATATCGGGCTCGCGGTGATCCTCTATGTCGCCGCCAGCATGATCTACGAGGGTTGGATGGGCGGCGAGCACGTGTTGGGGTTGAGGCAAGTGCTCGGCGCCGGCTAGCGGCGGAACAAAATGCAGCCTGTGGCTCTTCGAGTTGCAGGCTTGTGACTGAAGTGGGGAATTGCTTGTCGGGTCTGTTTCTAAGTGGCGCCGCAGCGCTCGTCGCGGGGCTCGGCCCGCCAGCCGGGATATGGCAGGACATTCTCCGCGACTTCTCCAACTTGGGGGAGCCGGCGGCGATGGCTGCCTTCTTCCAGGTGCTGATGATCGACCTCGTGCTCGCGGGGGACAACGCGATCGTCGTCGGCGCGCTGGCTGCGGGCCTCTCTTCGGAACAGAGACGCAAGGTCATCATGATCGGCGTGCTCGCGGCCCTTGTCCTGAGGGTCGTCTTCGCGCTCGCCGTTACGCAGCTGCTCCAGGTCGTCGGCCTCATCCTTGCGGGCGGATTGTTGCTTTTGTGGGTGGCCTGGAAAATGTGGCGCGAATTGCGCCGCCCAAAAGACTGCTCGCCGGGGTCGGAAGAGATCGTGGGGGACGAGCGCTCGGGCGTCTACGCCGCGAAGAGCTTTTCCGGCGCCGTGTGGGGCGTGGCAATTGCCGACGTCAGCATGAGCCTGGACAATGTGCTGGCAGTTGCAGGAGCGGCGCGTGAGCATCCTGGGATTCTCATCGTTGGCCTGATTATCGCGGTCATCCTGATGGGAATCGCGGCCAATGTGATCGCCCGCTACATCGATCGCTTCCGCTGGATCGGATATGTTGGGTTGCTGGTTATCATGTGGGTTGCTGTGAAGATGATCTGGGACGGCTATCACGACGTCGCCCCGGTACTTGGCTGGCCGGCCGTCGCCAATGCGGTTTGAGGAGCGGTGCCGCTGAGGCTAGTGGCCTTGAGGTGACGCCCGCCACCATCTTTGCACTTTCGAGCGGAAGCCCACCCGCGGCGATCTCGGTCATTCGTGTAAGCGGGGCAGCGGCTCACCAAGCGGGGCGGGCGTTTGCAGGAGATTTGCCTCCTGCCCGGCAGGCGGCGGTGCGAGAGCTTCGCAACCGGGAAGGTGAGCTCCTCGACGAAGCGCTTGTTCTTCGGTTCGACGGCCCTTCGTCGTCGACCGGCGAAGATCTCGTCGAATTTCATTGTCATGGCGGTCGCGCAGTGGTGGCGGCGGTGCTCGACGCCCTCGGCCGCTTCGAAGGCCTCCGGGGGGCACAACCCGGGGAATTCACCCGCCGCGCCTTCGAGAATGGGCGGATCGACCTCACGGAAGCCGAAGGCCTGGCCGATTTGATCGAGGCGGAGACCGAGAGCCAGCGCCGGTCCGCGCTTGCGATGGCCGAAGGGGGGCTGCGCCGGCAAATCGATGCGTGGCAGGAGGCGCTGCTTTCCCTCTCAGCTCGGGCAGAGGCGGCGATCGACTATGTCGAAGAGGAGTCGGTTGACGCGGATCCGCAACTTTCGCGCGATTGCAGCGCATTAGCGTCAGAGCTACGCTCATGGCTTCTCCGGCCCCGCTCAGAGCCACTCAAGGATGGCATAAAAGTGGTGATTGCCGGCCCGCCAAATACCGGAAAATCCAGCGTTCTCAATGCGTTGGTTGGCCAAGACAGAGCCATCGTCACCGATACCCCCGGCACGACGCGAGATCACATCGACGTCCCGCTGTCCCTGGAAGGTGTTCCGCTGCGTCTGACCGACACGGCCGGTTTGCGAGAATCGGACGAGGAGGTCGAACGAATGGGGGTTGAGCGCGCCGGTCGGTTGATCGCCATGGCTGACGTGCTGTTGTGGCTTGGGGAAAGCGCGGCGCCGCAGCATCCGCACCTCATCAGGGTCCACTCGAAGAGTGACCTCCCAGGTCGGGACTGCGCCCCTCCGGACGCGCTTGCTGTCTCGGCTCTGACCGGTCGAGGCTTGTCGGAGCTTGCCGATGCGATCGTCCGGGAAGCAAGGCAATTGCTTCCTGTAGAAGGCGACCTTGCCCTTAATCGCCGCCAGTCGGAGGCGATTGCTGAAGCGGAAGCCGGACTCCGGTCGGCTTCGGTCGGTGACGATGTCGTACTTGTCGCGGAAATGCTGCGTCGGGCGAGGACCGCCTTCGACCGACTGACCGGTCGCGCCGGTGTCGAGGACCTTCTCGATTCGCTGTTCGGCCGCTTCTGTCTGGGGAAGTGATGTTTCACGTGGAACACGTCGCCACAGGCGCGAGGTTCGGCTAAGGGCGCCGGTCATGTACGACGTGCTGGTCATCGGAGGCGGACACGCCGGCTGCGAAGCCGCGGCCGCCGCCGCGCGCCGCGGGGCGCGAGTAGGGCTGGTTACCTTCCGCGCCGCGGATGTCGGGCAGATGTCGTGCAACCCCTCGATCGGCGGCGTCGGCAAGGGCCATCTCGTCCGCGAGCTCGACGTGTTCGACGGATTGATGGCACGCGCAGCCGACCGAGCCGCGATCCACCGTCGGATGTTGAACCGGAGCAAGGGGCCCGCAGTCCAGGGCCCGCGGCTCCAGGCTGATAGGGCCCTCTATCGCAGGGCAGCCGCCGAGCTGCTCGCGGACAGTGGCGTCGAGGTGCTGGTCTGCGAGGCGCTCCGGATGGTGATCCAAGCGGGGCGTGTCGAGGCGCTCGATACGAGCGTCGGCCTGATTCAATGCAAGGCGCTCGTGATCGCGACGGGCACTTTTCTCGATGCGCGGCTGTTCGTGGGCGAGAAGGTGCTTGCAGGCGGACGTCAAGGCGAGAGGGCGTCCGTCACGCTTGGGCAGCAGGTCCGAGAGATCGGGCTGGGGCAGGGGCGGCTCAAGACCGGAACACCCCCTCGGCTGGATGGGCGGACGATCGATTGGGCGAGACTGGAACGGCAGCCCAGCGAGGGAGAGGCGTGGCGCATGTCCGCGCTCGACGACTGCCTGCGCATTCCCCAGCTTCACTGCGCGATCACTCGCACCAACGACCGTACGCATGAGATCATCGAGACGAATTTCACACGTTCTCCCCTGTTCGCCGGTGCGATCGAGGGGCGAGGTCCGCGATACTGCCCGTCGATCGAGGACAAGGTGAAAAGGTTCGGCGGACGCGACGGGCACCAGATCTTCCTCGAGCCGGAGGGACTAGCTGACCACCTGGTTTATCCGAACGGGATCTCCACCTCGCTGCCCGAGGACGTCCAGCGTGACTTCGTCCGTTCGATCGTCGGTCTCGAGCGAGCCGAGATCGTTCGGCCAGGCTATGCGGTCGAATATGAGTTCGTCGACGCGCGGCGGCTCGGCACGACATTGGAGGTCCAGGACATCGCCGGCCTGTTCCTAGCGGGGCAGATCAATGGCACGACCGGCTACGAGGAGGCCGCGGCCCAGGGCCTCGTCGCCGGGCTGAACGCTGCGGCCGCCGCTCTGGGCCTGAGCGCGGTGCGCTTCGACCGGCGGACGTCCTACATTGGCGTGATGATCGACGACCTGACGCTTCAGGGCGTCAGCGAGCCGTATCGCATGATGACCGCACGGGCCGAATATCGCCTTGCCCTTCG
The DNA here is from genome assembly GCF_023516495.1 of Sphingomonas anseongensis. NCBI lineage: Bacteria > Pseudomonadati > Pseudomonadota > Alphaproteobacteria > Sphingomonadales > Sphingomonadaceae > Sphingomonas > Sphingomonas anseongensis. The sequence continues at coordinate 1,709,030 of NZ_JAMGBC010000001.1, forward strand.
CGCCGATAATGCCGCGACGCGCCTAGGTCGAGATGCCTTGGATTCGGGCTGCGTGTCGCAGCGCCGCCAAGAACATATCGAGGGGCACCTAGAGTTGCGTGGCTCCGCGGCGTGGGGAGACACTGAGGAGGGGCGAGCGGACAGGCTCTATGCTCCCTACCTGGAACGGCAAGAGCGCGAGTGGGAAGCGGTCCGGCGCGACTCTCGGGTGTGGCTCGGTGGCGCCTTTAATTACGCCTCCGTTCCGGGGCTCTCGAACGAAATGGTGGAGCGGCTATCCACAGCCCGGCCGGAAACGCTCGATCAGGCTTCGCGTGTCGCGGGAGTCACGCCGGCGGCGCTGTCTGCCTTGTACGTCGCGGCGTGCCGCGCTGCGGCATGATCGACCGCTTGGCCGAAGCGGCCACCCGCAAGGTTTCACGTGAAACATTTGACCTTCTGCAGCGGTATGCCGAGCTGCTTCGTGACGAATCGGCCAGGCAAAACCTGGTCGCTGCGTCGACGCTCGAGTCGTTATGGGAACGGCACATCCTCGACAGCGCCCAGCTAGTGCGATTCGAGCCTTTTGATGGCGCATCGTGGGCCGACATCGGCTCCGGCGCCGGACTTCCAGGGCTGGTCATTGCCGCGCTGGTGGAAGGGCCCATCCTCCTTATCGAGCCGCGCCGGCTTCGGGCCGAATTCCTCGAGCGCTGCGTCGCCGAGCTTGGGCTGGGGAACCGAGTCGCGGTCGCTGCGTCGAAGGTCGAGAAGGCCACTGGCCGATTCGACGCGATCACTGCCCGCGCGGTCGCCTCGGTCGACAAATTGCTGCAACTATCCACGCATCTGTCCACAAGAAATAGCCTGTGGGTGCTCCCGAAGGGTCGAAGCGCGCAATCGGAACTGGCTGAAGCCCGGCGACGCTGGCATTGTGAGGCCGAAACAGTTCCCAGCTTCACCGATCCCGATTCCGAGATCCTCGTGCTGCGGAACGTGAAGCCAAGGGGTGGGCGATGATCCGCGTCGCGATCGCGAACCAGAAGGGTGGCGTCGGCAAGACGACGACAGCGATCAACCTGGCGACGGCGCTCGCCGCGATCGGCTGGAAGGTCCTGCTGGTCGATCTCGACCCGCAGGGCAATGCCTCGACGGGGCTCGGCGTCCCGCAGTCGAAGCGCGAGAAGTCGAGCTATGACGTGCTGATTGGCTCGGCAGGAGTCCAGGAGAGCGTGATCCCGACGCGTGTGCCGAGGCTCGATCTTCTGCCGGCCACCGTCGACCTTTCCGGTGCTGAGGTGGAGCTCGTTTCCCTCAACGACCGCGCGCACCGCCTCGACAATGCGCTTTCGGCTACGACGCCCGGCCGGTGGGACATCTGCCTGATTGACTGCCCGCCGTCGCTTGGACTGCTGACCGTGAACGCGCTCGTTGCTGCGCGGCACCTTTTGGTCCCGCTTCAGTCGGAATTCTTTGCTTTAGAAGGACTTAGCCAGCTGCTGCAGACCGTCGAGCGGATCCGCACTGCGTTCAATCCGGAGCTTGCGATCCTCGGCGTTGCGCTGACGATGTTTGATCGCCGCAATCGCCTCTCGCAGCAGGTATCCGACGACGTTCGCGCCTGCCTGGGCCGCGTGGTGTTCGACACCGTGGTGCCGCGTAACGTTCGCCTGTCGGAAGCGCCGAGCCATGGCCTGCCGGCACTGATCTACGACCTGCGCTGCCCCGGTTCGGAAGCCTATGTGAGCCTTGCACGCGAGCTGATCGCTCGTCTCCCGCGTAGGGCCGAAGCCGCATGAGCGACAAGAAGACTTCGGGACTCGGCCGCGGCCTGGCCGCCTTGCTCGATGAAGCGGTTCGCCCCGCGGCAGCGCCGCAGGCGGAGGCTGGCCAAATTCCATCCGCCACAGGCGTGCGCGAGGTGGAAATCGGCAGAATCCGGCCGAATCCCGCCCAACCGCGAATGCATTTCGATGAGGAGAGTATCGCGGAGCTGGCCGATTCGATCGGCGAGCGCGGCGTTCTCCAGCCGGTCCTGTTGCGGCCTGACGGCGAGAATTTCCAGCTGGTCGCCGGCGAGCGCCGCTGGCGGGCAGCCCAGCGGGCTCGCCTGCACACCATCCCTGCGATCGTTCGCGACATCGACGATTCGACGTCGGCCGAGATTGCTCTGATCGAGAACGTGCAGCGGCAGGACCTCAACGCGATTGAGGAAGCCGAGGGCTACAAGAAGCTCGTCGAAAAATATGGCCACACGCAGGACGCGTTGGCCAAGCTGGTTCACAAGTCGCGAAGCCATATAGCTAACCTGTTGAGATTGCTGGAACTTCCTCTGGAAGTGAAGCAAATGCTACTGCAAGGCGATATCAGCATGGGTCATGCCCGGGCTGTGGCCACCAGCGAAGATCCGGCCGGCCTCGCCTGGGAAATCGTCGAAAAGGGTCTCTCGGTGCGCCAGGCGGAGGCCTTGGCGAAACGGAGCAAGCCCGGTTCTCCGGAGGGAGCGCCGCGCGCATCCGCTCCGCGAGCACAGCAGGGCAGCGATGCTGATCTCGCCGCGCTGGAGCGACAGCTGGGCGACATGCTCGGCCTGAAGGTCAAGGTCGCGAACAATGGCAACCGCGGCACCGTCACCTTGAGCTATTCGAGCCTCGACCAGCTCGACATGATCTGCCAGCGCCTCTCGGGCGAGCCCATCTAGCCGCTACTTGCGGCGCGCGGTCCTCGCTATCGCCACAAGCTCTTCTTCCAGCGCTTCCGCGGCCGGCGGCGAATCGGCGCTCATCAGCCGCCGCTCGAGCTCGCCGGATCGCTCGAACACCCGCGCTAGAGTGCTCGAGTCCCACTGGCCAACCAGCTTGGACACCAGGTCCTTATCCTTCCAGAACACCGATTTGCCTGCTGACGTCACGGCGTCATGGGGCCGCTCGCCGCGGTCCACGCGGGCGCGGATTGGCGCGAGCATCAGCAGCCTACGTTGAAGCGCCCGGATGACCGAAATCGGCTCCGCGTCTCCGGCACTGCAGTCCAGCTCGTGGGACAGCCGGACGGCGTCGCCGGAGAGCGCGAGATCGCCAAGCTTCATCGAATCGCCTTCCGCTCCGGCACCAATCTCGTCGAGGACGTCGCGATCAATCTGCTTGGGCGCATCAGCACTGGCGTTCGCATAGAGGGCGAGCTTGGCCAGCTCCTGCGCGACGATGCCGCGCTCGTTGCCGGCAAGCGATGCGATGCGCGCGGCAAGCCCCGGCGCTAGCCGCAATCCTTCTTCGCGTGCGAGGTCCTCGACCACTCTCTCGGCCTCGCGCTCATTGAGCTCGTAGGAGATGTGCGCAAGCGCCAGCGGGTGCGCTTCGGTCAGCTTGACGAGCGCAGACGTCTTGCGGAGCGCCCCCGCGATCGCGATCACAGGGCTTTCGACAGCCGCTGCCTCGAGCAGTGCCGCGACCGCGGGCTCGATCTCATCACCCGCCGGCTCGATCCACAAGGCGCGCCTGTCCCCGAACAGACCGATCGCGGACGCCTCGTCGGCGAGCAGGGCAGGGTCGGACTTTGCTGCCTGGGCGGGAACGACGAACTTTTCCGCCGCGAGCCCCTTGAGCAGCCGGTCGGCGTGGCCGCGCGATTGGCCCTCGTCCTGGCCGTAGAAAAGGTAGAAACGTATGCCGCTATCCGGCTGGTCGAGCGCCCGCCCAATCGTTCCCTTCGCCGACTTCACCGCGGCTTGCCCGCGCGGGTTGCGTATAGGGCAAGCCGAGCGACGATCTGATCCGCGACATCGTCGGCAAGGCGCTCGGCAGCCGTCTGCTCGGCGGCAACGGTGGCATATTCGGAGCTGACGACGTCGATTCCCGCGTCCGAGCCGGCTGTGGCGTCGAGGACAACCTGCCCGGTCGACGCGCTCACCAGCTGGTAGCGCGCCCGAAGCGTCCGCCGCTCACGAGTCACGGCGCGGTCGCCTCGGATCCCGAGTCCGATGATCGCATCGTCGAGCTGGACTTGCAGGCGGTACGCCGGCTGCGCAGTGCCGGCTTCGCCGAGCCGCTCCTTGAGCTTGTTGAATACCAGCCAGCCGTTGCGGCCCTCAATCGTGTCGACGCTGACCTGGCGAAGAGATCCGGCAACGACTCCCGAGGATCCGCCGGCATAGAGCGGGTGGAGCGCGCATCCCGGAAGGACCAGGATCGAAGCTGCAATGAGGAGTCGGAGCATCAGGCGACGATATTGACCAGCCTGTCCGGCACCACAATGACTTTGCGCGGGGCGGTGCCGGCGAGCTGCCGCTGGACCTTCTCGGAAGCGAGCGCCAGCGCCTCCGCCTTTTCTCGGTCGAGGCCGCGCGGGGCGGTCAGCGTGTCGCGAAGCTTGCCGTTCACCTGAACCGCGATCGTGACCTGGTCCTCGATGAGAAGCGCAGGATCGAATTTAGGCCATTCGGCATTGGCGACCAATCCCTCTTGCCCCAGCGCGCTCCAGCATTCCTCGGCCAAGTGCGGAGCCATCGGCGAAGCCAGCTTCACCAGCGCACGGACGGCGTCCGATCGCGTTGTGGAAGGCGCGGCCTTTTCAACAGCGTTGACCAGTTCGTAGAGGCTCGCCACCGCCTTGTTGAACTGAAGGCCGTCGATCGCCTCGCCAACCGCGGCAATCGTCCGGTGAAGCTTGCGCTCCAGCGCCTGGTCCTCGCCCTCGCCGACGCTTGCGGCGGTCGCGAGCTTCCACACACGCTGGACAAACCTGGCGGCGCCCTCGATCCCGCCGATCGACCATTCGAGGTCGCGCTCCGGCGGGCTGTCGGATAGCATGAACCAACGCACCGCGTCCGCTCCGTACCTGGCTACGATCGGCTCAGGGTCGACGGTGTTGCGCTTCGATTTGGACATCTTCTCGACCCGGCCACGCTCCACCGCCGCGCCGGCGGCATCGGCCAGCTTGCCCTTGCCGTCAGCCGAGACTTCATCAGGAGCGAGCCAGCGTCCGTCGGCCGTGCGGAATGTCTCGTGGGTCACCATCCCCTGGGTGAACAGCCCCTTGAACGGCTCGTCGATTCCGATCCGCCCAATCCGCTTGAGCGCGCGGGTCCAGAACCGGGCGTAGAGCAGGTGGAGGATCGCATGCTCGACGCCGCCGATATATTGGTCGACCGGAAGCCACGCCTCCGCAGCGGCGCGGTCGAACGGCTTGTCGACAGGTTGGCTCGCGAAGCGGATGAAGTACCAGCTCGAATCGACGAACGTGTCGAACGTGTCGGTCTCGCGAAGCGCTTCGCCCCCGCATTTCGGACAGCTCGTTCGTCGCCACCCTTCGTTGCGATCGAGCGGATTGCCCGGAAGCTCGAAGCTGACGTCGGCGGGTAGGACCACCGGCAGCTGATCGCGCGGGACCGCGACCGCTCCGCACTTGGAGCAGTGGATCATCGGGATCGGCGTGCCCCAGTAGCGCTGGCGCGAAACGCCCCAGTCGCGAAGCCGGTAGGCGGTCTCGCGGCTTCCCCAGCCCTGCTCCTCGGCGCGGCGGATCACGGAGTCCTGCGCTTCTTCGACCGACAGGCCGTCGAGGAATCCGGAGTTGACGATAACCCCTTCGCCCGGCTCGGCCTCGTCGCCGATGGGCGTGTCCCTGTCCTGGTCTGCGCGGGCTACAACCCGCCGGATCGGCAGATCGTATTTGGTGGCGAATTCGAAATCGCGCTGGTCGTGCGCTGGCACTCCGAACACGGCACCGGTCCCATATTCCATCAGCACGAAGTTCGCGATCCAGACCGGCAGCCGCCACTCGCCCTGAAGAGGATGGACTGCCTCGATGCCGGTGAAGAAGCCACGCTTCTCCTGAGTCTCGACCTCGGCCGCGCTCGTTCCCCCTGCCTTGCAGTCCGCGATGAACGCCGCGGCGTCCGGGTTCTCCGACGCGACCGCCTGGGCGAGCGGATGGTCGGGAGCGACGGCGACGAAGCTCGCCCCGAAAATCGTGTCGGGACGCGTCGTGAACACCTCGATCTCGGGAGCGGCGAGAAGACCGGCCTTGATCCAGGGATAGTCGGCATCCGCGCCTTCGCCGGTCAGCTTGAAGCGGAAGCGGAGGCCGCTGGACCGGCCGATCCAGTTCTCCTGCATCAGCTTCACCTTGTCCGGCCAGTCGTCGAGCGTCTGCAGGCCGTCGAGAAGCTCGTCGGCGAAGTCGGTGATCTTCAGGAACCATTGCGACAGCTTGCGCCGTTCGACCTGGGCGCCCGATCGCCAGCCCTTGCCGTCGATCACCTGCTCGTTGGCGAGAACGGTCATGTCGACCGGGTCCCAGTTAACCTCGCTCTCCTTCCGATAGACCAACCCGGCATCGTACAGGTCGAGGAACAGCGCCTGCTCGTGCCCGTAATATTCGGGATCGCAGGTCGCGATCTCCCGGCTCCAGTCGAGCGCGAAGCCCAGCCGTTTGAGCTGGTCTCGCATCGCCGCGATGTTGGACCGGGTCCAGCCGCCGGGATGGACCTTGCGTTCCATCGCCGCATTCTCGGCCGGCATTCCAAACGCATCCCAGCCCATCGGGTGCAGGACCTCGAAGCCCTGCATCCGGCGATAGCGCGCGAGGACGTCGCCCATCGTATAATTGCGAACGTGGCCCATGTGGATGCGCCCCGACGGATAGGGGAACATCTCCAGCACATAGGCCTTGGGCTTGGGGCTATCGGTGTCGGCGATAAAGCAGCGCTCGTCGTCCCAGCGCTTTTGCCAGCGGACATCCGCAACGGCCGGATCGAAGCGGCCGGTTCCGGTCATGGTTCGATCCAGTTCTTATCCAGGGACGGTGGTTCGGCGGATGTCGCGGGCCCGGGTCAGGATGATATCCTCGAGCTTCTGGACGGTCGCGGCAGTGACGGGCGCCGCCACCCAGGTCCCGTTCTGCTGGATCTGCCTCGACGCAGCGACTCGAAGGGCGTCAGCGCGAAGGTCCTGGGCGAGGATGGTCACAGTCAGCTTGACCCGCTCGCCCGGCGTCTTCGGGTTGGCGTACCAATCGGTGATGATCACTCCGCTGTTGGCGTCGGCCTGAAGGAGCGGAGCGAAGGAAACGGTGTCGAGCGCCGCCTGCCACAGATAGCCGTTGACGCCGATCGTGGTCATCCTCGAGGGGGCCAGCTGCGTAGGAAGGTTGCGGTTGCGGGCACAACCGGATGCGGCCAGTCCGGTAATGATCAGCGCGGCGGCAATCAGCTTTAGGCGGGACATCGGCGATCCTCGAGAGTGGCGTTGCGACGGCGTTATAGATGCTGCCGTCGAGGCCGCAAGCGGGGGCCTTCGGGAAACGCCTTGTGGTTCCGGTGCAACAGACTCGCGCCGAATCGAGTCGGTCATGGAACCTTCAGCTTGCCCGGCCTATATGCATTCGCGGAACAGGGAGTTGCCGCTAGTGAGTCGCGTCGGCGTCACTGCAGTCACCATCGCCCTTGCGCTAGGCGCAGCGGGCCTTTCCCTGTCGCCCGCGTTCGCCGACTCGAGCGGGCGGCCACCGGCGATCTCGCTCAGCGCCAGCCAGGATTTCCAGTTCACTCCGGCTTCCGCCGACCCGCGGCTTGCGGCGGCTTTCTCCGGACGCGCAGCTTCGCTCGGCGACTTCAAGTTCACCCCGGCGGCAGCCAAGGGCCGCCCGTCACAGGTGCGGGTCGCGATCCGCGCCCATGCCAGTTCGCCGCAGGAGCTTGCTTCGAACAGCTCGGGCTCGCCGGTCAACGCACTCGCTCCCGTCAGCTATAACCTCGGCGTTGCCGTCGGCTGGCGCCGCTTCGCGATTGCGGGCGACGTGGGCAAGGTCAAGCCGGCCGGCTCACCCGTCGACGGCCGCGAGAAGGCGATGGTCGGGGTCAGCTATTCGCTTCCGCGCTTCACCGGACGAGTGGCCGTTTCGGCCGACCGTGGCGAGGGGCACGCTGCTCCGGCGCTCCGCGATCCCGACAATTACGCGCTCGACGTCGCGGGCTCCTACGCGCTGACCCGTCGCCTCTCGGTCACCGGCGGGGTTCGCTACAAGGTCGAGCGCGACCGGCTGACCACGCTGACCGACAATCGGGTCGACAGCCAGGCCGTCTACGTGGGCACCGCCTTCAAGTTCTAACTTGAGCGTTTGGACCTGCTTCGAGCCCAGGCCCCGATTCCTGCCCAACCCTGAAATCCCAGCGCCTTCACCAGCCAGAACCGCCGCTCGCTCATTCCGCCGAGGGCAATGACGGGCGCCTTGGCAAGCTGAATCATCGCTGCTGCGCGCATCCTCGGCAGCGGCCGCCAATCGGGATGGCTAGCGGTCGGAAAGACCGGCGACAGGAAGATCAGCGGTATTTTCGCGAGGTTGGCTCGCCGCAACTCGCGCATATTGTGGACGCGAGCCCCGCCGCCCTCCGCCTCGTCGCTTATTGTGAGACCGCGCGTTGCCGCAATTCTGCGAAGCTTCGCCAGCATAACCGACCGCTCCCGCTTCGAAAGATCGCGGCAGAGCAGGAGCACGCCGGTGCCGGGCGGCAGGCGGCGAACGGTCCGCCAAGCGGATTGCTCGTCCCGGTCGAGTGCCAGCCATTGGCGGGGAGTCTGGCGGCGCTTCATCGGCCTTCCTATAGCGCCTTGCCATGAGCAGCGCCGCCGACCGACGCCGAAACGTCCTTCAGACGATCGTCTCGGCTGCAAAGCTCGCAGGGCGCGAGCCGGCTGACGTAACGCTCGTTGCCGTCAGCAAGACCCGCACCATCGGCGAAATCCGGGAATTGATCGAGGCAGGACAGCGCGACTTCGGGGAAAGCCGGGTTCAGGAGGCGCTCGACAAATGGCCGGTACTGCTGGCCGCGCATGACGATCTCACCCTCCACTGCATTGGCCGCCTTCAGTCGAACAAGGCGGCCGAAGCGGTGCGGTTGTTCGGCACCATCCACTCGCTCGACCGCCTGTCGCTACTCGAATCCCTGGTGAGGGAGGCGGAGAAAGCGAACCGCTGTCCAGGCGTCTACGTCCAGGTGAACATCGGCGAAGAGGAGCAGAAAGGCGGCTGCGCAATCGATGAGGTGGCCAGCCTGGTATCCGCGGTCCGCCAATCGCCGCTGCCGCTCGAAGGCCTGATGTGCATTCCTCCGCTGGGCCTCGAGCCTTCGCCATTCTTCGCTTTGCTGGCGAAGATCGCCGGCGAAAACGGAGTCGCGGGGCTCAGCATGGGAATGTCCGCCGATTATCGCGCCGCCGTGACGCTCGGCTCGACTGCCGTCCGGGTCGGGACCGCGCTGTTCGCCGACTAAGGCAGGTGCCCGCTCTTCTCGCGCTTTGTCGCGAGATAATCGGCATTGTGGGGATTGGCCGGCATGTGGTGGCCCACCCGCTCGGCAACTTCGATCCCAGCCTTCTCCAGCCCCTCCACCTTTGACGGATTGTTGGTGAGCAGCCGCACCTCGGAGATGCCGAGCTCACGAAGGATCGCCGCCGCTTCCTCATAGTCGCGCTCGTCGTCGGCGAAGCCCAGCCGCAGGTTCGCGTCGACCGTATCGAAGCCGCGATCCTGAAGCGCATAAGCGCGGACCTTGTTGCCGATCCCGATCCCACGCCCTTCCTGCCGGAGATAAAGCAGCACTCCGCCGTCCGCAGCCGCGATGAGTCGAAGCGCCGCCTGGAGCTGTGGGCCGCAGTCGCATTTGAGGGAACCGAACACGTCCCCGGTCAGGCATTCGCTGTGCAGCCGGACGAGCGGCGGCTTGCCGCCGAACGCTCCGACGATGAGCGCGACATGCTCTTCGCCGTCGGCAGCGCGGAAGACCGCAATCTGCGTCTCCGGCATGTCCTCCAAAGGAAGCCGCGCGCGCGCCACCAGCGTCACTTTGGCCGAGCTGGCGGCCACGATGTCTGCGTTGACCCCCATTACGTCCGGCGCATCGTCGAATACCCAAAGCGCCGGGAGAAGTCCCGCCAGCCGCGCCAGCTTCAGCGCCGATTTGGCTTCGTCACCCCGGTCGAGCGGAAGCGGCGCCAGCGGTCCGGTCGGCGCCCGCTCGCCGTCGCGTCCCGGATCGCAGATCGCCCGAGCCGCGTCGGCGTCCAGCCATTCCGGCCGTTCGAGCAGCACCGGTTCAGCTGGGTCGGCCGCGTCGAGTCGGTTGGCGAGCGACAGCGCCGTGGCCCGCCATCCGCTGATCAGCAGGGAGCGGGCGCCAAGAGTATCGAGAGCGTCCAAGTCGGTCGTTTCGACCGATGCGACCGTCAGCGGGTTGGCGGAAAGAATTCGCACCCGCCGCCCGCTCTTCAGCGCGGCGATCGCCGACCGAAGCTCGGACCGCTTGGTCAAACAGCCAGCTCGCAGATCAGCGGAACGTGATCGGACGGGCGCTGCCAGTTGCGGCAGGGCTCGAGCACCTGATGCGCGCTGAGATGATTCGCCAGTTCCGGCGACGCCCACATATGGTCGAGCCGGCGTCCGCGGTCGTTCTTCGTCCAGTCGCGCGATCGATAGCTCCACCAGGTAAAGCAGCGCTCCGGCGCAGGGACGAAGCGGCGGCCGATGTCGATCCAGTCGTGCGCCTGCTGAAGCCGGGTCAGCGCCTCGACCTCGACCGGCGTGTGGCTCACGACGTTGATGAGCGCCTTGTGGCTCCAGACATCGCATTCGAGCGGAGCGACGTTGAAGTCGCCGACGATGACCGTCGGCTCTCCGAGCGTCTCCGACCAGCGGGTCATCCGCTCGATGAAATCGAGCTTCTGGCCGAACTTCGGGTTGAGATTGCGGTCGGGGGTGTCGCCGCCCGCAGGAACGTAAACATTCTCGAGGCGGATTCCGCATTCAAGCCGGACGCCGATGTGCCGCGCTTCGCCATTGTCCTGCCAGTCATGCTTGCCGGGGTCCTTGAGCGGCACGCGGCTCAGGATCGCCACCCCGTGGTGCATGCGCTGGCCGTTGAGGGCGTGGTGCACGTAGCCCTGCTGGAGGAACAGCTCGGCCGGGAAAATGCTGTCGAGGACCTTCGTTTCCTGGAGGCAGAGAATGTCGGGCTGCTGCTCGCGAATCAGCTGCTCGACCAGCGCGATCCGCGCTCGAACCGAGTTGATGTTCCAGGAGGCGATTTTCAGGCGCTTGGTCACGTCAGCCGCTTAGCCTGTAGTTGAGCAGAAGAAAAAGGAGGGCCCTGCCCGTCAGCCAAGGGAGGCCTTTTCTGCTCTGCCGCGGAAGAGCAGGAAAAGGCCCTCGCTCCGGGGGCTTGGAACGAGGGCCGACCTAGCGTTCGTCACGCAAGGGATCGCCGCGGCAAGGGTAACAGGGGGAAACCCCAAGCCAATGCGGCAACCTTCTATTTTTTACGCTTCGTTACCTGACGCCAGAATGAACAGGTTTTGATCTGCTACGTTTTTCACCGCGCCTTTCGCTTCGGCTCGGCGTAGGTGAACGCGCTGGACGGCACCGCGGCATTATAACGCTGGTTCGACAGCTTCACGATCGTCTGCTTCCCCTGCGCGTCGACAGCGGTCCAGCCATAGAGCATCAGCCCGCCCGGAGCGCCGCCCTGGCGGATGAAGGCGAGGATCAGCTTTCCATATTCGTTATGCGACGGATCCATCGCCCGGACGACCACGACGTTCGGATCCTCGCTGCTGACGATCCGCGCGATGCGGTCGAGATCCGGATTGGAGGAGAGCAGGATTCCAAGTGGCGTCTTGTTGAGGTCCCAGCTGGATTTCTGCCCGACATCATAATCGATGAACGTCAGCTTTCGTCCGTCGGCGACCAGCAGGACATTTACGCCCTTGCCGTACTGGAAGCGGATCCGCCCCGGACGCTTGAGCTGAAGAGTGCCGGACAGCGACCGGCCCTTGGAATCGGTCTGGACGAAATTGGCGGTCATCGAGTCGACACCGCTGAGGTGCGACTTCACCAGCGCAAGGTCCGACGACTTGGCGGCGTGGACCGCGGCGACCGGCGCAGCGACCAGGGCGACCGGAACCAGCGCGCGCGCGAAGATGGTTGAAAGGGACATGTCGAAGCTCCTGAAAGGATTTGGCCGGAAACTGGCGTTTCGCAATTGAATGCGCTCTGAACCTTACGGTTCCGCCACGTTCAGCATGGCGCGCCGGTCAGATCGCGTGACCTTCGGGGTCGATCAGTACTTCGCGCCGGCCGACGTGGTCGGGCATCCCGACCTTGCCCTCCTTCTCCATCCGCTCGATCAGCCGGGCTGCGCTGTTGTAGCCGACCCGGAGTTGCCGCTGCAGATAGGAAACCGACGCCTTCTGGCTCTCAGCGACGATCTGGACCGCCTTTCGGTAGAGCTGGGTTTCGGGATCGTCGTCGCCGGTCGGCTGGCCGTCGAACAGGTAATCGCCCTCTTCTGGCTCCTCGGTGACCGCCGAGACATATTCCGGCACCCCCTGCTTGCGCCAATGCTCGGCGACGGCGCGCACTTCCTCGTCAGACACGAACGGCCCGTGGACGCGAAGGATCTGCTTGCCGCCCGGCATGTAGAGCATGTCGCCCCGGCCGAGCAGCTGCTCGGCGCCCTGCTCGCCGAGGATCGTCCGGCTGTCGATCTTGCTCGTCACCTGGAAGCTGATCCGAGTCGGCAGGTTGGCCTTGATCACCCCCGTGATCACGTCGACCGACGGTCGCTGGGTGGCCATGATCAGGTGAATCCCCGCTGCCCTCGCCTTCTGCGCAAGCCGCTGGATCAGGAACTCGACCTCCTTGCCCGCGGTCATCATAAGGTCGGCGAGCTCGTCGACGACGACGACGATCTGCGGCAGGACCTCGTATTCGAACTCCTCGTCCTCGTAGATCGGCTGGCCCGTCGAGCTATCGTAGCCGGTCTGGATCCGCCGCTTGAGCTTCGAGCCCTTCGCCTTGGTGTCGCGGACCTTCTGGTTGAAGCTTGCGAGCGAGCGGACTCCGAGGTTCGCCATCCTGCGATAGCGGTCCTCCATTTGCTCGACCGTCCATTTCAACGCGCGGATCGCCTTGCCCGGCTCGGTGACGACCGGCGCAAGCAGGTGCGGGATGTCGTCGTACATGCTCAGCTCGAGCATCTTCGGGTCGATCATGATTAGCTTGCACTGGTCGGGGCCGTAGCGGAACAGCAGCGACAGAATCATGCAGTTGAGCCCGACCGACTTGCCCGATCCGGTGGTGCCGGCGACGAGCAGGTGGGGCATCGGCGCCAGGTCGGCGATAACCGGGTCGCCGGCGATATTCTTTCCGAGGATCAGCGGCAGCGACATGTCGCCGTCGCTGAACGAATCGCTTGCGATCAGCTCGGACAGGACCACCGTTTCGCGGCGTGCGTTGGGAAGTTCGATTCCGATCACGCTGCGACCAGGGATGATCGCCACTCGGGCCGAGATCGCCTGCATGTTGCGGGCGATGTCATCGGCGAGCGCAATGACCCGGCTCGCCTTAATCCCGCTCGCCGGCTCCAGCTCGTACATGGTGACGACCGGGCCCGGGCGAACCTCGACGATATTGCCGCGGACGTTGAAGTCCTCGAGCACCGCCTCGAGAATCTTGGCGTTGCGCTCCAGCGCGGCGCGGTCGATCTGGGTCTTGGCCTTTTCGGTAACCGGGGCGAGAAGCCCGACGTCCGGGAGGACAAAGCTATCGCCAAGGGCGAGGCCCGGCTGGATCCCCGGCCTCCGAATTCCGCCCTTGGAGCGCGCGGGAGCGGCTGCCGGTTCGGTGACTGCGACTGCGGGCCGTGGCTTGGGCGGTGCGGCGATTGCCGATCGATCATCCCTGCGTTCCTCGGTCTTGCGAGGCAGCGCCTTCCTTTCGGACGAGCGGGAGAAGAGGCCCGAGAACCACACACGCTCCTCCTGCGACAGGCCAAGTGCGATCCAGCCGAGCAGGAGGCCGGCGCAGGCAAACAGGACGAGGAGGCCGATGCGGACAGGCTCGATGAAGCGGGCGTCGGGAATCAGCGCCACGAGCGCCCGAAGGCCGTTGGCTGCAGCAAGCGCGATTGCTCCGCCCCAGCCGCCGGGGAGACCGGACACCGCGGAGCCGCTGGTGAGGCTGAGTGCGACTCCGACGAGCAAGGCGGCGATGGCCGCGAAGAGAAGCGAGCGGCCTGTGCGCTCCAGGTGCGCAAGGCGGATCATTCGAAGGCCGGCAATGGCTACGACGGGAAGGATGAGGACGCATCCGATGCCGAGCAGCAGAAGCGCGAGGTCGCTTCCGTAGGCGCCAACCGTGCCCAGCCAATTCTCGGGCGCTCCGCCGGCAGCGGTGGTGAAGGACGCGTCCGTGCTGCTGTGCGAGATCAGCGCGGCGGTCGCAGCCAAGGCGAGCGCAACAAGGAGCGCACCCATGCTCCGCCGGGCAAGCCTTCGGATCGACTCGCGCAGACGGTCGCGCCAGTCCGGTCCAAGCTCTTTTGGCCGCGCTGCAGCCGTTGCCATCTTCCCACCCTTAAATTTCCGCGCGCTTAAAATGCCTTGTCCGGGAGTCACCGGTCAAACGCTTTCTTGACGTCACGCTCGCAATCAGGCGGCGGGAGGGCTAATCGGCCACGCATGGACCGTGCGGACGTCATCATCCTCGGCGGCGGGCTCGTCGGCCTGGCGCTTGCAGCGGCGCTGGATTCCAGCGGACTTTCGGCGATCGTCGTCGACCCCGCCGATCCCGACCAACGGCTGGACGCGGCGTTCGACGGCCGCACCAGCGCTGTTTCGTCGAGCTCGATGCGGATGCTCCAGGCGACCGGCGTCGCCGACCATTTTCCGGCGGCGGGCTGCCCGATCCGGAAAATCCAGGTCGCGGACGGCCTCGAGCCCGGCGGACTGGCCTTCGACCCGGGCGAGGAGGACGAGCCGCTCGGCTGGATGCACGAGAACCGCCATCTTCGTGCCGCGCTTCGGGCCCGCGCCGAGGCCGGCAAGAACCTCTGGCTTCTGTGGAAATCGAAGATCGCGAGCGTCGAGCGCGGCGAGCACGGAGTCACGGTCGCACTGGAGGACGGCCGCCAGCTCGCAGCGCCTCTGTTGATCGCAGCCGACGGCCGAAACTCGCCGATGCGAGAGGAAGCGGGGATCCGCGTCGCCCGGTGGCGGTACGATCATATGGCGATCGTGTCGGTGCTCCATCACGAGCTTGCGCACGACAATGTCGCCTATGAGATCTTCTATCCGGGCGGGCCGTTTGCCCTCCTGCCGATGACCGACGACAAGAAGCGCCACCGCTCCGCGATCGTCTGGTCGGTGAAGAAGGACGATGCTCCGGGGCTTCTCTCGCTCGGTGACGACGATTTCGCGGAGGAAGCGCGCCACGCGATGGGGGGCTTCCTCGGCAAGATAAAACTCGCCGCGCGACGCTCGACCTATCCGCTCGGCTTCCATCATGCGGCTCGGATCACCGATCACCGGCTGGCGCTGATCGGCGACGCCGCTCATGCAATCCACCCGATCGCCGGCCAGGGGCTCAACCTCGGCTTCCGGGATGCAGCGGCCCTGGCGCAGGTGCTGGTCGAGGGAGCCCGGCTCGGACTTGACCTCGGCGACCGCCAGTTGCTCGACCGCTACCAGCGCTGGCGCTCGCTCGACTCCCTGATGGTGGCGATGGCGACCGACGGCCTCACCCGGGTCTACGGGATCCGGGGGCGGACGGCTTCGGCCGTCCGGCGGTTCGGAATGGGGCTGATCGACCGGATCGGGCCGATCAAGGACCGGCTGATGAGCGAAGCGCGCGGCACAAGCGGCGACCTGCCGCTCCTGCTCCGCGGTTTGCCGATCTAATTACTGCAGGGTCGGTTGAAGCTCGCTGTTTCCCTGGCTCAGCCGGAGGAACTGCATGAGCTGCACCAGCAGGTCCGTTCGCGCATCCAGCGTCTCCGACTCGAGTAGCGCCTGCTTTGCCGAAACGTCGAAGGGCGCGACCTGGGCGATTGCGTTGACCAGCATCTCGTCGTCGAGCCGGCTCACCGCCGACCAGTCGACCGCCAGCCCCAGCGCGTCGCCGAGCCTGCGCGCCTCGCGCTCGACCTCTGCGCGCTCGACCATCCCGAGCGGCTCCGGCTCGCGGTCGTCGAAGGCTCCGACGTCGAGGTCGGCGTTGCGGTAGGGAGTCTCCAGGTCGACCTCGCTGATGATCCGGAATCGGTTCGATCCGTTGAGGACGATGTTGAACCGGCCGTCCTCAAGCTCTTCCAGGCCGACGATTTCGCCGACGCAGCCGACCGGATAGATCGGCTGCTTGCGGTCGTCTTCGACCTCGACGAGCTGCGGCTGGACGATTGCAATGCGTCCGTCGCCGTCGACCGCGTCGCGAACCATCTCGCGATAGCGCGGTTCGAAAATGTGAAGCGGCAGTTGCGCTCGAGGAAACAGGATTGCCCCGGCGATCGGGAACAGGGGCGCCCGCATCGGGAGCGCGCCGCTCACGTGAACAGCAAGGCCGAAAGGCGGCGTCGCTGGGCCCGTGCCCAGCCGTCCTCGAGTCCCTGCGCCTCGATGAGCTGGAGGAGCCGCTTTCGCGCGGCGCCCTCGTTCCATTCCTTGTCGCGCTCGATGATCCCCAGGAGCTCGTCCGCTGCGCCGTCGCGGTCCCCGCCGGCCATTCGCGCTCCGGCGAGGTCGTAGCGCGCCTGAAGGTCGTCGGGATTCGCCGCGACCTTCTTCTCGAGTTCCGCGGCGTCCGATCCGGCTCCGGCCAAAGCGGTCTCGAGCGCCGCCCGCGCCCGCCCGATCGCCGGATCGCTTGCCATTTCCGCAGTTAGGCCGTCGAGCGTAGCCTTCGCTTCGTCGAGCTCTCCGCCGGCCACGAGCGACCGGACCAGGCCGCTCGCAGCTCCGGCATCCTCAGGCGCCATGTCGCGCACCTGGCGGAAGATTCCGGCAGCGCGCTGCGGATCGCCTCCGGCGAGCACCTCTTCGCCCATTGCCAGGAGGGGACCGATCTCGGCGGTTTTCGGTGCGGCTTCCCCGGTTACTCCGAGCTGAGTGAGCAGCTGGTCGAGGACCTTGGCGATCTGCCCCTCGCTTCGATAGTTGGTGAGGTCGGCAACCGGCCGCCCCTGATAGAAAGCGTAGACGGTCGGGATCGACTGGACCTGGAACTGGGCAGCGATGATCTTGTCGGCCTCGACGTCGATCTTGACCAGCTTGACGCCCTTGTCCGCATAATCCTTCGCGATCTTGTCGAGCACGGGCGAAAGCTGCTTGCAGGGCCCGCACCACTCGGCCCAGAAGTCGAGCATCACGAGATGGGTCATCGACGGCTCGATGACCTCGCTCTCGAGCTTGGTCACCGCCGCGCGCTCGGCCTCGCTCATTCCCAAAGTCGCCACGCTGGACCTTTCCTACTCGTGCGGGCGAGTCATATGGCGCGGCGGGGCGCCGGTCACAAGACGATGTGCGGGCGCTTGCAGCGGGGGCTTGGCCCATGCTAGGCGCCCGCCACCTCGCCGCCGGTCCGGCGGCTCAGCGCCAATCGAGCGGGCGTAGCTCAGGGGTAGAGCACAACCTTGCCAAGGTTGGGGTCGAGGGTTCGAATCCCTTCGCCCGCTCCAGCGTTGACGCTAGGCAGTCCGAGGACTGCCGAGGACAACGCTCAAACCCTCAGTCCTTTTCGCCCTGCTCCTCGATCGAATGCAGATCGCCGTAGAAGCGGGTTCCGACTAGCCCTTCCACAAGCGCCGACGCGCGGCCGCCGCGGCCTTGGCCGTCGGAATCGAGGTCGAATTCGGCGACCGTGATCGGCGGCAGGTTGGACTGCTGAAGGGTCGCGTTGAACGCGGCAAGGTCCTTCGCCTTGAACGCCTCGAACTCGGATTCGACGTCCCTCAGCTCGCGGTCCAGGGCGTCGAGCCGGTCGAGCATATACTGGGGCGGACGGCCCTCGGTCGAGGTGATCCCGCCGTAAACATCGTCAACATGCTCGCGAAGCCGCTCTTCGCCGGTAATCGCCCCGCCTTCCTTGGTCGCGACGACTTCCTTTCGAAGGTCGTCGGCCCTGGCGGACAATTTGGTAGCAGCGGCCTTTAGCGCGGCCGGCGTAGTCTCCTTCTTAGCGAGCGAATCGGCGCCCGAGCGGACACTGTTGATCTCGCCGACCAGCTTGCTCATGCGCGCGAACAGCCCCTTCGCCCGCTCCGCGGCCGCAAACTGCGCCTGCCGGTCGGCCACGGTGAACTTCGCTCGGTTGTCGAGCGTGACGGTCAGCGGCTCGGTGGTCACCTGCCCGGCCTTGGTCAGCCGGATCGTGTAATTGCCCGGAAGGAAACGCTCGCCCTGGGTCGAAGCCCCGCCGAGCGATGCCGCTGGCGGAACCACCGGCGGCTTGGTGCGCATCGACCAGGAGACGCGGTTGAGGCCGACGCGCCTCGAAACGGGGATCTCGTCGATCACCTTCCCGGACGAATCGAGCACTTCCATCTTCATCCTGCCGATAACGTGCCGCGCCTTCTGGTAATAAGTGATGACGGCGCCCGGTGCCGGGTTTTCCCCGGCGTAGCTGGCGTCGCCCTCGGCCCAGCCGCCATTGCCCTGAATCCGCTGCTGGACCGGAGCTCCGGGGATCAGGGCGACGGTGCTTGCGAGCGTTTCGGACGTCAATTTGCGCAACGGGCTGATGTCGTCGACGATCCAGATTCCGCGACCGTGGGTAGCGAGCACGAGGTCGTCGCCCCGCCCGAAAGCGAGATCGCGAACCGCGACGTCGGGGAAGTTGTCCGGCTTGAACTTATTCCAGGTCCTGCCGGCATCGAGCGAGGCGTAAAGGCCGAACTCGGTGCCTACGAACAGGATGTTCGGGTCGACCGGGTCCTCCTTGACCACATGCGCATAACCCCGGACCCCCGGCGTGCCCGGCCCGATCAGCCGCTGCCAGGTCCGTCCGTAATCGGCAGTTCGGTAGAGGTACGGGGCCAGGTCGCCGGACGTGTGCCTGTCATTGGTTACGTAAGCGACGGCCGGGTTAAACCGGCCCGCCTCGACCCAGCTGATCCAGTTGCCCGCCGGAAGCTTCAGGTTCTTCGTGACGTTGGTCCAGTTCTGCCCGCCGTCGCGGGTCAGCTGGACGTTGCCGTCGTCGGTCCCGACCCAAATCTGGCCGGGAGCTCGCGGGCTTTCCGAGATCGAGTAGATCGTCGTGTTCATCTCGGCGGCCGAATTGTCGACGGTGATCCCGCCCGACTGCTCCTGCCGCTGCCGGACCGGATTGTTGGTCGTCAGGTCGGGCGAAATCCGGTCCCACCTGGCGCCATGGTCGCGGCTCCGGAAGAGGAATTGTGAGCCGATGTAGATCGTGCCCTTCTCGTTTGGCGAGAGCGCGATTGGCGTATTCCAGTTGTACCGGAGCTTCTCCTTGTACCCGCCGCGCGGCTTGATGTCGGTCGCTTCATGAGTGTTGCGGTTGACCCGGCCGATGTAGCCGCCCTGCGCTTCGGTATAGACGAAATTCTCCGGGTCCGCCGGATCGGCCCAGGTCCAGAAGCCGTCGCCACCGTAGAGATTCTCCCAGCGGTTGTTGGTGATTCCGCCCGGATATTCGCTGTCGCCGACCCAGTCGCTATTGTCCTGGAGACCGCCGTAGACCTGGTACGGGTCCTTGTTGTCGACGCTGACGTGATAAAATTGGCTGATCGGCAGGTTGTTGCTCTTGATCCACCGATTGCCGCCGTCGACGCTGATCCACAGCCCGCCGTCGTCGCCGCCGACCAGATGTTTGGTGTTGGTTGGGTTGATCCACACGTCATGCCAGTCCCCGTGCGACGATCCGGCGGTGTTGGCGAAACTCTTTCCGCCGTCTTCCGAAACGATGATCGAATAGCCCATCTTGAACAGGCGGTTGGAATCCTTGGGATCGACGACGATGTTGCCGAAGTAGAAGGGGCGCCACACCATGCCCTGGCTCGCGTCGCGGGCTTTCCAGCTCTTGCCGCCGTCGTCCGAGACATACAGCGCGGAGTGGACGTTCTCGATGAATGCGTAGACCCGCTTGGGGTCGGACGGCGCATATTCGATCTCGAGCCGGCCCCAGGGTTGCGGAGGAAGGCCGGCACGGTCGGTCGAGTTCAGGTAGGCCCAGCTGCGGCCGCCGTCGAAGCTTTCCGCGAAGCGGCTTCCCGACGGCTGGTCGGGCCCGTTGCCGCCCGAGCGGAACTCATAGGCCTTGCGGCGGAAGTCCCACGTACCCGCAAGCAAGTGGTTGTGGTTTGACGGGTCGATCGCGACTGCCGAGCAGCCCGTCGACAGGTTCGCTCCGGCTAGCGCGATCGACCAGGTCCGGCCGCCGTCGCTGGTCCTGTACAGGCCGCGATTGGGCGAATCCGACCACAGGGGTCCGGGCGCGCAGGCGTAGACGGTGTTGCTGTCGGACGGGTCTACGACGATCTTCGTAATTCGCTCTGTCCCGCCGAGGCCCATCCGGGTCCAGGTCTCGCCGCCGTCGGTCGATTTGTAGATGCCGTCGCCGACGGAAACCGAGTTGCGGGTCCACGGCTCACCGGTGCCGGCCCAGACCACTTCCTTGTTCGACGGGTCGAGCGCAAGCGCTCCGATCGATTGGACGTCCTGCCTGTCGAAGACGGGCTTGAACGTTGTCCCTCCGTCCTCGGACTTCCACACTCCGCCCGAGGCTGATCCGACGAAGATGGTGACCTTGCCGTCGGCTTCCTGGCGGGCGGCCAAAGCCGCAACCCGGCCGGACATCGCCGCCGATCCGATATTCCGGATTCCAAGACCTGAGATTGCAGCGCTGTTCGCGGTCGGCGGGACCGTCGCGGCGATGGAGGGGGCGGCGATGATGGCCGCGGATGCGAGCAAGATTTGACGGAGCATCACGGTCACTCCCCCTTCGGCGGCTGAGAGGAATCCTGGGGCTGGGTGGCGGGCGTTGGCGGCTGCTGCTCAGGCGGCTTGTTCGATGCGTCGGGCGGAGCGCCGCCGATCATCGCCGACGAGGGGCCGGCCGGCTGGGTGAACAGGGCAGGAGTGACCGGCGGGTTCGCCTCCGCGCTTTCGATCAGCACGCGCTGGCGCTGGTTGGACTGGCCCTGAGACCAGCTTTCGAGCGACATCGGGAAATAGACTCCGTCCACCTTCTCGTAGTCGCCGAGCTCGGTTTCGGTGGTCTGCGGAGCGCCGCGAATCCGGCGCACCTCGGTCATCTTGATCTCGAGGAACGTGTCGGGATCGAGAAGGTAGGTGAACTCGTCGCCGTCCTTCTGCGTGACCTTGAGTTTGTAGGCCGAGGTCCCATCGAAATTCTCACGGCCAAGGTAGGCGATGGTGCTTCCGTCCTTGCGCGAGTCCTGCAGGACACCGTCGATTCGCGACGAGTCAGCCATCGACCGAGCTTCGTCCGCCGACATCGTCTCCGCGTCCTTGCGGCCCTGGAAGGGATTGATCCGCCAGGCGGTTTGGCCGTCATAGCCCTGCATGTAGGTTAGGCCTTGGACATTGCCTTCCATGCGCGCCTCGATCCCGTCGCTTCCGCCGCGTGCGCGGATTTCGCCATAGGCGAGCTCGAAGTCGCCGGGAAAAATCAGCTTACCGTGAAGGGCGATCGCCTTGATCGCGGCCAACGCCTGGGCGCCGCCTCGGGCTTCGAGATTCTTGTCGAGAAGACTTTGCGCGGTGACGTCCTGAGCGTGAGCGGGAATGGCAGCCGACACGCAAAGCGCGGCTGCAAGCACGTGACGAACGGCCATATCTACTGCCCCCTGGATAGGCGGCGAGCATGCGACCGGCACCGGAACGAATCAAGCTTGGGGAGGCGCCGAATCCGCTGTCCGTCGAAAAGGGCAGCGTTTTCGTCAGACCAGCGGCCGCTCCCGAAACCATTTGGTGATGATGAACTTCACGCCTTTGCGCACCTTCATCCCGTGGTGGAGGGTAGCGGGGTTTGGGGCTCCGTCGGCAAGGAGGTTGTTCCAGGCGAGCAGCTTGCCGCGCTCCGGGTGGACGGTCTTGCCGATGGTCTTGAACCGTGTCGCTCCGCCGTCCTCCGGATCATTGAGGTAGAGCATCGCCGTCCAGGTCCGCTGCCCGCCGGCGGCGGTGTGGACGTAATAATCATAGCTCCCCGGGTTGAACGTGTCGGTGTGGGCGCGGAATTCCTGGCCGACCGCGTAGCGCTGGCCCTGGATCGGCTCGCCGAGTGCCGGGTCGAGCCCTAGCAGGCCGACAATCCTGCAGTCGACGTCAGCGACCACCGCGTCGCCTGAATCGAGGTCGCAGGTTTCGCTCGTTCGGAAATTCGCGATCCCGCTGTCGTCGGCGATGGTCGACGGCCGTCGCTGGCTGTCTATCCGCTCGATGATCGCGTCGCAGAGCTCGGGGGGAAGGAAGTCGCGGACGATGAACAGGTCGAGGCTGGCGCTCGGCACCTTCTGAACGCCGGGAGTGCCGGCGAGGCGTTCAGCCACTGCGGAGGAGTCACAGCCCGTAGCCGGACCCTTTTTGCATGTCGTGCTGAGTGATCACTGCTTTCACCACGTTGTTCATCAGTTTCATCCGAACCGGCAGCGGAGTGGAAGTCTTCTTGATCATCACCGCAACCGAATAGGCGCGGCCGTCCGGGGCGGTCAGGATTCCGATATCGTTATAACCCGCCTGCACTCCGTCGAGCTCCTGGCCGGTCCCGGTCTTGTGGCTGAGCGTCCAGCCGGGCTGCAGCCCGCCCTTGAGACGGTTGGGGCCGGTGTGGGTGTTGCCCATGATGTTGAGCAGCCGAGCCGTTGATTCGGGCGACAGGAGCTCGCCGCGCTTCAGGCGAGCGAGTGCGGCGACGATCGCGCTGGGCGAGGCGCCGTCATAGGGATCCTCGATGTAGCGGTTCAGCGCGGCCCGGCGGACAGAGCGCGGCAGGGCGTTGCGAGCCTCGAAGAAGGCGTTGCCGACCGAATAGCTCTGCGACCACAGGAGTCCCGCGATCTTGCTCTGGAGCGCACGCTCGCCGTCGTAGAATCGGATCGCGCCGAGGCGCTTGTCGGCGATCATCTTTCGAACCGCGGCCGCTCCGCCCACCGAGCGCATCAGCTTATCGTTGGCCGTATTGTCGCTGGTGGTGATCGCACGAACCATCAGGTCGGAAAGCGTCGTAGTGTAGCCGCCACCCAGGATCAGCGACCGGATCGGCTGGTGGAACAAGGTCAGGTCGGACCGGGTGAGGGTAACCCTGTCGTCGAGCCGCACCCTCCCCTTGTCGACCGCGTCGAGCGCGGTGAGGGATACCCAGAGCTTGGACACGCTCTGCTGCGGATAAAGCTCATTGTCCTTCCAGCCGGTTTGCCACCCCTGGTCGATCGACCTGACGGCGATTCCGACACGGCCGTCGAAGGCGTTGCCGAGCGCATCGATCCGGTCGCGAAGGTAGGCGGGTGCGACGGGCGCTCTTGTTACCGGCTGGGCGACAAGTTGCGCCGCCTGCGCCTGCCGCTTCACCGGCGCCGGCTTCGGCTGCTCGACGGACCGGATCGTCGCGGCGCCGATTTGGGTCATCCCGGCCAGCGCAAGTGCCAGCCCGACACGGCTCCAAAGTGACGTCATGAGCTCAAATTCTCCCACCCTCTTCCGCTATTCTCAATGGCTTAGCAGCGCGCTCCTGAACCGTCGCTGTGTGGCCGGCGAGAAGAATCGCACAGGCGATTCTCCCTGCCAACCCCTCAGGACGGGTCGGAACGTCCGAGCAGCGCGGTGGATTCGATTTCGTCGAGCGCTCGGTGGGAGGCGACGTAGCGGCGGGCGGAGTTGATCCAGTCGCGGGCGCGCGGCGCTCCGGGAAGGCGCATCGTCTCTGCAAGGGCGGAATCCACTTCTCCCGACATCAGGTGCGCCAAAGCACGCTCGTACCGTGCTTTAGGCTGGCTGGACGGACGGTCGGAGCGATGGACGGTGATCAGCGACGACAGGCCGCGCTGCACGCCAGTCCAAAGACCCTCGTTCGGCGGCGGTCCGATCAGCTCCGGCTCGAGGTCCTGGAACTGGCCGATCAGCTCGGTAAGCCGAACCGGCGACCGCGAGGAGGTGACGATCGTCGCTACCGCTTCGGGATGATCCTTTCCGAACCGGTCCACGAGCAGCGGCTCGAGATAGCCGAGCGCGACTCCGCGCTCGATCGCACGGCGTGCAGCAAAGGCTATGAGGAGCGCGTCGGCGCGGCCGGCAGAGCCTTGCGCCTGGGCGCTCTCGCTCTCGACCCGCTGAAGCCGCGCCTGGAGTTGGCCTATCTGGTCAGCGATGGCGGGGTTGAGGGTTGAAGTCGGATGCGGCTGGACCGGCAAAACCAGCTGTTGCGGCGGAGGCGCCGGTGCGGTGACTCCAAGCACGCGCGCAACCGACTGGTAATGGGCAAGCGCCCAGGTCGCTGCAGCCGCGCCGACCAGCACGAGCACCAGGCCGATGAGGAGCCGCGCTCCCCAACCCATTTCGCTTCGGCCCGCCCGCTCCATCAGCCGCGTTTGTTGCACAGCCGCGCGGCGATGGCGAGAAGCGCCGAGTCGGCGGGTTCGGTGGCGACTTCGACCTCCTGCCACCCCGCACCGGCAGCCCGCGCTGCCTCACCGCTGATTGCAGCGATGCTCAGAATCTTGCGATCGAGCAGCCCCTGATCGGCAAGGTCCTTCAACCGCTGGCCGGCGCGTGGCGAGTGAACGAGCAGGACGGCATCGGCCAATGCCGGCAAGGCCGGGGGCGGTTCGACTGCGACGCTCTCGTAGACCGGAACGGCCTCAATCGATCCAGTGGAGGCAGGGCGCCGGTGGCGGCCGCACAGGTGAAGCAACTTGAGTTTCGGCGAGAGCGACTCGAGTAGATCCCCGACGCCTCCGTTTCCGGCCTTCGCCACGGTCAAACCCGCTTCCTTCGCTGCTGCTGCGGTCGCTTCGCCGACGCAGTAAGTCGGCAAGTCGCGAAAGGCGTCGAGACCCGGCCCCGCCTGGAGCACCGCGTTGGCGCTGGTCAGAAGCACGCAGTCGAACTTCTGCGGATCGGGCGGCGTCCATTCCAGCGCCTCGATTCGAAATAATGGCGCGATCAGCGGATCGAGCCCCATTGCCCGAACGGAGGCCGCGGTCCTGCTCGCGCCCGGCTCAGGCCGCAGGATCGCGACCGGCCTCATGCTTTGGCGAACAGCCTCCGGATCGACTCCGGCGCCCGCTCGAGCATGTCCAGCGCGAGCTTCTCAGCCGACGCGTCATTACCGCACGGGAAGCTGGCCTCGTCGCGAACCCGGTCCTTTCCATCTACCGACAGGATCTCGGCGCGCAGGAAAACCTTCGTCCGCTCAACCGTAGCCAGGGCGGCGACGGGCGAAAGACATGAACCTCCAAGGGCCCGTGCGAAGGCCCGCTCGGCAGTCACCGTGGCCCGGCTTCCCGCGTCGTCGAGCAGCTTCAACAGCTGCAGGCAGTCGGTGTCTTCGGCACGGCATTCGACTCCGAGCGCGCCCTGGCCAGGTGCCGGAAGCATGATGTCGAACGGGATGGACGTACCGACATGATCGAGCTTCAGCCGGTGAAGGCCGGCGGCCGAAAGAATGGTGGCGTCCACTTCGCCGGCCTCCAGCTTCTTCAGGCGTGTATCGACATTTCCGCGCATCGGAATGATCTTCAGATCGGGCCTTGCCGCGAGCAGCTGGGCGGCGCGTCTTGGCGACGAAGTACCGACGACCGCGCCCTTCTTCAGCTGGTCGATGCTCTCCGCGCCGATCAGCTTGTCGTCGACGTAAACCCTCGGCCGGATCGCTGCGAGGCGGATCTCCACGGGGCGGATAACCTCGACGTCCTTCATCGAGTGGACTGCGAAATCGATGTCCCCGTTCAAAAGCGCGGCATCGAGCTCCTTCGTCCAAAGCGCCTTGCCGCCGACCTCGGCCAGCGGGCGGTCGGTGATCTTGTCGCCGCTGGTCTTGATGGAGACGATTTCGACATGCCCCGCCGGCCAGCGTTCGACCACCTCCAGCGCGGAGGCGATCTTTCGCGCCTGTACCATCGCCAAAAGAGATCCGCGGGTGCCAAGTCTGGGGTTACGGCGCATAGCTTCCACTAGTCCAACGGTTCGGGCATTGGGAAGAACGCATGTCGCTCATCCTCGGCCTCGAATCCTCGTGCGACGATACCGCCGCGGCGCTGGTCACCGGCGATCGCCGGATTCTCGCCCAGGCCGTGGTCGGGCAGAACGATGCGCACCGCCCTTATGGCGGCGTGGTTCCGGAGATTGCCGCGCGGGCGCATGTGCAAATCCTTCCCGACCTCATTCGCCATGTTCTCGCCGAGGCGAATACGGACATCGCCGAGGTAGACGCCATCGCCGCGACGGCCGGCCCGGGGCTCATCGGCGGGGTGATGGTCGGTCTACTCACCGGGAAAGGCCTGGCGCTGTCCGCGGGCAAGCCACTGGTGGCGGTCAACCATCTCGAAGGCCATGCGCTGAGCCCCCGCCTCGTCGATCCGGACCTCGATTTTCCCTACCTGTTGCTCCTGGTCTCCGGCGGTCATTGCCAGATCCTCGAGGTGCTCGGCGTAGGCGACTATCGTCGGGTCGCGACGACGATCGACGATGCGGCCGGCGAAGCGTTCGACAAGGCTGCGAAGCTGCTTGGCCTGCCTTATCCCGGCGGTCCGGCGATCGAGCAGCTGGCGAAGGAGGGCGACCCCGGAGCGGTGCCCCTTCCGCGACCGCTGGTGGGCTCGGGCGAGCCGCATTTCTCCTTCGCGGGCCTCAAGAGCGCGGTTCAGCGAGCGGCGGCTTCCGGCGATCATTCGCCCGCCGACATTGCCGCGAGCTTCCAGCAGGCGGTGGTCGATTGCCTGGTCGACCGCGCGCGGCTCGCGCTCGAACGAAGCGACGCGCCGACGCTGGTCGTCGCCGGCGGAGTCGCCGCCAACCAGGCGATTCGCTCGGCGCTCCAGCAACTCGCCACCGGCAGCGGCCGCCGCTTCAGCGTGCCGCCCGGCTGGCTCTGCACCGACAATGCGGCGATGATCGCCTGGGCGGGAGCCGAGCGGTACGAGCGCGGGATGGTCGATGACCTGTCGGTTCCGGCGCGCGCTCGCTGGCCGCTCGATCCCGAAGCCGAGAAGGTCCGCGGCGCGGGGGTGAAGGCATGAAGCGCGTGGCGGTCATCGGCGGCGGCGCCTGGGGCACGGCGCTTGCGCAGGTGGCTGCCAAGGCCGGCCGCGACACCCTGCTTTGGGCGCTCGAAAGCGACGTCGTCGACGGAATCAACGAGAGCCACGAAAACGGCCTCTTCCTGCCCGGAATTCCGCTGGACCCTGCAATCCGCGCCACTGGCGACCTCGACGAGATCGCCGATTGCGACGCGTGGCTGGTGGTCACCCCCGCCCAGCATATGCGCGCGGTTCTCGAGCGAGCGCCGCGCTGCGACGTGCCCCGGATCCTCTGCTCGAAGGGGATCGAGGAGCATCGTGGCGAGCTGCTGCACCAGGTTGCCGCGGAAGCCTGCCCGGGTGCTCCGGTAGCGGTCCTGTCGGGGCCGACCTTCGCTCACGAGGTGGCGAAAGGGCTTCCGACCGCGGTGACTCTTGCGGCCGAGGATGAATCGCTCGGCGCGAGGCTCCGCGCCGGGCTCGCCCAGCCGACCTTCCGGATTTATGCGAGCAATGACGTAGCGGGGGCGGAGATCGGCGGCGCAGTCAAGAACGTGCTGGCGATCGCCTGCGGCGTCGTCGAGGGCCGCGGGCTTGGCCAGAACGCCCGCTCGGCACTGATCGCGCGCGGATTTGCCGAAATGACCCGCTTTGGGGTCGCGATGGGCGCCCGCCGCGAAACGCTCGCAGGCCTGTCGGGACTGGGCGATCTCGTCCTCACCTGCTCGTCGACCAGCTCGCGAAACTATTCGCTCGGGGTAGGCCTCGGCCAAGGCAAGTCGGCCACCGAGCTGATGGCCGATCGGCGAACGGTCGCTGAAGGCGCGTTCACAGCGCCCGTTCTTGCCCGGCTTGCAAAGCAACGCGGGATCGACATGCCGATTGTCGACGCGGTCGACGCGCTGCTCAAAGACGCAAGGGTGGATTCGGTGCTTGAGGCGTTGCTGTCCAGGCCGCCGCGAGTCGAAGGCGTCTAGAAATCGATCGCAATTCCCTTCTTCTCCCAGTCGCCATAGCGGGTCGGGTCGGGCCGCGCCTCCTCGCCCTCGGGAGGGCCGGGGTCGGCGACCGGCTCCGGTTCGGGAACCGGAGGCGACTTGGACAAATGCTTGGGCGGATCGAGATGCCTGGGCCGTTTCATGCCGCCAAGATGAGCTGTGCCTAAGCCGATGCCAAGCGCGGAAGGCGTTCCGGCCCGAAAAGCAGCCCTGCAAATGCTCGATTCAGTCCTTCGCGGCGGGCGGACCCTGGAAGCCGCATCCGGTGGAACCCGCAACCTGCCAGCCAACGACCAGGCGTTCGCGGTTGCCATCGCCGGCGAAGTGCTTCGGCGGCTTCCCGACCTCGATTCGCTGATCGACAGCGCAACCAGGCAGCGGCTCCCGGACGATTCGAAGGCGCGGATGGTGCTTCGGATGGCGCTCGCGCAGAAGCTGGCGCTCAATACGCCCGACCACGCGGTGGTCGCGACCGCGCTCCCGCTGGTCGACGGCGGGCCGCGCCGGCTGGTCCACGGCGTTCTCGGCACTCTCCTTCGCCGGGGCCTCACTGCAAACGAGGCTCCGAATCTCCCACCTGAGGTCGAGGAGCGGTGGGCACAAGCGTGGGGGCGGGATGTCGTCGAGGCCGCACGCCGCCAGATCGCGGCTCGCCCTGCGCTCGACCTCAGCTTCAAGTCGGACGAGGCGGCCCAGCTCTTCGTCGCCGAGACGGGCGCTCGTTCGCTCGCTTCCCGCCATGTGCGCCTCGAGGATTCGGGTTCGGTCGCCGCCTTGTCGGGCTTTTCCGGAGGTGATTGGTGGGTGCAGGACCTCGCCGCGTCGCTTCCCGCGCGCCTCATCCGCGCTGATGCCGGCGACGTCCTGGACCTTTGCTCGGCGCCGGGCGGCAAGGCCATGCAGCTCGCCGCCGCCGGTCACCAAGTGGTTGCTCTCGATTCGTCGAAGCGCCGGCTCCAGCGACTTTCGGAAAACCTCGAGCGCACCGGCCTTTCCGCCGACACGGTCGCGGCCGATGTTCTCGACTGGAAGCCGGACCGGCAGTTCGACGCCATCCTTCTCGATGCACCCTGCTCCGCGACCGGCACCTTCCGCCGCCATCCGGAAGTGCTCTACCGCGCCCGCCCCCGGATCGTCGCCGAATCCGCGGAGCTTCAAGCAAAGCTGATCGCCCGGGCGGCGGACTGGGTCCGGCCGGGTGGAACGCTCGTCTATTCGGTCTGCTCGCTAGAGCCGAAGGAGGGCGAAGAGATCGTCACGGGGTTCCTCGGCAACCGTCGTGACTTCCGAATCGCCGCTCCAGAACTGGGCGAACTGCCCGGCTTCGTGGCGGCGCAACCCGACGGCTGGGTGCGAATCCTCCCGGGCCTCATCGAAAGCGAGGGCGGGCTCGACGGCTTCTTCACCGCGCGCCTTGTCCGCGCCGTTTAATATCGTCTAATCGGGCCAATGGCCGGGCCCCTCATCGCACCTTCGATCCTGTCAGCCGACTTCGCGAAGCTCGGCGAGGAAGTGCGCGCCATCGACGAGGCGGGCGCCGACTGGGTCCATATCGACGTGATGGACGGGCATTTCGTCCCCAATCTTACGATCGGTCCGGCTGTCGTGAAGGCTCTCCGCCCGCACACGTCCAAGCCGTTCGACGTCCACTTGATGATCTCGCCGGTCGACCCGTTCCTGGATGCGTTCGCGGAGGCTGGTGCGGATGTGATCACCGTCCATCCCGAAGCCGGCCCGCACCTCCATCGGACGATCCAGCGAATCAAGTCGTTGGGGAAGAAAGCGGGCGTGTCCCTCAACCCGGCGACCCCGGCGAAAGCGCTCGATTATGTGCTCGAAGAGGTCGACCTGGTGCTGGTCATGAGCGTCAATCCAGGCTTTGGCGGACAGAAGTTCATTTCCAGCCAGCTTCGCAAGATCGAGGCGATCGCCAAGCGCATCGCCAAGGAGAATCTCGACGTCCTGATCGAGGTCGACGGAGGGATCGATCCCGAAACCGCGCCACAGGCGGTGAATGCCGGAGCCAATGTGCTCGTCGCCGGAAGCGCGACGTTCCGCGGCGGTCAGGGCAGCTACGCGGCCAATATCCGGGCGCTTCGGGGAGAGGGATGAGCGCACGGGACGCCGCGGCGCGCGACGTCGTCCGGAAGCTTGCCAAGGGCTCGCTGCTGTCGAGGCTCACCGGTTCGAGGCGGCAGCCGCTTCGCCTGACCGCAGTCCCGCGCGACCATGTCCACGGTGACAGGCGGGCCGGCGATGCGCTTCTTTCCGGAACGTTCGTCTGCGGCCCCGAGACTCTTTCGCTTGCCGATCTCGACTTCGCCGCGGTCGGTGCCGACGGACCGGTCGCCGAGCAGCTCCAGGGCTTTTCCTGGCTTCGCGATCTGGCCGCCGCCGCTACGCGGGAGAAGGGAGCGAAGCTTGCCGAGGCGGTCGTCGGCCGCTGGCTCCTCGCTCATGGCACACGGGTCGACGCCGCCTGGCGGCCCGAACTTTGGGGAGAGCGAATCCTCTTCTGGACAGCTTACGCGCCCTACATCCTGTCGAGCACCGATTCCGGCTACCGCTCCGCGCTCCTCAACACGCTCGCCCGTGGCGCGCGCCATCTAGAATCGAATGCGGAGCGCGCGCCCGCGGGCTTGAAGCGGGTCACGGCCTGGGCGGGCGCTGTCGCCGCGGCGTTGCTGGTCCAGGGCGGAGTGGCCCGTGTCGCCCGCGCCGAATCGGGCCTCGGCCGAGCGCTCTCGTCCGCACAATCCGATGACGGCGGCCTGATCAGCCGCACGCCTTGGGAACAGGCGTTGCTGGTCGATCGGCTCGGCCTTCTTCGCTCGGCTTATTTCGCTGCCAAGCACACGCCACCCGAAAGCTTCGAGACCGCAGCAGCCGCCGCATTGTCGGCGCTCCACGGAGTGATCCTCGGCGACGGCGGATTGTCCAGCTGGGAAGGCGGCAATGCGGGAAGTTCGGCCCGTCTCACAGCGATCGTCGAAGGCTGCGGAATGCGCGCTCGGCCGCTGCGACAGCCGCGTGGTTGGGGCTTCCACCGGCTCTCCGCCCTCGGAACCATCGTCGTGATGGACGCGGCGCCGCCTCCGGCGGCCAAAACGGGCTCCTCCGGCTCCGCTTCGACGTTAGCGTTCGAGCTATCGGATGGGCCCCAGCGGCTGATCGTCAATTGCGGCGGTCCCGGTGCCGGGCCGACGCTCATGCCGCCCGAGCTGGTCAGCGCCCTCCGGACCACTGCCGCGCACAGCACCGTCACCGTGGCCGATAGCAATTCGACCGCGATCCTCTCCGACGGCACCCTCGGCAAGGGCGTCACCGACGTGCTGATCGACCGCACCGAGGACAATGATTCCAGCCGGATCGAGGCGAGCCACGACGGTTATTCGCGCTCGTTCGGCCTGACCCACCGGCGCAGCTTGGTGCTGGGAAACGACGGCAAGGAATTGCGCGGAATCGACGAGCTCGCACCCAAGGGCCGGCGCCGCTCGAAGGACGGAACGTCTTTCGCCATCCGATTCCACCTTGCGCACGGCATCGAGCCGACGATCACCGCTGACGGAATGGGCGCGATCCTGCGCTCGCCGAGCGCACCGCCGTGGAACTTCCGCTCCCGCGGCGCTGCGATCGGGGTAGAGGAAAGCCTTGTCGTCGACGGTCATGGAATCCCGCACCGCACGATGCAGCTGGTGATCAACGGCGAAGCGGCAGCGTCCGGCGCCGAAGTGCATTGGCAGTTCCGCCGCTCGAGTTGAAACGAAGGAGAGATATGTGACCGACCTCGTGCCCGTCCGGAGGGCGCTCATTTCCGTTTCCGACAAGTCCGGGCTCGATGTCCTTGCTTCATCGCTCTCGAAGCGCGGTGTGGAGCTGGTTTCGACCGGCGGGACGGCGGCGAAGCTTCGCGAAAGCGGCGGAACGGTGCGCGACATCAGCGAGCTCACCGGCTTCCCCGAGATGATGGACGGGCGGGTCAAGACGCTCCATCCAAAGGTCCATGGGGGCCTCCTCGGCGTCCGTGACAACGACGAGCACAAGGCTGCGATGCAGGAGCACGACATCGCTCCGATCGACCTCGTCGTCGTCAATCTCTATCCGTTCGAAGCCACCTTGATGCGCGGCGCGCCTCGCAACGAGATCATCGAGAATATCGACATTGGCGGCCCGTCGATGGTGCGCTCGGCGGCCAAGAACCATGCGTTCGTCACCATCGTCACCGATCCGGCGGACTATGACGAGTTAATTGCCGAACTGGAATCCAACGACGGCGCGACCTCCCTCGCGTTCCGCAAGCGGATGGCGGCCAAGGCCTACGCGCTGACCGCCGCCTATGATTCGATGATCTCGCAATGGTTCGCGTTTGGCGACCAGGGGCAGCGCTGGCCCCAAAGCTGGACATTTTCTTCGAAGCTGAAAATGGAGCTCCGCTACGGCGAGAACCCGCATCAGAAGGCGGCGCTCTACATTCCCGCGGGACCGCACGCGCGCGGAGTCGCCCAGGCCGAGCAGGTCCAGGGCAAGGAGCTCAGCTACAACAATCTCAACGACGCCAATGCGGCCCTTGAGCTGGTCTCGGAATTCCGCTCTGGCGAACCGACCGTCGTCATCGTCAAGCACGCCAACCCGTGCGGCGTCGCCACCCGCTCGTCGTTGATCGATGCGTGGGGCGAGGCGCTCGCGTGCGACAGCGTCTCGGCGTTCGGCGGCATAGTCGCCACCAACCGGCCGCTCGACGCGGCGACCGCCGAAGCCATCACCCAGATCTTCACCGAGGTGGTCGTCGCCCCGGATGCCGACGAGGACGCCCGCGCGATCTTCGCCAAGAAGAAGAACCTTCGGCTGCTCCTGACCGGCGAGCTTCCCGATCCGGCCAGGCCCGGCCAGTCGCTCGCGATCATCGCCGGAGGCATGCTGGTCCAGGACCGCGACAACGGAACGATCACCCGCGACCAGCTCAAATGCGTGACGAAGCGCCAGCCGACGGAGCAGGAGCTGCAGGACTGCCTGTTCGCCTGGACCGTGGCCAAGCACGTGAAGTCCAACGCGATCGTCTATGCCAGGGACGGAGTCACCGCGGGTGTCGGCGCCGGCCAGATGAATCGACGTGACAGCGCGCGCATCGCGGCGATCCGGGCACGCGAGGCCGCTGAAGCCGCCGGCTGGCCGGAAGCTCGTACGGTCGGCTCGGCTGTCGCCTCCGACGCCTTCTTCCCCTTCGCGGACGGCCTTCTGTCAGCGGCCGAAGCCGGAGCGACGGCTGTGATCCAGCCCGGCGGGTCAATCCGCGACGAGGAAGTGATCGCCGCCGCCGACGAGGCCGGGCTGGCAATGCTGTTCACGGGCATGAGACATTTCCGGCACTGAGGCTTCGGCCCCAAGGAAGCACGGGCGTCGGGCGAGCGGGGTTGTAAAGCCAGCCGGACTCGGCCACTTTGGCTGGGCGGACCGGGCCCCTCTGGCGCGACTGAGCCTTGGCAAAGGCGCGTGATGTCGGACCGCATCGGATGATCCGGTGCGTCGGCGGCCCTCCCCCCTCGAAGTGCCGGATCTCCGATTAGTCTTTCGCGTTGCTTGCCGCCGCCGTCAGCGCGGGACATCGCCTCCCGTACTCGGGTCTGGAAGGCTGAGCTCGGCGATGTCGCGCTTGCTCATGCGGAACAGCTCGCGGTCCTCCGGCCCGAATCCCTTGGTCCAAAGCACCGCGCCGAAAGCGACCAGGATCACCGGTATGCCGAACACCAGCTCCGCCCATTCGGGCATCAGGATCGCGACCTGGCCGACGACCACGGCTGCGCCTGCCGCCCACACCAGAGGCCAGCGCCAGCCGGACACGGGGGCGTCGAGCAGCCTGCACAGAAGCCGCGATTTGGCGATCGCCGCATAAGCCAGCGATAGCAGCAGAGCGATCGCAGGGCCGGTTGCCTGCCACATGACTGCAAATTCCAGCTTTCGCATGATCAGGATGAGGGCGACCGCGAGCGCCGCCTCGAGAACGATCATGCTGAGGCTGATCCACATGTTGCGGTGGCTCGCGATGTAAATGAGCGCGGCCTCGCTCACCGCGGCCATCGCGGCGACGACCTCGGCGGTCAGCAGGAAGCCGAGCGCTGCAGTTCCGGAAACGAAGTTGGGCCCGACCAGGCCCATCACCCCTTCGCCCGGAATTCCGAGCGCCAGCGCGACGCCCGTCTGCGCTGCGATGACCCAGAAGCCGACCTGCCGGACCTGCCGGGCAACCGCCTGCTTGTTTCCGGCCTGCAGGTTCTGGGCGATCACGGGACCGAGAATCGGGTCGAAGCTCGTCTTGAGCTTCGAAGGCAGGGACGCGACCTGCTGGGCGACATAATAGACGCCGACGATTGCGGGGGAGAAGAACAGCCCGAGCACCGCGATGTCGACCCGGCGCGACCCCCATTCGACCGCGTCCGCGGCGGCGACGGGGATGTTCTTTCGTGCCATCCGCCACAGTGTTCCGGGCTCCGGCCGCCAGTCGTGCGGCAGGCCGTAGCTCTTGAGGAATGGCACTGCCGAGGCGAGCAGCGCGCCGATCATCGACATCACGTAGGCGATGATCAGGCCGTCGCGCTTGTCGAGGAAAGCGAGCACCAGCGCCGCGATGCTGATCGTCCACGGCTCGACGATTGCGCGCGCCCGGACCGTCGCTCCGACGTCGTGCCGGTAAGCGAGTGCGGCGAGCATGATGTCCGACCAGGCCAGCGCGATTATCGTGATCGGCAGCAGCCGGTCGAGCCCGGCGATCGGGCTGTTGGGATACATCGCCTCGGGAAAGACGACGAGGATGCCGATCATCAGCAGCGAGCCGAGGAGGGCGACGACCAGCGCATCCCAGGCGACGCAGGGATGCGGCTTGTCGGTGTGGGCGAGCTGCTGTGCGAGCCCGCGCTTGAGGCCGAGGGTCGCGAGCTGCGCGGCGAATTCGACGATCAGAATCGCGTAGGCGAAGCGCCCGAGAGCGGCGGCTCCGTACATCCGGCCAGCGATGAACAGGAACGGCAGCCGCGCAGCCAGCCGCAATACGAATCCCATGAAGTTGATTCGCCCGCCGCGCGCGAGCGCCGCCAAATCGGCGGTGGGCGCGTTGGCCTGCGGTTCCGGCTCACTCAATGGGCCGCGCCCCAATGCTCGCCCCAGCCGACCTCGACGTCGAGCGGAACGTCGAGCTTCAGCGCCGGCTCTGCGGCCGAGGACATGACCTCGCGAACGACCGCGGCGGCCTCCTCCTCGCGCCCTTCGGGGACTTCGAACACCAACTCGTCATGGACCTGCAGGAGCATCTTCACGCCCTCCAGCCCGGCATCGTCGAGCGCCCGGTCCATGCGCGCCATCGCCCGCTTGATGAGGTCGGCGCTGGTGCCCTGGATCGGGGCGTTGACCGCCGCCCGCTCGGCGCCGCCGCGATGTGACGGATTGCCGGCGCGGATGTTGGGGAAATGAGTTTTCCGGCCGAACAGGGTGCGGGTGAACCCGTTCTCGCGGGCGAACTGGAGCGTCTGCTCGATATAGGTCCGGATGCCCGGAAACCGCTCGAAATAGCGGTCGATGATGAATTTGCCTTCCTCCTTGGAGATTCCGAGGCGCTCCGCGAGCCCCCAGGAAGAAATGCCGTAGAGGATCGCGAAGTTTACGGTCTTGGCCTTGTTGCGGTTATCGCGGTCGGCCGATCCGAACAGCTCTTCCGCGGTCATGTTGTGGATGTCCGCGCCGTCGCGAAAGGCCGTCTTCAGCTGCGGAACGTCGGCCATGTGCGCCGCCAGCCGAAGCTCGATCTGGCTATAGTCGGCGCTCATCAGCACATTGCCGGGCTCCGCGACGAAGGCGTCGCGGATCTTGCGGCCGATCTCGGTGCGAATGGGAATGTTCTGCAGATTGGGGTCGTTGGAGGCGAGCCGTCCGGTCTGCGCTCCAGCCAGCGAGAAGCTGGTATGGACCCGTCCCGTCTCCGGGTTGATCTGCGCCTGCAGGGCGTCGGTGTAGGTGGACTTGAGCTTCGAAAGCTGCCGCCAGTCGAGCACCAGCCGGGCGCATTCGATCCCTTCGCCCGCGAGCCGCTCTAGCTCGTTGACGTCGGTCGAATATTGGCCGCTCTTGCCCTTGCGGTCGCCCTTGAGCCCGAGCCTGCCGTAGAGCACCTCACCCAGCTGCTGCGGCGATCCGATCGTGAAGGGTCCGCAGGCGCTTTCGTAAATCCGTTCCTCGAGCTTGACGATCTCTTCCGAGAATTCGCGGCTGAGCTTTGCGAGATAATCGCGATCGACCTTCACCCCGCGCCGCTCCATCCGGCTGATCACAGGCACCAGCGGCCGGTCGACCCGGTCGTACACCCGGGCGACATTGTCGGCGGCCAGCCGCGGCTTTAGCCGCTGCCAAAGCCGAAGCGTGATGTCCGCGTCCTCGGCCGCATATTCGGTCGCTTCCTTGAGCGGCACCTTGTCGAAGGTGATCTGGCTCTTGCCGGTCCCGCACAGCTGCTTGAACGGAATGCACTCATGCTCGAAGTGCAGCTTCGCGAGCTCGTCGAGCCCGTGGCCGTGAAGTCCGGCGTCGAGGTCGAAGCTCATCACCATCGTGTCGTCGACCGGATCGGTGTCGATCCCCGCCTTGTCGAACATCACCCAGTCGTACTTGAAATTGTGGCCGATCTTTAGGACCGCCGAATCCTCCATCAGCACCTTCAGCTTCTCAAGCACCAGTGCCATCGGAAGCTGGTTGGGAGCGTCCGAATAGAGGTCGGCTCCACTATGTCCGACGGGGATGTAGCAGGCGCGGTTGGGCTCGGTCGCCAGGCTGATGCCCGCGAGGCGGGCGATGATGCAGTCGATGCAGTCAGTCTCCGTGTCGACCGCGACCCGGCCCAGCGCGGTGGCTTCCGCGATCCAGCGGTCAAGCGACTCCTCGTCAGTCACCGTTTCATATTTCGACCGGTCGACGCTGATCGCCTCGGGCTCCGCGGGCCGCGCGGGAGTCGAGGCGATCGACGCTGCGGCAAGGTCGAGCCCGCCGCCGCTGCTGCTCCGGCCGGATGTCGGGCCGCCGTCTCCGGTGAGCCGGTTCAACAGCGCCTTGAAACCCTGCTCCTCCAGGAACTCCTGCAGCGGCTCCTTGGGAATGCCGGTGAGCGCAAGCTCCTCGATCGGCTGCGGAAGCGCCGCATCGCAGACCAGCTCGACCAGCTTGCGCGACAGCCGCGCGTCGTCGGCATAGTCGATCAGCGACTGCCTCAGCTTGGGCTTGGTGATGTTCTCCGCATTGGCCAGCACCGCTTCGAGCGAACCATATTCGGCGATCAGCTGGGACGCGGTCTTCGGGCCGATTCCCGCAACTCCGGGGATGTTGTCGACCTTGTCGCCCATCAGCGCCAATACGTCGCCCAGCTCGGTCGGCCCGACGCCGAACTTCTCGCGCACATAGGCGCTGTCGATCCGCCGGTCGTTCATCGTGTCGAGCATGTCGACCTTGCCGTCCTCTACCAGCTGCATCAGGTCCTTGTCGGAGCTGACGATGGTCACTTTCCAGCCGGCGCGTTTCGCCTCGTGGACGTAGCAGGCGATGATGTCATCGGCCTCCAGCCCCGCTTCCTCGATGCACGGGATCGAGAAGGCGCGGGTGGCGACGCGGATCAGCGGGAATTGCGGGACGAGGTCCTCGGGCGGCGGCGGACGGTGGGCCTTGTATTTGTCGTACATCTCGTTCCGGAACGTGTGTTCCGAAGCGTCGAGAATGACCGCCATGTGGGTCGGCCCGTCAGCCTTGTTCAAGCTGTCGGCGAGCTTCCACAGCATCGTCGTATAGCCATAGACCGCGCCGGCCGGCTGGCCGTGCCGGTTCGTGAGCGGCGGCAGCCGGTGATACGCCCGGAAGATGTAGCTCGACCCGTCGACGAGATAGAGGTGATTGCCGTCAGCCATTGGAGGCGCGGGTTTAGCAATGTTCGTCGGGGAATCTACTGACCGGAATTGATCGGCGCACCCAAAGCGTTACCGCAGAGCCATGGATCTGTTCGCCCAGGCCACTGCTCTCGCCCGCGCCGGCCGGCCGCAGGACGGGGTTCGGCTCATCGAAACCGCGGCAGAAGCCGGCGATCCCGAAGGGGGATTCATCCTCGCTCACTGGCTGCTCTACGCCAGCGACCGCCCGCGCGATTTGAGCGCGGCATGCCGGCTGCTCGAAAGCGCGGCTGACAAGGGAAAGCCGGAAGCCGCCCGAGTCCTCGCCCACCTCACCGCCAACGGCGCCGGGTGCGAGCCTGACGCGCAAAAAGCGCTGGAGCTTCTGAAGCGGGCGGCGGCAACGGATGCGATCGCGTCAGCCCAGCTCGCGATGCTCCCCTTGCTGCGAAGCGAGGATTCCGCCGCTGATTCGGCCAGCGAGCAGGTCTCGGCCGACCCTCATATCGAAATCGTTCGCGCGCTCCTGTCGCCGAGCGAATGCGCCTATTTGATGGAGCGCGCCGAGCCACTGCTAAAGCCCTCGTACGTCGATGACGGGCGGACCGGAATCGGCCGGCCCGACCCGATCCGGACCTCGCACGGCGCTGCCTTCCTCCCGCACGAAGAAGACCTGGTGGTGCAGGCGATCAACCGGCGCATCGCCGCTGCGACCGGTACTCGGACCGGCAATTCGGAAGCGCTGTACGTGATGCGCTACACGCCGGGGCAACAGTACCGGCCGCACATGGACGCGCTTCCGGGCCTGAAGAACCAGCGCGAATGGACGGCGATCGCCTATCTCAACGACGGCTTCGAAGGAGGAGCCACGACCTTTCCGAAGCTCGATCTTTCGCTTCGTCCCGACGCCGGAGACCTTCTCGTCTTCCGCAACAGCGGCGGGGATCAGCAACCGGACCCGCGAATGCTCCACGCGGGCGAGCCGGTCACTGCAGGCGAGAAATGGATCGCCACCCGCTGGATCCGCCACGGACCGCACGACCCGTACGATCGGGGGTAGCGGCGTTCTGCGCGCAACGAGACCGGCGGTCGGGCTGTCTCGGCAGCGAAAGCGACGCTATATTCGGGCATCGGGGAGGCGACCTGATCATGGCCAAACTGTGGACACTCGTTGGCGGTGCGTTGCTGGTCCTGGCGCCGCCTTCCACGGCGAACGCGCAATCCGCCTTGCAATCCGCGCAGCTGGAGCTCGCAAAGCAGGCGGAGAAGCTCAAGCCGGGACAGTGGGTGTGGAAGCCGGAGATCGCGCGCGACGGTCCGGTGCTGGTGTACGTCGACCTCGGCCGGCAGCTTGCGACCGTCTACCGCAACGGGGTCCGCATTGCCGTTTCGACCATCTCGTCGGGCAAGGATGGCTACGAGACCCCTACCGGCGTGTTCACGATCCTCGAAAAGGACAAGGACCACCGCTCGCGCACCTACGATGATGCGCCGATGCCCTACCAGCAGCGGCTGACCTGGAAGGGCGTTGCGATGCACGCGGGCAACCTCCCCGGTTTCCCGGCGAGCCATGGCTGCGTCCGCCTGCCGATGGAGTTTGCGAAGAAGCTGTTCGCGGTCACGCCAATGGGCGGGACGGTGGTCATTGCGGGGGGACACGCCGACCCGGTTAAGCGGCCTGCGGCTGGAGTTCTCGCGCCGGCCCTGGCCGGGGTTACGCCGCCACCCGCGACGCCGCTCACCCCGACTGGGACTTTCACCTGGAACCCCGCTGCCTCGCCGACGGGTCCGGTGTCGATCATCATATCCACCGGCGACCAACAGGTTGTCGTCCTTCGAAACGGAGTGGAGATCGGCCGGGCCCATGCCAACGTCCAGCAGCAGACAACGGAATCCCAGGTGATGACCTTCACCGGCGGCAAGGACCAGCAATGGATCCAGGTCGGCGTTTCCGATCTCCTGGGCCAGCCCGCAGAGGTCATCAGTACCGAGCGGGTCGAGCAGATGCACCTGCCGGCGGCATTCGTCGCCGGGATGCGCTCGGTGATCGCGCCGGGAACGACGGTGCTTGTCACCCAGGCCAGCGTAAATTCGGTTTCGACAGGGCCCCAGGCAACCGTCATGGAAGCCGATGACGGAAAGACGCAGTAAGGATCTTCGACAGTCGATACCGGACTAAGGAACGAGCACGGTGTCCTTCGGTTCGGCCAGCATCTTCGGATAGTCCAGCGTGTAGTGAAGGCCGCGGCTCTCGTGGCGGCTTAAGGCCGACCGAATGATGAGGTCCGCGACCTCAACGAGGTTGCGAAGCTCGATCAAATCCGGGGTCACCCGGAAATGCTTGTAATAGTCGGCGACTTCTCGCCGCAGCAGGTCGATCCGGTGCTTGGCACGTTCGAGCCTCTTGCTGGTCCGGACAATGCCCACGTAATTCCACATGAAGCGGCGGATCTCGCCCCAGGTCTGGGCGATGACGACTTCCTCGTCGCTGTCGGTGACGCGGCTTTCGTCCCAGGCGCGGATCGTCGGAACTTCGGGAAGGGAGTCCCAGCTGGCGAGGATGTGCTTCGCCGCAGCTTCGCCGAACACAAGGCATTCGAGGAGGCTGTTGGACGCCAGCCGGTTGGCTCCGTGAAGCCCCGACTGAGTGACCTCGCCCGCCGCGTACAAGCCCGGCGCGTCCGTGCAGCCGTGCCGGTCCACAAGCACTCCGCCGCAGGTGTAATGCTGGGCAGGGACCACCGGGATCGGCTCCTTCGTCATGTCGATCCCGAGCCCCAGCAGCTTCTCGTGGATGGTCGGGAAATGGCCGATCACGAACTCCGGCTCGCGGTGGGAGATGTCGAGGTGGACGAAGTCCAGCCCGTCGCGTTTGATCTCGTTGTCGATCGCCCGGGCGACGATGTCGCGCGGCGCAAGCTCCGCCCGCTCGTCATAATCGGGCATGAACCGGTGCCCGGTCTTCGGGTTGACCAAAAGTCCGCCCTCGCCGCGAACCGCCTCTGTGATCAGGAAGTTCTTGACCTCCAGATTGTACAGGCAGGTCGGGTGGAACTGCATAAATTCCATGTTCGAGACGCGGCAGCCGGCGCGCCACGCCATTGCGATCCCGTCGCCGGTCGCTCCGCGCGGAGCGGTGGAGAAGAGATAGGCGCGGCCCGCCCCGCCGCTCGCCAGGATCGTCGCGCGGCTTCGAAGAGTCTCCACCTTCTTCTTCTTGCGACTGTAGGCGTAGAGGCCGTGGACGGCGCCGCTGGTGGAAAAATCCGTCGCGTGCCGCCCGGTGATGAGGTCGATCGC
The DNA here is from genome assembly GCF_023516495.1 of Sphingomonas anseongensis. Classification (NCBI taxonomy): domain Bacteria; kingdom Pseudomonadati; phylum Pseudomonadota; class Alphaproteobacteria; order Sphingomonadales; family Sphingomonadaceae; genus Sphingomonas; species Sphingomonas anseongensis. The sequence continues at coordinate 1,750,261 of NZ_JAMGBC010000001.1, forward strand.
CACCATGTCGGGCACGAGCGTGATGTTGGGCTGCTTTGCCGCGGCGGCCTCCAGCGCCTGCTGGATCGCCCGTCCGGTAGCGTCGGCGACATGGACGATCCGCCGGTGGCTGTGGCCGCCCTCGCGGGTAAGGTGAAGCTCGTTCCCTTCGGTCTCGAAGGGCACTCCCAGCTCGGCGAGACGGGCGATCGCGGCCGGAGCCTCGCCGACGACGAATTCCACCACTTCGCGGTCGTTCAGCCCTGCGCCGGCGATCATCGTGTCGTTGACGTGTGCCTCGAACGTGTCGCCTTCCTCCAGCACAGCGGCGATCCCGCCCTGCGCCCAGTTGGTCGCGCCTTCGCCGACCCCGCCCTTGGCGATGACGCCGACCTTGAGGCCGGGCGCGAGGTTCAAGGCCGCGGTCAGCCCGGCGGCGCCGGACCCGACGATCAGAACGTCGAAATCACTGCTCACCCCTCGGCCACCAGGCTCAGGAACACGTCCTCCAGGTCCGGATCGCGGGTCGACACGTCGACGATTCCAAGCCCGTCGGCGGTCAGCGCCCCGAGCACCTGCCCCGCGTTCACCTTGTCCTTCTGGTAGGTGATCTCCAGCGTCCGCTCATCGATCAGCACGATATTGTCGAAGCACGTGTTGGTGGGCACCGCGTCGAGGTCGCGGTCGATGGTCACGACCACCGCTTTTTCCTGTGCCTTGGCGACCAGGTCGCGGGTCGGCTCGTTGGCGATCACCTTGCCGTGATTGATGATCGCGATGCGGTCGCACAGCTCCTCGGCTTCCTCGAGGTAATGGGTCGTCAGGACCACCGTCACGCCCTGCCTGTTGAGCGATCGGACATAGTCCCACAGCTGGCGGCGAAGCTCGACGTCGACCCCCGCGGTCGGCTCGTCGAGGACCAGGATCGGCGGCGAATGGACCATTGCCTTGGCGACCAGGAGCCGCCGCTTCATCCCGCCCGACAGGGTTCGGGCATAAGCATTGGCCTTGTCGCTCAGGTGCATCGCCGCGAGCAGTTCGTCGCTGCGGCGCTGCGAGGGCGCGATCCCGTACAGGCCGGCCTGGATCTCCAGCGTCTCGCGCGGGGTGAAGAAGGGGTCGAAGATGATCTCCTGCGGGACGACTCCGATCGATCGTTTCGAGTTGCGCGGATGCTCGTCGATGTCGAAGCCCCAGATCACCGCCTTTCCGCTGGTTTTCGTTACCAGGCCGGCAAGGATGTTGATCAAAGTCGACTTGCCGGCGCCGTTGGGTCCGAGCAGGCCGAAGATCTGGCCCCGGGGAACGTCGAAGCTGACCGCGTCGAGCGCCAGTTTTCCGCCCGAATAGACCTTGGAAAGCGTTTCGATTCGGATTGCTGCTTCGGGTCCGGCCATGGGTTGCCGCATAGCCGCCGTACCGCCGGTAAGAAAGCGGGCGGGGGTAAATGCCGCCTTAACCCTACGCGGCAGGGTGATCTTGATGTTAACTCCGTAAACGGCCGCCCAGATGAAACGGCTAGGCTATCCGATCACGACCGCTTCGGCGGCGCTGCTCCTCGCGGCGCCGGCGCCGCTGCTCGCCGCCACTCCGGCCGCGCAGGCCGATGCCGGTGCGATCGTGCTGAGGCCGCTGTCGCTCCTCAAGAAAACCAACATGGACTTCGGTACCCTCGCCACGTCGCCGGTGGCCGGGACTGCGACAATCAATGCAGTGACCGGGGCAGTGACGACGACGGGTGGAGTAACCGCTCTCCCGATCGGGACGGCGCCTTCGGCGGCGGCCTTTGTCGGTGCGGGATCGCGCAACGCGCCCTACCAGATCCGGATTCCGAAAGTGCCGGTCACTTTGACGCGTGTTGGCGGAACGGAGACGATGACCGTCACGAACTGGACGCTCGATGGGCCGAGCAACCGAAAAGTGGGTGTCAACCAGGCGTTCGAATTCCACGTCGGCGGGCAGCTCATCGTTGCCGCCAACCAGGCCGGGGGCACCTATGTCGGGACGTTCGACGTGACGGTGCACTACCCCTGATCTTGCCCGCCATGGTTTGCATGCACGGTTAAATTTTCGGGCACCCTTCCTCTTCAATCGCCGGTGACAGGGCCGAGCCTAATTTCTGCGCAACCTTACTCATGCGCGAAAGGAAGCCTCGGTGCGCATTCTCAAGCTGATCTGCGTGGCCAGCCTCGCCGCAACCGCCTTCACCGCCGCCCCTGCAGCCGCTGCGACGCCTGCCGTCCAGGCGGACGGCAAGGCGCTCATCCTCGTCCCGCTCACCCTGACGAAGATCCAGGACCTGGATTTCGGCGCAATAGTGCCGTCCGCCGTCTCGGGCGCGGTCGTCATCAATGCAACTACGGGCAATCGCACGATGATCGGCGGAGTGACCGGAGTTCCCAGCGATGCGGGATTCAGGGCCCGATTTGCGGGCGCCGGCTCGCCCAGTCAGCAGGTCATCATCACGATGAACCCGCCCGCCCAACTCGACGATGGCAGCGGCAACACGATCGACGTCCTCGGCCTCACGATGGACGGCCCGGCGATCCGGACGATCGATCCGGTCACCCGCGCCTTCTTCCTCGGCGTCGGCGGCACGATAATGATCAATCCGAACCAGGTCGCCGGCATCTACACCGGGCAGTTCGACGTCACCGCCAACTACCAGTAGCCCACACAGCCGCTTGTCGCGGCTGGCGGTCGACCTTAAGTGGCGGAGGAAATGACAGCACCTCCGCCACCTGAAACTTTCAAGGTCCCGACGCTCCAGGTCATATGCGACGGGTCCGGAGCGGTCTCGCCCGAGCTGGGACACCCGCGCGTGTACCTGCGCATGGATCCGGCGGTGGGATTCGTGGAATGCGGCTATTGCGACCGCCGCTTCATCCTCAAGGGGGGGCCGGCGGACACGCCCAAGTGAACCCCCGCAACCTCCTCTACCGGACACTCGATCCCGACGAGGCCCGCAAGCTTGCGGCCCGCCACCTTTCCCCCTGCGACGACGGCGAGCTGTTCCTCGAACATAGCGTCAGCGAGGCGTTCGGCTTCGACGACGGGCGGCTGAAGACAGCAAGTTACGACAGCGCTTCCGGCTTCGGCCTTCGCGGGGTTACCGGGGAAACCACCGCCTTCGCCCACGCCAACGAGATCAGCGCGGCCGCCATCGACCGGGCGGCCGCTACACTTCGGCTGCTCGACCCGGCCAAAGGAGCTCCGGCGCCTCCGCCGCAGCGGACCAACCAGGCGATGTACGGCTCGGACAACCCGCTGACCGAGGTGCCGTTCGCCGACAAGGTCGCGCTTTGTCAGCAGATCGACGCCGCGGCCCGTGCCCGCGACCCGCGCGTGGCGCAGGTCAGCGTCGCGCTGAGAGGCAGCTGGCGGGTCATCGAAATCCTTCGGGCCGACGGCTTTGCCGTTTCCGACGTTCGGCCTTTGGTGCAGCTGATGGTGCAGATCGTCACCGCCGACGGCGACCGGCGCGAAACCGGCATGTTCGGCCTCGGCGGCCGGCACCTTTACGACAATCTGTTGGATCCGGCAGTGTGGAACCGCTGCATCGACGAAGCCTTGCGGCAGGCGCTGACCAACCTCGGGTCGGTTGCTGCGCCCGCGGGCGAAATGCCGGTCGTTCTCGGCTCCGGCTGGTGCGGCGTTCTCCTCCATGAGGCGATCGGCCACGGGCTCGAAGGCGACTTCAACCGCAAGGGAACGTCCGCCTTCAGCGGCCGAATCGGGGACCGCGTGGCGGCCCCCGGAGTGACCGTGGTCGACGACGGGGCGATGGAGCAGCTTCGCGGATCGCTGACGATCGACGACGAAGGCACGCCGACCCGCCGCAACGTCCTGATCGAGGACGGCATCCTGAAGGGCTATCTGCAGGACCGGCTCAATGCCCGGCTGATGGGAATGGAGCCGACGGGCAGCGGCCGCCGCGAAAGCTTCGCCCACGCGCCGATGCCGCGGATGACCAACACCTTCATGCTCGCCGGCAACGACGATCCGGGCGAGCTGCTAAGCCGCGTAAAGGATGGCATTTACGCGACCAGCTTCGGCGGCGGGCAAGTCGACATCACCAGCGGCAAGTTCGTCTTCAGCTGCACCGAGGCCTATCGGATACGCAACGGCAAGGTCGCCGAGCCCGTCAAGGGCGCAACCCTGATCGGGGACGGGCCGACGGTGCTGACGCGCATCAAGGGCATCGGCAACGACTTCGCGCTCGACGAAGGAATCGGCGTTTGCGGCAAGGGCGGCCAATCGGTGCCCGCCGGAGTCGGACAGCCCTCGCTCCTGGTGGACGGGCTTACGGTGGGCGGAACCGCCGCGTGAGCGCTGGCGGCTGGCGCTCCGACGTTCTCAAATTCTGGTTCGGCTTGTCCAAGGAGCAATGGTGGCGCGGCCCGCCCGAGCTCGACGAGCAGGTCCGCGAGCGGTTCCTCGACCTGTGGAAAGACAAGCGGCAGCTCCCCGCCCACTGCTTCCTCGACGATCCGCTGACGGCGCTGGCGGGGGTCATCCTGTTCGACCAGTTCCCGCGCAACATGTTCCGCGGCCACGCCGAGCAATTCGCCACCGATCCGCTGGCGATTGCCATCGCCAGGGGCGCCATCGAACGGCAACTTGACGAGCAGCTGGAGCCGGCGGAGCGCGGCTTCCTCTACATGCCGTTCCAGCACAGCGAAAAGCTCGAGGACCAGGACCGGGCGATCCTGCTGTTTACGGCGCTCGGCGACTGCGAACAGCTGGATTATGCGAAGAAGCACCGCGACGTCATCGCCCGCTTCGGCCGCTTCCCGCACCGCAATGCAATGCTCGGACGCAGGCCCAGGGCTGACGAGATCGCAGTCGGCGACGTCGTGCCCTGGTGAGCGGGCTCGCCGTAGCAGGACGGTTCAACTGGCCTTACCAGGCCGAGCTATTCCGCCTCTTTCTGGGAAGCCACGGCGTGGAAGCGGTCGTGTTCGACACGCAAAGTGCCGGCTATTCGGAAGGCGCTCTGGTGGGCACTCGCGTCATGGTTCTGGAGGAGGATCTGGACGAGGCCCGGCGGCTGCTGGAGGAGTACCAGCCCTAGAGCAGGTGGGCGACCGGCGAGAGGTCGAAGCCGGCGCCGGAAACCGCCCGCTCGATTTCCTCGACGCTTGCACCTTGGCCTCGCCGAGCCACCGCCCAGGTGAGTGCGGAGCGATTGCCCGAGCGGCAATATGCGAGCAGCTTGCCCTCGGCGGCGTCCATCGCCTCCTGCATCGACTGGACGTCGGCAGGACCGATTCCGCGGATGATCGGGACATGCCGGAACTGCAGTCCGTGCTGCTCGGCGGCGCTTTCGATTTCGGCCGCGGACGGCTGGCCGGGATCCTCTCCGTCCGGGCGGTTGCAAACGATCATCGTCACACCCGACGCCTTCAGCGCAGGAAGGTCAGCGGGATTGATCTGCCCGCTGACCAGGGTCCTGTCGTCGAGCTCGCGGATCATCCCCGCTCGGGCTGCGTCGCCGGCTCCGGCGTCGGCGCAGGAGCAGGAGCAGGTGCGGGTTGTGCGGCCGGCATCGCCGCCGGAGGCGCTTCCGAGCCGGCCGTCAGCCCGTAATATTCGAGGTAGGGCTGGATGTCCGGATCGCGCCCGGTGAACCCGCGATACATTTCCGCGAGGTCGAGCGTGTTGCCGCGCGACAGCACCATGTCGCGGAAGCGCTGACCGTTCTCGCGGGTCAGGCCGCCGTGGCTCTCGAACCACTGGGCCGCATCCTCTGCGAGCATCCGGGTCCACGGGTAGGCGTAATAGCCGGCCGCATAGCCCCCGCCCCAGATGTGGGCGAAATAGCTCGTTCGGTAGCGGGGCGGCACGTGTGCCGTGTCGTATCCGCTGGCGGCAAGCGCCTGGGCCTCGAACTTGTCGACATCCTGCCTGGGAGCGTCCGCCCCGAGCGAGTGCCAATCGAGGTCGAGCCGCGCCGCCTCCAGGACTTCGCCATTGTCGAAGCCCTGGTTGAAGGTGCGCGAACGCTTGATCTTGTCGACCAGCGCCTGGGGGATCGTCTGCCCGGTCTGGTAGTGGACGGCGTAGTGCGGGAGCACCTTCGGATCGAGCGCCCAATGCTCGTTGAACTGCGACGGGAACTCGACGAAGTCCCGGGCGACGTTGGTTCCCGAAAGCGTCGGATAGGTCTCCGCTGCGAACAAGCCGTGGAGAGCATGGCCGAACTCGTGGAACATGGTCGTCACGTCGTCCCAGCTGATCAGCGCCGGCTGTCCGGGCGCGGGCTTGGTGAAGTTGGCGACGTTGTAGATCACCGGCTTCGTGCCGCGCAGGTACGACTGGTTGACCAGGTTGGACATCCAGGCGCCGCCGCCCTTGTTGTCGCGCTTCCAGTAATCGAAATACATCAGCGCCATCGACTTCCCGTCGGAGTCGAAGACCTCATAGGTCATCATGTCCGGATTCCAGGTCGGAAGGTCTTTCCGCTCCTTGAACGTGATCCCGTAGAGCTGGTTCGCGGCAAAGAAGACGCCGTCGTTGAGAACCTTGTGGATCTCGAAATATGGCTTCAGCTCGTCCTGGTTGAGGTCGTAGCGCTGCTTGCGGATCTGCTCGGCGTAATGGTTCCAGTCCGCAGCCGTCGGAGTGAAGTCGGCGCCCTGCGACTTGGCCAGCGCCACGATGTCCGCCCACTCCTGCCTCTGCTTGGCCGCGGTCGCCGGAGCGAGCCGGGTGAGGAAGCCGAGCGCCGTCGCGCGATCCTTCGCCATCTGGTCCGACAAAGTGTAGTTCGCATAATTGTCGAAACCGAGAAGCGCCGCCTTCTGGGCGCGGAGCTGGGCAAGCTCGCTGACCAGGTTGCGGGTGTCGTTCTTGTCGCCGTGCTCGGCCCGGTTGATGCTCGCGTCGAACAAGGCCTGGCGGGTCGCGTGGCTGGACAGCGAGGTCGCTGCGGGCTGCCGGGTCGTGTTCTGAAGCGGGAGAACGTAGCCGTCGAGCTTGCGGTCCTTCGCCGCCTGGGCAGCGGCCGCGATCTCGGCTTCGGACATTCCGGCGAGCGCCGCCTTGTCGGTAACGTGGACCGCGCCGGCCTTGGTCGCTGCAAGCAGCGTCTGGCTGAACTCGGTCGAAAGCGTGCTCAGCCGCTCGTTCATCTGCTTGAGCTGGGTCTGCTTCTCCGGCGACAGCTGGGCGCCGGCCTTGATGAACTGCTTGTAATAGACGTCGAGGAGCTTCGCCTGCTCGGGGTTGAGGTTCAGGCTAGCCTGGTTGTCGTGGAGGGTCTTCACACGGGCGAAGAGCGGACGGTTGAGATAGATATAGTCGTTGTGCGCCGCGAGAAGCGGGGAGGTCTTGGTCTCGATATCCTGGAGCGTGTCGTTGGTGTTCGCCCCGCTGACCGCGAAGAAGGCGAGCGCCGCGCGCTCCAGCAGCTGCCCGGACCGCTCGAGCGGAACCAGCGTGTTGTTGAAGGTGGGCGGCGCCGGGTTGTTGGCGATCTGCGCCACCTCGCGCTTCTGCGCGGCCATCCCGGCCATCAGCGCGGGCAGGTAATCGCTGTCCTTGATCTTGGAGAAGTCGGGGGTCTGAAGGTAGAGCGTGCTCGGCTTGGCGAACGGATTGGACGCCGGAAGCGCCGTCGACGAAGCGGCGGTCTTCGCAGGTGCCGCGAAGGCCGGGCTGACAATCAGTGCGGTGGCTGCGGTGGTCAGAAGAAGCGTGCGGAGCATGGACTATCCTTCGTTGGCATTCGATTCCGGTTGAGACTCGGGTCGTTTCGCAAGGCTGAATGGCCGGTATTGCGCCGGAAATCTATGGCGCGACGACTTTAGGCTAGGCCTGGTGAGTTAGCACCGCCTCGAGCATCGCCGCTCCGAAGCGGCGAAGCTTGCTTTCGCCGACCCCGTTGACCGTCGACAAATCGGCGAGCGACTTCGGCTTGGCCGCGGCAATCTCGCGAAGCGTGGAATCGTGGAAAACGACGTAGGCGGGGACCCCGGCCTCCGCGGCCAGCGCCCGGCGCGCTTCGCGAAGACGCTCGAACAAAGGATCTTTCGGTCCCTCGCTCCGCCGCCCTCTCGAGCGGCGCTTGCGGGGCGGCGGCAAGGCGATTTCCAGGGTCGCCTCGCCTTTCAGGATCGCGCGCGCCGACGGTCCGAAGGAAAGGCCACCATAAGGGTCGGCTCGAAGCGCATCGCGGGCGACAAGGGCGCGCGCCACCGGCTGCATAAGCGCGAGCTCGTCCTGCGTTGCGATCCCGAACACCGACAACCGATGGTGTCCGAAGCGGCGCACCTTCTCATTGTCGTTGCCGGCAAGAACTTCGATCAGGTGCCCCGCCCCGAACCGCATTTCGGTTCGAAACACCGCGGACAGGAGCTTGCGTGCCGCTTCGGTCGCATCGACGGTCGTCGGCGGGTTCAGGCAATTGTCGCAATTGCCACAGCGTTCGGGCGGCGATTCGCCGAAGTGGCGAAGCAGAATGACGCGGCGGCAATTGGGGGTCTCGACCAGCGCCGCCAGAGCGTTGAGCCGCTCGCGCTCGCCCTGCCGCCGCTCGGGCTCGACCTCGGTTTCGATCCGCTTTCTTGCGGTGGCGAAGTCGCTTGCCGACCAAAACAGCCAGGCCTCGGCAGGCTCGCCGTCGCGGCCGGCGCGGCCCGTCTCCTGGTAATAAGCCTCGATAGATTTGGGCACGCCCGCATGGGCGACGAAGCGCACGTCGGGCTTGTCGATGCCCATTCCGAAGGCAACCGTGGCGGCGATGACCATGTTCTCCGACTGGACGAACGCCGCCTGGTTGCCGGCGCGTACGGATGGATCGAGCCCCGCATGGTAGGGAAGCGCCGGGCGCCTCGCCGTCGACAGGCTTTCGGCAATCCGCTCGGCCTTGTCCCGGCTCGGAGCGTAGACGATCCCCGCACCCTCCTGGCTGGCCAGCAGGGCCTTGAGCTGTGCGGCCACGCCGTTGCGAGGCTCGACGTGATACCGGATGTTCGGCCGGTCGAAGCCCGCCACGATCAGCCCGTCGTCCGGAATCCCAAGCTGCGCGAGGATGTCGCTTCTGGTCCGAGCATCGGCGGTCGCCGTCAGCGCCAGCCTCGGCACGTCGGAGCGCTCGTCGAGGATGCTTCGAAGCTGGCGGTAGTCCGGTCGGAAATCGTGCCCCCATTCGCTGACGCAATGCGCTTCGTCGATCGCGATCAGCGCCAGCGGAATCTCTGCTATCAGACGGCGAAACGCACCCGTCGTCGCCCGCTCCGGCGCTACGTAAAGCAGGTCGAGCCCGCCTGCGCGCAGCCGATTCTCGGTCTCCGCTCGGCCGCCGTCGGCGGACGTCAGCGATGCTGCCCTGATGCCCAGCGCGTCGGCCGAACGGATCTGGTCGTGCATCAGCGCGATCAGCGGCGAGATCACCAGTCCGGTGCCCTGGCGAAGGAGCGCGGGCAGCTGGTAGCAGAGCGACTTGCCAGCTCCCGTCGGCATCACCGCAAGCGAGTGACGGCCGGCGAGGACGCGGTCCACCACCTGCTCCTGGACTCCGCGGAAGTCGTGGAATCCGAACACCGATTTCAGAACTTCGTGGCTACTGCCGGTCACGCCGACTCCCGCAAATTCGACTGACCGAGCGCGTGCGACGCTGCAGCAGTGGAGACGCGGCGTAAACCCTCGCCGCTAGTTATTCCGCCGCCTCGGCCGCTTCCTCGAGCCGCTCCGCCGCCTGGCGGTACCACATGTCCGCGTACAGCCCATCGCGCGCCAGCAACTCGTCGTGAGTCCCGCTCTCCGCCACGCGCCCCTCGTCCAGAACGAGGATGATGTCGGAGTTGACGACCGTCGACAGCCTGTGCGCAATAGTGATGCTGGTGCGGTTGCGGGCGAGCCGGTCGAGGGTCGCGAGGATCGCATCCTCGGTCTTGCTGTCGAGAGCGCTGGTCGCTTCGTCCAGGATCAGGATCGGCGGGTTCTTGAGCAACGTCCGGGCGATCGCGACGCGCTGCTTCTCGCCGCCCGAAAGCTTGAGCCCCCGCTCGCCGACCATCGATTCATACCTCTCGGGAAGCACGGCGATGAACCGGTCGATCGCTGCACCCTCGGCGGCTGCCTCGACGTCCGCGGGGGTCGCGCCCTCCGCTCCGTAGGCGATGTTGTACCCGATCGTGTCGTTGAACAGCACGGTATCCTGCGGGACGATGCCGATGGAATCGCGAAGGCTCGCCTGGGTGACGTGGGCGATGTCCTGCCCGTCGATGCAGATCCGCCCGCCGGTGGGATCGTAGAATCGGTAGAGGAGCCGGGCAACGGTCGACTTGCCGGCGCCCGACGGGCCGACGATCGCAAGCCGCGTCCCTGGCGGCGCATCGAAGCTCAGGCCTTTTAGGATCTTGCGCGATGGCTCGTAGCCGAACTGCACGTCCTCGAACCGGACATGCCCCCCGCTGACCTGCAAGGGCTTGGCGTCCGGGGAATCGACGACCTCGGCCGGAGTGTCGAGCAGGTTGAACATCGCTTCCATGTCGATCAGCCCCTGCCGCACGGTGCGGTACACCCAGCCGAGCATGTCGAGCGGTCGGAACAGCTGCATCAGAAGGCTGTTCACCAAGACCACGTCGCCGGGCGTGAAGCGGCCCTGGCTCCAGCCCCAGACGGTGAAAATCATCGCCCCGGCCATCATCGCATTGGTGATCAGCGACTGGCCGATGTTCAGCCAGGCGAGCGAAACCTCGTTGCGCACGGTTGCGCGCGCGAACTGGCCGATCGCCTCGTCGTAACGGCGGGCCTCCCGCTCCTCGGCTCCGAAATATTTGACCGTCTCGTAGTTCAGGAGCGAGTCCACGGCGCGGCCGATGGCGCGGTTGTCGACTTCGTTCATTTCGCGCTGGAGCTTGGTTCGCCAGTCGGTCACCCGGCGGGTGAAGGCGATATAGATCGCGACTATCGCAAGCGTCGCGGCGACCAGCCCGCCGCCGAACTTGAAGAAGAAGATGATGCAGATCGCCGTCAGCTCGATCAGCGTCGGTCCGATGTTGAACAGCAGGAAGTAGAGCATCATGTCGATGCTCTTGGTGCCCCGCTCGACGACCTTGGTCAGCGATCCCGTCCGCCGCTCCAGGTGAAAGCGCAGCGACAGCGAGTGGATGTGCCGGAACACCTGGCCGGCGAGGCGACGGGCCGCGTCCTGCCCGACCTTCTCGAACACCGCGTTGCGCAAATTGTCGGAAAGGACTCCGGCGAAGCGTGCGCCGGCATAAGCAAGGACCAACGCCGCCACGACCGCGAAGGCAGCGGCTGTGCCCGCGTTCGACATGCGGTCGATCACCGCCTTGTAGGCGAACGGCATGACCAGAACGGCGCCCTTGCCGGCAAGCACCAGCAGGACCGCGGCGATGACCCGGGCCTTGAGCTCGACCTCACCCTTGGGCCAAAGCATCGGAAGGAAGCGGAGGAGCGGAGCGAAGCCCCCGCGCTCGACCTTATGTATGCCCGCTTCTACCATGGCGCCCTACGTAGGCATCCCCATGGCGAGCGGCAAACGCGCAGCTCATGCCTTCCGGTGAAATGTTTGGAACCGCACGTTTTTTCAGCGGTTGTCAGGCCGTTCACCAGAGCGGGTAAATCCTATGGCGGCGGCGTACTTCCTGATTGCGATCCTTGGCTGCGCGGACGGTTCCGTCGACTGCACGCCGGTCATGACCGTTCCCACGCGCTACGAAAGCGAAGCAGCGTGCTCCGCGGCCGCGCCCGGCGCTCTGCTCGAGCATAACAATTTCGATTTTCCGAGCCTGGTCGCCGAATGCCGCCGCGAGGCGCCGCGAGCGGCCTCCGCCGAACGTGACCGCGATCCTCCGCCGGCGGTGCCCACACGGAGAGGCTGATGGCCGACGATACCGACGTCCTCGTCCCGCAGATTCACGAAGACCAGCTGCCCGGAAGCGAAGCGAAGCTGGAGCCCAAGCCGGAATGGCAGCCACGCTACAAGGGCTCGGGCCGGCTTCAGGACAAGGTTGCGATCATCACCGGTGCAGACAGCGGAATCGGACGCGCAGTCGCCGCTTTGTTCGCCCGCGAAGGCGCTGACGTCGCGATCCTCTACCTGTGCGAACATGAGGATGCGGAGAAGACCAGGGAGATCGTCGAGGGCGAAGGCCGCCGCGCGATCACGATCGCAGGCGATATCGGAAGCAAGGAATTCTGCGAACAGGCGGTGCAGCAGACGATCGACGCGTTCGGGAGGCTCGACATACTCGTCAACAATGCCGGCGAGCAGCATCCGGACAAAGACGTTCGCGACATCACCGAAGAGCAGCTCCGCCGAACCTTCCAGACGAACATCTTCGGAATGTTCTTCATGACGCAGGCGGCTCGGCCGCACCTGAAGAAGGGTGCTGCGATCATCAACTGCACGTCCGTGACGATGTACAAGGGATCGCCCGATCTGCTCGACTACAGCTCGACCAAGGGCGCGATCACCGCTTTCACCCGCTCTCTTGCGAAGAATCTGGTGAAGGACGGCATTCGCGTGAACGCCGTCGCACCCGGCCCGATCTGGACCCCGCTCAACCCGTTCGGCGGCCAGCCGCCGGAGGACGTCAAGGATTTCGGCAAGGATTCGCCGATGGGCCGACCCGGCCAGCCGAACGAGGTGGCGCCGTCGTTCCTCTTCCTCGCCTGCGATGACGCCAGCTACATGACCGGCCAGGTGCTCCACCCCGACGGCGGCGAGTCGACGTCGAGCTAGTTGACCGGCAGGCGCTTGCCCGCCGATAGCGCGGGCATGACCCCCGCCCCCGCCTTATCCCAAGCTCTTGCGCGCGCCGAAGCGGCCGAAGCAGCCGGCGACAGGGCCGCTGCAGCGGAAGCATGGGGCCAGTTGTGCTTGGCTGGCTCCGGCGACTGGAGGGTGTGGAGCAATTACGGTGGAGCGCTCGCGGCGCTTGGGCGGTGGCCCGAGTGCGCGAAAGCGTTGAGGCGCGCGGCCGATCTGAACCCCGCCGAGCCTTTGCTTCGTCAGGCCGCCGCCTCGGCGCTCGCCCAGGCAGGCCGTCACGACGAAGGCGCCGACGAGCTCAAGCTGTGGGTCCAAGCAGCGCCTGCAGACCCAATCAACAACCTGCTCCTTGCCCGTCTCCTCGCCGATCTTGGAAGGCATGAGGAGTCGGACCGGCAACTCGACGCCGCGGCACGCGTGGCCACTGGGAAAGGCCTGGCCGGAGACCGCGGCGGCCTCATCCGGATTGCAACTGCGTCGGGCAAGCCCGACCTCAATCTTCTCCGCGAGCTCGGGCGCCTGCTCGAGCGCACGAACCGCCTCGACGAATTGCGCAACCTGATCGGCGAGGCGGAGGTCCTCGGCATCGAGCGGGGACAGCTGGGCTATCCAGCGGCCGCCGTCGCATTGAGGGATGGCGATGCGCCCGAGGCGAAACGGCTTCTCCTCGCCGACAGGCCCGACGAGGACCCGGTACGCTGGCACTGGCTGATGGCCCGGATCGCCGACGCTCAAGGCGATAGCGAAACCGCTTTCGCCGAAGCCGAAGCGATGAATCGCTCTTCCAACGATTTTGCGGGCTGGCGCGAGCGGTGCCGCTCACATCTGGGAAGGCTGCGGAGCATTGCGGACAACGTCACTCCCGAATGGGCGGCGAGAATCCAGACGATCGAATCGGCGGGCAGGCAAAGCCCGGCCTTCCTCGTCGGGTTCCCACGGTCGGGCACGACCCTGCTCGACACCTTCCTGGTGGGGCATCCGAAGGTAGCGGTGCTGGAAGAAGTGCCGCTGATCCACGCGATCGAGTGGGTTCTCGGCAACATTGCCGAGCTCCCCGATCGCTCGCCCGATCAGCTGGCGAAGGCACGCGATGCTTATTTCGCCGAGCTGGATAAGCACGTCGATCCGGGATTCGACGGGCTCGTGATCGACAAGCTTCCGCTCAACCTTCTGGCCGTACCGTTCATCCGCGCGGTCTTCCCGGACTCGCCGATCGTCTTCGCCCAGCGCCATCCATGCGATTGCGTGCTCAGCTGCTTCATGCAGGGTTTTGCGCTCAATGCTTCGATGGCCTGTTTCCTCGACATCGGCGACTCTGCCGACTTCTATGATGCCGCTCTGACGCTCTGGACCCGCTGCCGCGAGACGCTTCCGGTCAAGGTTCACACGCTCGTCTACGAGGAACTGATCGCCGATCCGAAGGCTGCCCTTCGCCCGCTCGTCGACTTCCTCGGCCTCGACTGGAACGAGGAATTGCTCGACCACCGGGCAACAGCAAAAGCGCGCGGCGCAATCAGCACGCCCAGCTACGACCAGGTTGTCCAGCCGCTCAACGATCGGGCGAGCGGCCGCTGGCGCCGCTACGAAAAGCAGCTGGAGCGGGCGCTTCCGATTCTGCTCTCCTGGGCCGAGCGGCTGGGATATCCGAAGTGAGTGCTGCCCCGTCGGCCGACTTTCCCGAGGCGCTGCAGGCATTCCAGCGCGGCGATCTCGCCCGGGCGCGTGAGCTTGCAGAAAAGGCGGTGGAACGGGACTCCTCGCCTGCCTGGCAGCATATGCTCGGCCTCATCCATTGCCGGCTGGGCAATCCCGCCGAAGGCGTTCGCCACCTGCAGGCGGCGGCGGAAGCCGAGCCGGCGAACACAGGCTTCCAGGTAATGCTTGCCCGCGCGTTGGTGGATTCGGGCCGAGCGCGTGAAGTGCTGGCAATGCCGGAACCGCCGCCGATTACCTCGCCGGCGACCATGGCGCTTTGGCAGGTTCGCGGAGAAGCGGGCGAAGCGGCTGGCGACCGAGCTGCGGCTTCGATTTGCTGGGGCCGGATCGCGACCGCTTCGCCCACCGACTGGCGGGCGCTCGCCAACCTCGGCAATGCGCTTGCTGCACAGGGCCGCTGGGTCGATGCTGCCGAAGCGTTGAGCGAGTCCTCGCGGCTCAACCCGTCCGAGCCTGCAGTCCGAACTGCCGCTTCTGCCGCGCTGATCGAAGCAGGGCGAGCGTATCAGGGCCAGCTTCGCTTCGACGAGGCGGAGCAGGCCTACCGCCGCGCCTACGAGCTGGATCCCGCCGATCCGGCGACCGTCCATCTTCTCGGCGTCGCGCTGGAGCGCACCAACCGGCTCGACGCGCTTGCGAAGCTCGTCGCCGAAGCGACCGCGGCCGGGGTGGCGGGCGAGCGGCTCAACTATCTGCGTGCGCTGATCGCAAGGCGCGAAGGCGACCTCGAAAGTGCCCACGCCTTGCTTCTCGCATCCGATCCGAAGGACGAGCCGCTGCGCTGGCATGCCCTTCATGCCAAGATTGCCGACGCCCTGGGGAATTCCGCCGAGGCGTTCGACGCAGCGGTCGCGATGAACCAGGCCGCGGTGGAACAGGCGGTCGGCTCCAGCGGCCGCGAGGAATGGAACCGCAAGGCCGCGAGCTACCGGGCCGATCTCCATGACCTTGCGCGGCTGATCACGCGCGAATGGTCTTCGACCGTGCCGCGGCTCGAGGACCTGGTGCCCAGGCGGCTGACTTTCCTGTTGGGCTTCCCACGGTCGGGGACGACCCTGCTCGACACCTTCCTGATGGGCCATCCGGAGGTCGAGGTGCTTGAGGAGAAGCAACTCGTCGGCCGCGCCGCGGATGTCATTGGCGGAAGCATCGGCCTGCCCGACGCTTCGATGAAGCTGCTTCGAAAGGCGCGAAAGACCTATTTCGATGCCCTGGCCGAGCATGTCGCGGATGATTTCGCCGGGCTCGTCGTCGACAAGTTCCCGCTCGACATGGCGGCCGCGCCGGTCATCGAGGCGCTGTTTCCGCGATCTCCGCTGATCTTCGCCCAGAGGCACCCGTGTGACGTGGTTCTAAGCGGGTTCATGCAGCCGATCGGTGTGGTCAACTTCTCGAGCATCGAGGATGCCGCCGATTATTATGATGCGATGATGAGCATCTGGACGGCCGCCCGCCAGGCGCTCGACCTCAACGTCCACACGGTTGTCTATGAGGAGATGGTGCGCGACCCCGAAGCCGTGCTTCGCCCGCTCGTAAAATTCCTCGGCCTCGACTGGGACGACCGGATCCTGGATCACCGGCGGACCGCGAAGGAGCGGGGGACGATCGCAACTCCTACCTACGACCAGGTGACCGAACCGATCAGCACTCGTCCGAGTGGAAGATGGAAGCGCTATGCAAAGCAGATGGAGCCGGCGCTGCCGGTTCTGCTGCCTTGGGCGGAACGGCTTGGATATAGCGACTGACTTGGGAAATCACGCCAAGTCACGGCGACCAATGCCGCCAAATGACAAGTCCGCAACCCGGCCACCACTGATTTCATTAGGAAAATGCGATTTGGCACGGTCCGTGCATTGATGGGTTCGTGGCCCAACACTGGGTCCAGCTAGTAGAAAAAGGGACCAGACAATGTTCGCAACTTTCTCGCCCAGCCGCGAAACCGCCACGGCCTTCGCAGCCGCTTTCATCACCGCCTTGCTGGCAGTCAGCTCGGCAACGTCGCTCATCGCCTGAACCGGAGGACGAATTGACCAACCGATTCATAGTCAACCGCCGCGAAGCAAAGGTGATGGGCGTCGGCGCCGGGATCGCCGATTATACCGGCATCGATCCCCTGATCGTCCGCCTGGGCCTCGTCGCCGCGCTGCTCCTCACCGGGCCAGTCGTGATCTTCCTCTACGTCATTACCGGGCTGGTGGCCGCCGAGCGCTAAAGCCGGAGGCCGCCAACCCAACACGCGGACCCAAGTCCGCGGGAACCTTTCCGAGCCATCGCCATCTGTTGCCGGCAGCCGCAATCGGCTAGCGGCCTCACTCCAAAGGGAGGGCAGCATGGCGCAACCCCGCAACTTCAGCTTTGCATCCGCGATCGCCGGCGCGCTCGCGCTGTG
Organism: Sphingomonas anseongensis; assembly: GCF_023516495.1. NCBI lineage: Bacteria > Pseudomonadati > Pseudomonadota > Alphaproteobacteria > Sphingomonadales > Sphingomonadaceae > Sphingomonas > Sphingomonas anseongensis. The sequence continues at coordinate 1,767,093 of NZ_JAMGBC010000001.1, forward strand.
CCTCCTCCTCATCATCGCCGCAGCCGCCGTCGTCTACGGCGGGCTGTTTCCGGTCGCCGCATCGAGCGAGGATGGCGCGGCCGTCCGCTCGCTTCTCATCGAGGCGCGCGAGCATTCGGTCGAACGGTCCGCTGCCGGGCTGACCGCGCCGAGCTTTACCGCCGAAGACGTCCGCCTGGGCGGCTCCCATTTCAAGGGTATGTGCCAGGCCTGCCACGGCGGCCCCGGTGCCGAACCCGAGGAGTTCGCCGCGGGGATGAACCCGCGTCCGCCAAACCTAGCCAAGGCGGCTGGGGACCTCACCGTCGCCCAGGTCTTCTGGATCGCGAAGAACGGGATCAGGATGACTGGTATGCCGGACTTCGGAAAGACCGACGAGGACGAGGAGCTTTGGAAGGTCGCCGCCTTCGTCAAGCAGCTGCAGAAGGTCACCGCGGCCGACTATGCCGCGCTCCCGAATGCGCATGAACATGAAGAGGCTGATGAGGAAGCCGGGCACCACCACGACCACCACTGACGCTGGCGGGCCGAACCTCGCTAGGCTAAACAAGGGGAGGGCTGGTTTGAAAAGTACAGGAGCGAACATGCGCAAGCTGCTTATTGGTCTGGCCCTCGCCTCGGTTGCCGTTCCGGCCTCCTCGGCTCTTTCCGTCGGCTCGAAGGCGCCGGACTTTACCACGACGGGTGCGCTTGCCGGCAAGGCGTTCAAGCTTCACCTCGCGGAGCAGCTGAAGCACGGGCCAGTGGTGCTCTATTTCTTCCCAAAGGCGTTCACCAAGGGCTGCACGCTCGAAGCGCATGCGTTCAGCGATGCAAGCGCCGACTTCAAGAAGCTGGGAGCGCGCGTGATCGGCATGTCGGCCGACGACCTTCCGACGCTGAAGGAATTCTCGGTCAAGGAATGCCGCAACAGCTTCCCGGTCGCGACGGCCGATGCAAAGCTTCGCGAAACCTATGACGTGGTCCTGAAGCAGAAGCCGGAATATGCCGACCGGACGTCCTATGTGATCGCGCAGAACGGCAAGATCGTGATGGAATATACCAACCTCGACCCGGCCGAGCATGTTCAGCGCACGCTCGCCGCTGTGAAGGCGTTGAAGGGCAAATAGCCACCGCGAAAGGGGGCGCTCATGGGGGGATATCGGATTGCGGTATTGCTTGCCGCTGCGGCGGCGCTTGCCGGGATGACGGCCGACCGGCCGGCGACGTTCACCTTCGAACCGCAACCGCGCTGGCAGGAGGATCCCGAAACCGAGGAGCTGTGCCGGGCGATGGAAGCGGAGTGCGCCGGCCAACTCAAGGACGGCCAGATCGATTCCGAATTCGGCTACGCGCAGCTCTATAATGCGGACGGCTACCTGGTCGGCATGCGCTCGCTGAAATCAACCGGCTGCAAGCCGCTCGACGAACATATGCTTCTCAACGAGCGGCATTTCGTCACCGTCTTCAGCAAGGACGGAGCACCCGACCTCGACAACATCACGGTCGAGCTCGCGCCGGGCACCAACCCGGATTCGGTCCGTGTCGTGAAGACCGGCTCGACGCAGGTGAGTATCGGCTGCGCGACCTAGCGGGTCGCGACCTTGTCCGCGGACTTGGCGGTCCTGTCGGCGTCGCGCGTCCTGGCGGATGCATCCGTAAGCGCCGCGATCACCCTGGAATCGCGCTTGTAGATGTCCTGGTAGTCGATGATCTTGCCGTCGACTGTCGCCGCCGACGACATGTAGACGATGTACACCGGAAGCGGCGTCGCGAAGCTCGCCTGGACGGACTTTCCGCTGGCCAGCACATCATGAATCCGCTCGGCGGTCCACGGCTTGGCTGAGTCCGCTGCTGCCGCAGGATCAGCGTTGGCGGCCGGCTCTTCGAGCAGGATGGTGGCAAGCTTCAGGATGTCCTGCGTGCGGATACAGCCGTGGCTGAACGCCCGGACCTTGCTGTTGAAGCGGCTCTTCGCGTTGGTGTCGTGAAGGTAGATCGCCTTTGAATTCGGCATGACGAACTTGACCTGGCCGAGCGCGTTGGTCGGTCCCGGCGGCTGCCGCCAGCGGATTACCTTGCCGCTATCGTCCTTGAGCGCGACGAAACCCTTCTTGCCCGCCACTTCGCCGGCGATGCTCGACGGGATTTCCCACCACGGATTGAGGATGACTCCGGTAGCGACTGCGGAAAGCTGCGGCGTCGGGGTCGAAATCTTGCCGGCCACCGCGTGGTGGCGCGAGATCGTCTCGCCCTTCTCCACCAGCGCCGCAGTGTAGGCCGGCACGTTGACGATGATGTAGCGCTGGCCGAGGTCCTGCGGCAGCCACCGCCAGCGGTCCATGTTCAGGCGGATGCGGTTGATCTTGGCCGTCTCGGTGGCCGGAGTGACCTCCAGAGCATGCTTCAGCGCCGTATATTGCGGATGCGTCGGCCGTAACCCCTCAAGGGTCTCGGCGACCTCGTGGGTCTGCAGCGCCCAGCGGAGAAGCTGGTCCTGCCGGTTGCCGTCAAGGTCGGGGTCCTTGATCGTCCAGTCGACCCGGTCCTTGCCGCGGACGTGGCCCAGGGCGAGGTCGGACGACAGGCGGTTGAACCTGTCGGTCGCTGCCTGGCTCATCGCCATCGGATTTCCGCTTCGAAGCGCGGCGTCGAGGCCGGCCGGATCGTAATCGGCGGGATCGAGGCCCTCGGTCCTGATTCCCTGGATGAAAGTGAGCAGCTGCTGGGCGTCAGACACGTTCCACAGCGCGGGCGGAAGCGGAGCCGGCTCCGCTGCGACAGGCGCCGGCTGCTGCTGGACCTGCACCGGAACTGGGCTTCCGAGCGGCTGCCCCGGCTGTTGCGCGTGCGCGGCGACCGGCAATGCCGAAACCGCGCACAGCAAAGCCATCCTATTGAATTTCATCCCGAATTTCACAGCAGTTTCGCTCCTGGCCATTGCTTAGGCCCGTGTCTCTTGCCCAACCTGCACAATACACGGGCTGAACGGCCCCGGCCAGTGAAGGAAAGCCACAGTCGCTCGTAACTCGTGGAAAAGAACGAATCTTTAAGTGATGTTTCGTAGCATCCTCACGTCAACGTGGGGAAAATCATGGCCAGTAATCTTGCCCTGGACGGCTCCATCGTCCCGCGAACGGTGCGTCGACGAATCGACCAGCGAACCGAACCACGAGCCGATGCAGCCACCGAAATGGCCGTCGTCGAATTGCGCGGCCGCAAGCACGAGGTCCAGCTCGTGAATCTCTCGCCTTCCGGAGCGATGGCTGTATTCTCCTTGATCCCGCACATCGGTGAGACAATAAGCGTTACTCTTCCCGGCAGGCCTGCGGTGAACGGCTACGTCTGCTGGGTGAGGGGCGGCAAAATCGGCATTACCTTTGCCGCGCCGGTGGAATAGCCGCGCGTGGAGATGAGTTTTTCAATGATCAAGGCGCGCATTGCCGAAGCCCCTGACCCGAACGACCGAAGACGCATGCCCCGACTCCCTGTCGAGCTCGAGGTACAGATGCGCGAGATGGGATCGAGCGGGGTCGAAGCGCGGGTGCTTAACATCTCGGAAACCGGTTTCATGGCGGAAACCGATGCCCATTTCGAAGTCGGCTCGCGGATCTGGCTGATCCTTCCGGGACGCGAGCGCGCGAGCGCTTTGGTAAAGTGGACTGCGGGCGACCGCCTCGGCGCCGAATTCGCCGAGCCACTCAGTGCGGCGGACCTGCCGCTTCGCTAAGCCGCTGAGACGCCGCCCCAATTCATCGTAAACGAAGCGCTTACCGTCCGTCCCGTTTTGGGCCGGGATGCAACCGCGGATGCTTTCGGTCGTTCACCTGCTCCGAAAGGAACGCGCTTATGCCTGCCACTACAGGCCAGAACGAGACCTATCATCCGACGGTTCGTGGCTACCACGCCGTTTACCGCGAACGTGAGGTCAACCATTGTCCCGGCTGCGGCCGGACCCAGTGGATCATCGGCCGGATCTCGGCCGAATGCGCCTTCTGTGCGACGGCCCTGCCGCTCGCGGAAGCCAGCACGCAATCACACGGACGGCCGGTCATCATCCTTCACAAGAACGCGCACCACCAGCAGGCCTGGGCGGCGTAAGCGCGTCAGTCGGCAGGCGGCCGCCTGATCGGCACCGAGGCATTGCAAAGGTCGACTCCGCCCGCCGGGCGGATGAAGAAGTCGTCTTTGCGATTGGCCCGCGCGCGCACATAGTCGGCGAAGGCTGCGCTGTTCGTGTCCATATATTGGAACGAAGGGCGCTCGCCCGCCGGAATGTCGCTTGCCAGCCGCACCGATGCGATCGGGACGTCCTGCGTCCGCTCCTTGTAGAAGCCGAGCGCTTCCGTCCCGCGCGGAAGGCTGCTCATCGCCTCGATGCCGCTGATCACCCGTCCGACGACCGCGATGTTGCGGTCTAGGTGCCGGGGTGCATGGCCGATAACCGCATATAGCTCGCCGCCGGTGCCGGTGTCGGGATCCAGGTCGCGCCCGACCCCGACATAGCCGTAGCAATGGACCAGGTTGGCGGTGCCGCTTTTGCTGTCGTAACCGATCGGCCAGCCGCCGGCGAAACCTGCCCCCGGTGCATAGGCATCGGGATAGCCGAGAGGATGAATCGCCAAGCCTTCAGTCGGGCGCGCATATTCCGCCGGGGGCTTCGCAACGACCGCGGCGGGGAGGGGATCGGTGCTTTCGTTCTTGCCCCACTGGACCACATAATTGTCCTGCACGCGATAGATCGCCGCCTTGTCCCACCATTGCGCCTTGGCGAGCGCGCGGATGTTGGCGACGTGGACCGGAGCGAAGCCGGGGGCGAGCTGGATTACGATCCGCCCTCCCTTCTTAAGGTTCATGACCAACAGGTCATCGGCGGGGATCGTCTGCCACGCGCTTTCCGGCGCAGCGGCAATGATCTCGCTCGGAGTTACCGGCGGCTTGGGCGCGGCGGCGATCAGCGCGAGGGCGGGTATCAGCAGCAGTCGGCGCATGGGGTTTCCTTGTCTTTTGCCGGAGACACGATAGGCGCGGCGCGATGCATATTGCCAGCCTGATGCTTCTGGGCTCCGGCGAGCTTGGCCGCGAGCTGACCATCGCAGCCAAACGGCTCGGCTGCCGCGTTATCGCCTGCGACCGCTATGCCAATGCCCCCGCGATGCAGATGGCCGATGCGTTCGAGGTGTTCCCAATGCTCGACAGGGCGGCACTCAGGGCGGCGGTCGAAAAGCACCGGCCGGATGCAATCGTGCCGGAGATCGAGGCGATCGACACCGCCACCCTGGCGGATCTCGAGAGCGAAGGCTGGCGCGTCATCCCGTCCGCCAAGGCGGTGCAGCTGACGATGAACCGGGACGGCATCCGCGACTTCGCCGCTCGCGAGCTCGGGCTTGCGACTTCGCAATATCGCTTCGCCGAAAGCCGCGAGGAGGCGGTTGCGGCGGCCGAAGCGGTCGGCCTGCCGTGCGTGATCAAGCCGGTCATGTCGAGCTCGGGCAAGGGGCAGAGCACAGCCACGACCTTCGCCGAGGTCGAGCAAGCCTGGGACTATGCGGTCGAGAAGATGCGCGGCGACCGCCCTCGGATCATCGTCGAGGAATTCATTCGCTTCGACAGCGAGATCACGCTCCTGACTGTCTCGACCCGTGACGGCGTGCTCTATTGCGCTCCGATCGGGCACCGGCAGGAGCTCGGCGATTATCGCGAAAGCTGGCAGCCCGCCCATGTCCCGAAGGCATCGCTCGTCTCTGCGCAGGAGCAGTCGAAGCGCGTGGTCGAGGCGCTCGGCGGCCATGGCATTTTCGGCGTCGAATTCTTCATTCGCGGTGAAGAGGCGATCTTCTCCGAGCTTTCTCCCCGCCCGCACGACACCGGGATGGTCACGCTCATCTCGCAATATCCCAACGAATTCGAGCTTCACGTCCGGGCGATCCTGGGGCTTCCGATTCCTGCAATCGAGGTCACGGGCCCGTCCGCGTCCGCTGTCATTCTCGCCTCGAAGGAGAGCGATGAGTTCGGTTATGAGGGGATCGGCGAGGCACTTGCGCTCGGCGACACCGGAAAGCCGGTCGACCTTCGCATCTTCGCCAAGCCAAAGACGTTGAAGAACCGGCGCATGGGCGTTGCTCTCGCGCGCGGAAGCACAGTCGAGGAAGCTGTCGAACGAGCCAAGGCTGCCGCCGCGAAGGTCGCCATCCGCTACACGGATTGATCGAGGAGGGACGAATGCGAATTGCAGCAGTTTTCGCGCTCGCCGGGGCCATCGGCCTGACGGCCTGCAATTCGGAGCCCAGTGCTCCGCCGACCAAGATCAAGGTCCACAGCGAGGCTCAGGAACAGCTTCACAAGGCCAGCGGCCTCAACCGGGCGATCGGGCTGAAGCGGGCGATCTACGACACCGGCGCCCGCTGCCAGCGGGTGACTCGCACCGGCTATGTCGGCGAGTACAAGAACCTGGACATCTGGATGGCGAGCTGTGCCGACGGACGCGACTGGGCGATCTTCATCGGGCCGGACGGAAGCGCGCAGGTCCGCGACTGCAAGGACGTTGCCGCGGTCGGCCTACCAAAATGCGTGATCAAGAGCGACGAGGCGGGAGCCGAGCCTGTGACCAACTCAAGCGGCGAGTGAAGCTCCGCCCTAGGCGGCGGGGCTGCAGTCGTGGGTCTCGCGATACTCGCCCTTCGACGACATTTCCTTGATCGTCTTGCACTTGCCGTTGGGGATTTCCTCGCGCCAGCTTCCGTCGGGGTTGGTGACCTTCTTGCCCTTCGGGATCCGGTTGCCCTTGCTGTCGAGCTGGTAGCTCCAGCCCTTTGGCGTCGCCTGCGCTTTCTGTTCGGGGGCGGCCGCCTGGGCTGCCGCGGCTGCGGCAAGGCCGAGCGCGGCTATCGCCCCCACTCCTGCTGCAATCCAGAACCTTCTCATCACGCACTACTCCCTAGGCTCGGTTTGTAGCCGAAACGACGTGAACCCGCAGTGAAGCGGTCGGTGCCGAATAAGCGCCGGTCCGGGTGCTGACGATGTGGGTGCGTGCGCGAAGCTGCGCAAGCCAGACCGGTTAGCCCTGACGAGCCTTGAAGCGGCGGTTCGTCTTGTTGATGACGTACACTCGGCCGCGGCGGCGGATGACTCGGCAATCGCGATGCCGGCCCTTCAGCGACTTCAGGGAATTGCGAATTTTCATCGGGCGCGCCGCCTCGTCTTTCGAATATCTGGATATCGGGAGGTTTCTTGAAAAACCGGCGGCTCCACTATGGGGAGAGCCGCCTCAAGTCAAGCTCGGCTAGCGCTCCGCCCGCGGCTGCCCGGGGGCGAAGGTGTCGCCGAAATAATCGCCTTGGTACCATAAGGGGCGCTGGTCGGCGTCCGCAAGCGCCCTCGATATGCGGTAATTGAGCTCCGCATAGCGCGCACCCTGGTCCCACAGGATCGGCTGCTTCAAGTCGTCATTGGGCTTGTGATAGGCGTTGGACAGGAAGTCCTTCCAGATCGGCGCGCCGCCATTGGCGAAGCCGGTCATCAGCAGAATCGCCGGAACGCCGCGGGTGACGAAGCGGTAATGGTCGGACCGCACGAAGATCGTCTCTTCCGGCATCGGGTCGGGCGAAACCGCGACTCCCATCGCGCTCGCAGCCTCGGCGACCGTCTTCGCCACCGTCGAATGTTCGGCTCCGAATGCGATCACGTCGGTGAACGGATAGAGCAGGAGGGGCATGTCGAGATCGACAAGGCCGACGATGCTGGTCGACGGAACCGTCGGGTGGGCCGCGAAATAATCGGCTCCTCGAAGCCCCTTCTCCTCGCCGGTGTTGGCGATGAACAGCACCGACCGGCGCGGCGGCTTGCCCGAGGCAACGAACTGGCGCGCTGCCTCCAGCATGGTCGCGACTCCCGCCGCATTGTCGAGCGCGCCATTGTAGATGCCATCTTCCCCCGGCTTGGCGGCAGTCTTTACGCCGAGGTGGTCGAGGTGCCCCATCAGCACGACATACTGGTCCTTCAGCGCCGGGTCGGTGCCGGGAAGCACGCCGATGACCTCGGGGCTGCTGAGATCCTTCCATTCCATCTTGTCGCTGAGCTTCAATCGGGCCGGCAGGTCGAACCCCTTCATCGCTCCAGGCTTGTTTGCGGTTGCCAGGATCTTCGGGAGGTTCTTTCCGCCTGTTGCGAAGATGCGGTCGGCCAGGCTCCTTGAGATTGCAGCGACGAGGCCGAGGTTGGTCGACTGGCTCTTGGTCTTGCCGCTCGGATCGACCCAGTCGATGACGGGCCGGTCGTAATAGGACAGCAGGTTGAAGTTCGGCCGGCTGCCTGTGCTCGCAATCTCGATCAGCCCCGCGGCGCCATGGGCCGCGGCGGTCGCCTGCTTGTACGAATTGAGATGCGCCGACACTTCGCTCGCAAGCCCGCCGGGGGTGCCCTCGATGGCAACCGCGATCTTTCCGCGAACGTCGAGCCCCGCATAGTCGTCGATGGCCAGCCGCGCATCGCTCACCCCGTGACCGACGAATACCAAAGGCGCATCGACGGTGCGGACCTGCTCGGTCAGGCTCGGCCGCACCGCGAAGTCGACGCTCGGGGTAAGCGCGACGGTATCGCGGCCGATGGTCATCGACGCAGCCGGAGGCGCCGAATGGGTGGTCCGCCGGAACGGAACGGGCTCGAACCACCCGCCGTCCGATCCGCCGGGCTTCAGCCCGATCGCCCGGAACTGCGAGGCCACGTACGACGCGCCGATGTCATAGCCCTTGGACCCGGTGTCGCGGCCTTCCAGGAGATCGCTTGCAAGGAACTCGACGTCGGCGCGGACTCGCTGCGCCGCTGCAGGGTCCGCGGCCTGGGGCGCCGGCGCTGCGGCCGCGGCGAGGAGCGCCAGCGGCGCGAGCATCAGCTTGATCGATTTCATCCGCGCGAAAATCCTGCAGCTTGGGTGATGGCTGCACGGATGTCGGCAAAGCCGCGCCCCCGCGCAAGTGATTCTACCAAGCGGCCACTGGGCGCGACCGGAGGTTGATCCTCTATTCGAGGACCATCCTGTCGCCGTGAATCTCGACCGACGCGAATTTGCTGAGGAAGCTCTGGCCGAGCAGCGATTGCGAACCGCCGTCGAGCACGATCGCCTGCATGTCGCGGGCGGTCGTCGAACCGAGCGAGACCCGGTCGAGCATCGCGACTTCCCCATGGACGTCGCCGCTTGCACCTTCGCCGACGACGCCGGGCATTCCGATCGAGGTCGCGATGCCGGCGCGGCGCGCATCGTCGCGCGACAGGGCGATCACGCTCGCACCGGTGTCGACCAGGAAATGTATCCGCTGCCCGTTGACCTCGGCGTCGGCATAGAAATAGCCGTCCCAATGGCGATCCAGCGTAACCGCGTTGCCGCCATAGCTTTCGTCGGAGCTTTCATCGCCCGAGGAATCCGTGTGCGAAAGTCTCGTGTCGCTCGCGACGGTTTCACGCGCGATTCGGTGCGATCCGCCTGACGGAAGATTCGCCACGCACGACATGATCGCGCCGAACAGGAAGACAGTGAATAGCCAGGTCCGCCCCATTTGCCGTGACCTAGCAGTTCAGCGGTAAAAAAATGTCTAAACGCCCCGCGATTACCAATTTGTAATCCTCATTCGCTTACTCTGCGCCCGAACTTTGTTGAGTTGCGGGGCTCGGTCATGATTTATTCCTTGCGCGGAATGGCTTTCACGATGGTCGTGGTTGCCGGCGTCGGCATCTATGCGACGATCGACCGCGGCGTGAATTACAAGGAGGTCAAAGGTTCGATCGTGATGATCGACCGCAAGTGCGACTTCACTGAAACGACGACCGAAGAGGATGGCCATACGGTCGCTCGCGGAATCACCGATTCGTGCAACTCCACCGACGAGTGGACGACGGTGAAGGAGAAGCGGAACAAGGTGGTCTCCGGCAAGGCCGTGGTGCAGGTGAGCTACACGGCTCCGCAGGACGGCGCCCAACATTTCGGGGAGCTCAGGTTCGACGGCCGCGACGACGAATTTTACCAGCTGAAGGCCGGCGACGAAATTGCGATCCTCGTCAGCAACGACGACCCTTCGAAAATCCGCAAGGCCTAGGTGGCCGCCTGGATCGTCTCCAGCTTGCGCTCCCATTCGAGCGCGTCGCGAACGATCGTCTCGATGTCGTTGAAGCGCGGAGTCCAGGCGAGCGCCTTGAGCAGTCTCGCGTTGCCCGCGACCAACGCCGGCGGGTCGCCCGCCCGCCTCGGCTTCATCTCGCGCCTGATCGGCTCGTTGAGCTGGCGGTCCAGCGCGTCGAGCACTTCCAGGACCGACAGGCCTCGGCCGTAGCCGCAGTTCAAGAGCAGGTTCTCGTCTGGCGCGTCGATCAGGCGCTGGAGCGCGAGCACGTGCGCATCGGCTAGGTCGCTGACGTGAATGTAGTCGCGGATGCAGGTGCCGTCGGGCGTCGGATAATCGCTGCCGAACACGTCGACATGGTCGCGCTTGCCGGTAGCCGCTTCGACGGCGATCTTGATCAGGTGGGTCGATCCCTTGCCGATCTGTCCTGAACGAAGCTCGCGGTCAGCACCGGACACGTTGAAGTAGCGGAGCGCGCCATAGTTGAAGCCGTAGGCGGCCGAGCAATCGGCGAGCATCCACTCGGTCATCAGCTTCGACGCGCCATAGGGATTGATCGGAGCCTTTGCGGCATCCTCGTCGACCGGAATCGTTTCCGGCGCGCCGTAGACCGCCGCCGTGGAGGAAAAGAGGATGTGGCGCACTCCGCCCGCGACCGCCGCCGATATCAGCGCGTGGGTCGCGACGGTGTTGTTGCCATAATACGCGAGCGGGTTCGTGACGCTTTCGGGAACGACGATCGAGCCGGCGAAATGCATGATCGCGCCGATCTTCTGCTCGGCGAGGATCCGCTCGACCAGCGAGCGGTCGGCGATATTGCCTTCGTAGAAGGGGACGTCCCCGGGCACGACGATGCGGCTGCCGTTGGACAGGTCGTCGATGATTGCGACCGGCCAGCCGGAGTCCTTGAGCGCTAGGACTGCATGGCTTCCGATGTAACCGGCGCCGCCGGTGACGAGGACGGGGACTTTCGACATGAGTTCAGCGCGCTAGCGAAGCGCGCCGAGCAATGCCAGCCGAAGCTTCGGACGCTGCGCCCTAAAGGGCCGGAGCCGCGGGAGCCGCCGGAGCCGCGGGTGCCGCCGGGGCGGCAGGAGCGGCAGGAGCGGGAGGCGCTGCGGGGGCGGCAGGAGCAGCAGCAGGCAGGCTGGAGAAATATCCAGGCGGCGCTAGCCATGCCTCAATCCCCGCCGCGACGGCGAGCAACCCCGACACCACCAAGACGCCGACCATAATTTTTTTCATGACTATTCCTGTCTTCTGACGAGCGACCCGAAAGGGGCCTCCACGAGATCAGTCTTTGCAGCTGCCGGCGCGCAGGCAAGACACACGTTCGATTACCGCCCTCGTGGCATTGAGCTCCAGCTCGCGATAGTGCGCGAACTGCGCCTGGTCACGAGCGAGCTTAGGCAGGAGTGCGACGGCAGCAGGGTCAGCACGAAGCGTGTCGACGTTTACCCCGCAGCGGAACGTATCCGCTCCCCCGCCGCCCATCTGCCATGGCATGTGCGGCTCGATCACCGCGGCGTAACGCTGAAAACCTTCGCGGAAAAAGACGAGCTGGCTGTCAGAGAAGGCTCGGTTCGCATCGGCTTGCCGAAGCAGCAGGCGCAATTTCTCGTCACTGATCTGCTCGGCACGCTCACCGGCAGCCAGGCCGCCGGCACCGGCTGAGTGGCGCTGCACTGCGGGCAGGCGAAGAAGGTTGCACTGGGAATCGCCTTGCCGGTGGTAGGCTTTGTGAGCGACCGGATCGGTGACGGCGCGGGCGAGAAGCCGATAGTTCGCGACGCTCTCGAGATGTTGATTTCGCGCCGCTTCAAGCACGGCATAATCCCCGCGCGCCTCCTCTTCGATGCGCTGCCACAGCTGCCGCTCTTGCGAGGCCCGCTGCCGACGCTCGCCCCAATTGGTAAGCTCGAAGGCGATCAGAATTCCGACGACGACCACGACCAGCTCGATGGAGACGGCCCACCAATCGGTCGAACGGAGCTTGCCGTTGCCCTTCGAAAGCAGAGTGGAAATGCGCTGCAGCGCTGTGCCCATTGCTGAACATTATGGCGAGAAGTGTCCGCTGCCCACCCATTGCGAACCATCCAGTTGCTGAAATCACCGCAGCCGGGGAGGGGCGGTTTGCAGCGCGGCCGCAGGGCCAGCAACACCGCAAGCTAGCGGCGGACCCCGCCAGCTGGGGTCGTCACTCCTTCTCTTCTTCCTCTTCCTCCTGGGCGAAGAGGCCGTCCTTCAGCGCCGTTCCCTGCTCGACCGCCGGCTCCGGTCGCCGCTCGACCGGCGCCATCCCGGCCCGCTTTAGCTCGGCGTTCAGCGGTGGCAGCTCCTGCCCAAGCGCCTGCTCGAGCGCGGCGAGCTGCCGGTCCAGCTGCTGCGACATCTGCGCGAACGTCTGCAGCGACTGGTCGGTCGGCGCGGCTTCCGCACTTTCGATCACGCCGCCCAGTGCCGCGAGTTTGTTGTTGAGCTTGATTGGAAAGTTCAGCGGGTCCTGGCTGCTGCGGTTCTGGACCTGGTAGATTTCGCCCTCGATTGCAGCGAGCCGCTGGTCGAGCTTCTGCGCCGAAGCCACAACCGCCGGATCGTTGGTTTTCGAAAGGTCGTCGGCAATCTGCTTGCGGATCCCGCGGATCAGCAGCACGGCCTCGTTCGCCTGGCTGACTTTATCGCGAATCTGTAGCGCCAGGTCGAAACGCCTTTGCAGGTCGGCCTGGGTGACGCCGCGGACACGCGGGTCGATTCGGATGTCGAAAGGCTGCGTCTGCGCCCGCCCGTCGACGCTCAGCCGCGCCCGGTACATGCCGGGAAGCGCCAGCGGACCGCGGTTGCGTCCGGCCCACAGCACCATGCCCTTGAACTCGGTATAGCCGGGATAATGCATGTCCCAGGTGTAGCGGTTGAGGCCCTTCTTCATTCCGGGCTTCGGCGGCGCGCGATCTTCGTCCTCGTCCTCCTCGTCGCCCGCGGCTTCCTTCTCGTCCTTCTTCTTTTCTTCGACGGCGCCTTCGAACGAGCGGATCACCTTGCCGGCGGGATCGAGGATCTCGAGCGTCAGCTTTCGCGGCTCGCGCGCCAGGTAATAATCGATGGCGACCCCCGGATCGACGCCGCGGACGGCGGGCGCGGGCTTGAACAACTGCACGTTGCCGCGGGCGGTGCGAGGCCCGATCTGGCGAAGCACGTCGATATTGTCGAGCACCCAGAAAGAGCGCCCGTGAGTGCCGATGACCAAATCGTGATCAGTCACGGCGAGATCGGCGACCTGCGTCGTCGGCAGGTTGCGCTGCAGCTTCTGCCACCTCCGCCCATCGTCGAACGAAACCCACACGCCCCGCTCGGTTCCCATGAACAGCAGGCCGGGGCGCGTCGTATCCTCGCGGATCGATCGTGCGACTTCGTCCGCTGGTATGCCCTTGGTGATCGGCACCCAGGTCCGGCCATAGTCGCTGGTCTTGAAAACGTACGGACGAAGGTCGTCGAGAAGGAAGCGATTGCCGGTCAGGAATGCCGTCCCAGGCCGGCTCGGCGAATCCTCGATCGTCGTGATCTTCAGATATTCCGGGAAGCTCGTCGGAGTCACATTCTGCCAGCTACGCCCGTTGTCGCGGGTGATGTGGACCAGCCCATCGTCGGAGCCCGCCCAGATCACGTCGGGCTCCAGCCGTGAGGGTGTCAGGGCGAACACGGTCGCGAACGTCTCCACGCCCGTTTGGTCGAGAGTGATCGGCCCGCCCGAAGCAGCCAGCGTGGACGGCTCGTGCCGGGTCAGGTCCGGACTGATCTTCTCCCAGCTCTGGCCCCCGTTCGTTGTGCGCCACACATGCTGCGAAGCCGCGTAGAGCGTGTCGTTGTCCTGGGGATCGAAGACGATCGGATAGGTCCACTGGAAGCGCTCGGTTATGTCGCTTGCCGAATAGCCCATCGGGTTGTCGGGCCAGATGTTCACCGCCCGAGTCTGGCCCGTTGAATAGTCGAACCGATCGAGGTCGCCGCCATAGCTCCCGGCATAATAGATGTTCGGATTGTGGGGATCGGCGGCGATGTAGCCGCTTTCGCCCCCGCCGGGCGAAAAGCCGTACTGGCCGAGCGCGTTCATGTGCCGCCAGTCCTTGCTCGGCACGCAAATCGTCGTGTTGTCCTGTTGGGCTCCGCACGCAAAGTAGGGGAAGTGCTTGTCGATCGTGACGCGGTAGATCTGAGCGGTCGGATAGTCCTCCTCGGTCCAGGTCTCGCCCCCGTTGACGCTGACCGTGCCGCCGCCGTCATTGCCCTCGATCATCCGTTGGTTGTCGTTGGGCGCGATCCACAGATCGTGATTGTCGCCGTGCGGCACTCGGATCTTTTTCTTGAACGTCTTACCGCCATCGTCGGATCGGAAGAATTGGACGTTGAGTACATAGACCCGATCCTTGACCTTCGGGTCGGCATAGATGCGCGTGTAATAGAAGGCGCGCTGCCTCAAATCGCGCTTGTCGTTTGTCCGGCGCCACGTTGCGCCGGCGTCATCGGAGACGAAGACCCCGCCGTCCTTGTTCTCGACTATTGCATAGACCCGCGAGCTGTCGACCGGCGACACGCTCACTCCGATCTTGCCGATCAGGCCGCCGGGCAGTCCCGGGTTGCGTGTCAACTCGGTCCAGGTCTCGCCGCCGTCGACGCTCTTGAAGAGGCCGCTGCCCGGCCCGCCCGAGCTCATTGCCCAAGGCTTGCGCCACGCTTCCCAAAGCGCCGCGTAAATGACCTTCGGGTTGCGTTGGTCGATCGCGATGTCGACTGCGCCCGATCGCGGGTCGCGGTAAAGCACCTTGCGCCAGGTCGCGCCGCCGTCCGTGCTCTTGTAAACTCCGCGTTCGGGGTTCTCGGCGCCGTAATGGCCAAAGCCGCCGACGAACACGGTGTTGCAGTTCTTCGGGTCGATTCGCACCCGCGAGAAGTTGCGCACCTCCTTCAGTCCGACGTTCTTCCAGGTCTTTCCTGCGTCGGTGGATTTGTAGACGCCGTTGCCGGGCATGATGTTGCCGCGAAGCTGGGTCTCGCCCGTTGTGAAAAAGACGATATCGGGGTTGGTCTCGCACACGGCGACCCCGCCCACCGCGCTATTGTCGACACCTTCGTCCGTGACCGGCTTCCAGGTCGTCCCGCCGTCGATCGTCTTCCAAAGTCCGCCGCCAACGGCGCCGAAATAATATTCGTTGGGGCGGGACGCGCTGCCCGCAACGGCGATGGAGCGGCCGCCGCGGTTCGGCCCGATGTTCCGCCACTTGAATCCGGTCAGATAGCTTTCGTCCACCGAATAGGGCTTGGTCGGGATATTGTGCTCGACTTGCGCGACCAGGATGGAGGAACAGGCGATCGCTGCCCCGGCAATCGCGATCCTGGCGACTGCACGGCGCCCACGCGTCAATGGCTTCACTGGTCGACTCCTACCCCGAGTTCGCCGCCTAGGTCCGTCCCCGGCACAGGTCAAACGGGCTGCGCGGCGGCTTGCGCCGCCGCTGCCGTTTGCCTCATCCGCACCGCCGCACTATCAGCCTGCGCCAACACAAACGCCCCAACGGCAAGGACCCGATGACCCTCACCATCTCTAGCGCGTTCGACGCAGGCAACATCCGCGTCGTGAAGCAGGACGGAAGCTCCGCCGACCTGGAGATCGTCAAGGACCACATGAGCGACTTCTACCAGTGGTTCTATTTCCGCGTCGCGGGCGGCAAGGGCCGCGAACTGACGCTGCGCATCACCAATTGCGGCGGCTCCGCTTATCCGCACGGTTGGCCCGACTATCGCGCCTGCATCTCGGCGGACCGCGACGAATGGGTCCGGGCCGACGGCACCAGCTATGCGGACGGCGTACTCACCATCCGCTTCACGCCGAGCACCGATGTCGTCTGGGTCGCCTATTTCGCGCCTTATTCGATGGAACGGCATCACGATCTGGTGACCTCCGTCGCGTCGCTTCCGGGGGTCGATTACGCCTCGCTCGGCAAGTCGCTCGACGGGCAGGACATCGACTGCCTGACGATGGGCGAGGGTCCGGTGAACGTCTGGCTCTATGCCCGCCAGCACCCCGGCGAGAGCATGGCTGAATGGTGGATGGAAGGCGCCCTCGAAAAGCTCACCGATCTCGACGATCCGGTTACTCGCGTGCTCCGCAAGGAATGCACCTTCCGGGTGGTCCCGAACATGAATCCGGACGGGTCGCGGCGCGGCCATCTTCGCACCAATGCCGTCGGCGTGAACCTCAATCGCGAATGGCACGCGCCTTCGGCCGACAAGAGCCCGGAAGTGTTGTGCGTCCGCAATGCGATGGACGAAACCGGAGTGGACTTTGCGATGGACATCCACGGCGACGAGGCGATCCCCGCCAACTTCCTCGCAGGATTTGAGGGTATCCCGTCGCTCAGCGACCGCCAGTCGCGGCTCTTCGCCGCGTTCAGCGAGACCCTCGAGCGGCTGTCGCCCGATTTCCAGACCCGCCAGGGCTATGAGATTCCGAAGCCCGGCGAAGCGAACATGTCGATGTCCACGACCCAGCTGGCGGAGCGCTACGGCTGCGTGTCCATGACTCTCGAAATGCCGTTCAAGGACAATTTCGACCTTCCCGACGACGTCTACGGCTGGAGCCCGGAGCGCTCCAAGCACCTGGCGCGCGCCTGCCTCGATTCGCTCCACGCGCTGCTTCCGGCGTTGAAGGAGGCGAGGACGGAGAAGCCGAAGGCCGAGAGGGTCGATGCCTAGGCTGGTCCTGGTCCGTCACGGCCAGTCGCAGTGGAACCTGGAGAATAGATTCACCGGCTGGTGGGACGTCGGCCTGTCGGAAAAGGGAGTCGCCGAGGCGGCCGCCGCCGGTGAGCTGATGAAGGCGAAGGGCTTCGAGTTCGACGTCTGCTTCACCAGCGTACTGACGCGTGCGATCCTGACTCTCGACATTGCGCTCGAGGCGATGGACCGGCTTTGGCTTCCTGTCTTCAAGCACTGGCGGTTGAATGAGCGCCACTATGGCGGGCTGACCGGGCTCAACAAGCAGGAGATGCGCGAGAAGGTCGGCGAGGTGCAGGTCAAGATCTGGCGCCGCTCGTTCGACATCCCGCCGCCGCCGCTGGAGGCGGACAGCCCGTACAACGTCAGCCGCGACCGCCGCTATTCGGGGGTCGAGGTGCCGGCGACCGAGAGCCTCAAGGATACGATAGAGCGCGTCCTGCCTTATTGGGACGAAGCCATCGCGCCTGCGCTGAGGTCGGGGCAACGGGTGCTGATCAGCGCCCACGGCAATTCCATCCGCGCCCTGGTCAAGCATCTGTCGGGGCTAGGCGACGAAGAGGTCGTCGGGGTCGAAATCCCGACCGGCCAGCCGCTGGTTTACGAGCTCGACGACGACCTCAGGCTCGTCGAAACCTATTATCTGAACGAGCGCTAGGCCGCCGCGGACTTTTCCGCGTACATCGCCCGGTCGGCCCGTGCGATCACCGCGTCGGTCGTGTCATTGGCGGCCACCATCGTCACCCCGATTGCGATGCTGAGCGGAAGCCGGTTGCCGTCGCAATGGCTCTCGTGTTCGTCGATCAGGGTTTTCAACCGCCCGGCAGTTTCGCGAGCGGTCTCCTCGTCGGCATGGACGAGAAGCACTCCGAACTCGTCGCCTCCGAGCCGTGCGACGCAATCGCTCTTGCGCACTCCGCTTGCAAGCGCGTTGGCGACGTGGATCAGCGCCTCGTCGCCGGCCTTGTGGCCGAAGCTGTCGTTGATCCGCTTGAGCCCGTCGATGTCGACGAACAGCATCGCCCCGCCTTCGCCGTAGCGGCTGACCCGGGCGATCAGCGCCTCGAGCTCGCGCATGAAGCCTCGGCGGTTGGGAACGTGGACCAGCGAATCCTGGTGGGCGAGCGCGTCGAGCTGGCGGACTCGTTCCTCCAGCCGGGCGATCTTCTCGCGCAGCCGCTCGATTTCCTCGAACGCCTCGGCACCCGGCGACTCCATGCCCCCATCCTTCACCGGCTGTGGATAACGCCAAATTAGGGGCAGGTGAATTGCAGTCATCCGACTGTCCCGATTGCGAACAGCGGGTGGCGACCCTAAACGGCGCATTCCGCGACCGCGATCAGGAAGGCGAAGAGTGACTGCTCCCCAGGTTGGAATCATCATGGGCAGCAAGTCCGACTGGGACACGATGGTCCATGCCGCCGAGATGCTCGACAGCCTCGGAGTCGCCCACGAAACGAAGATCGTCTCCGCCCACCGCACTCCGGAACGCCTCTATGAATATGCCCGGGCCGCCCGCGGCCGTGGGCTCAAGGTGATCATCGCCGGTGCCGGGGGCGCCGCCCACCTCCCCGGAATGGCGGCGTCGATGACGATAATTCCGGTGCTCGGAGTTCCGGTCGAAACCAAGTCCCTCAAGGGCATGGATAGCCTGCTTTCGATCGTGCAGATGCCCGCCGGAATCCCGGTCGGCACGCTGGCGATCGGCAAGGCGGGAGCGATCAACGCCGCATTGCTCGCCGCCTCGATCCTCGCGGCCGGGGACGAACGGCTCGCCGAACGGCTCGAAAGGCATCGCTCGGAGCAAACCGCCTCGGTGGCCGACTCCCCCGAATGATCGTCGAGCCGGGCTCCACGATCGGGATCATCGGCGGCGGCCAGCTCGGCAAGATGCTCGCCGTCGCCGCCGCCCAGCTTGGCTACAAATGCCACGTGTTCGAGCCCGGCGAGGCGCCGTGCGCCGCGGATGTCGCGGCTGAGTTCACGCGCGCCGCTTACTCCGACCTCGATGCGCTCCGCCGCTTCGCCGACAGCGTCGACGTCGCCACCTATGAGTTTGAGAACGTCCCCGCCGCCTCGCTCGAGGTCATCGCCTCCAAGCTCCGGCCAGGGGTTGCCTCGCTCAAGATCGGACAGGACCGCGCTCTTGAGAAGGAGTTCATCGAGGGCACTGGAGCCCAGGTCGGTCCGTGGCTCCGGGTCGATAGCGAAGCAGACGCGCTCGCGGCCGAGCAGAAGCTCGGAACGCCGCTCGTCCTGAAGACCCGCCGGCTAGGTTATGACGGTAAGGGCCAGGCCTGGGCGCACGAGGCCGGATCCATCGTCGAGACCTGGGACTCGATCGGCCGCCAGCCCGCCGTCGCCGAGGCGCGCATCGCCTTCGATTGCGAATTCTCGGTGGTGCTCGCGCGCTCGGCCGACGGAGCCAGCGTCACCTGGGACCTTCCGCTCAACGACCATGACAATGGCATCCTCCGCCGCTCGACCGTTCCGGCCGGCGAGATCGTCGATCGCCACCGCGACGAAGCGGTGCGCGTCGCGACCCGGATAGCCGACGCCCTCGGCCATATCGGGGTCCTCACGGTGGAGTTCTTCGCCACGCCCGACGGCCCGATCGTCAACGAGATCGCGCCCCGCGTGCACAACAGCGGCCACTGGACGATCGAGGGCGCGGTGACCTGCCAGTTCGAGCAGCACATCCGCGCCATCTGCGGCCTCCCGTTCGGTTCGACCCGGCTCGTCGGTGCATCGGCGGTGATGGAAAACCTGCTCGGCGACGAGATCGCGACCTGGGCCGAGCTGGTCGCCGATCCGGACGCCCATGTTCACATTTACGGCAAGGGCCAGCCTCGCCCGGGCCGCAAGATGGGGCACGTCACGCGCATCCGCTGACCGCGGCGGCGCCATTCGTCGTCCGCGGAATGCCGTTCGCCGAACCGGCCCGCCATCCACGATTTTCAGCCTTGTCTTTCGTTCGCTGCCGGTCTCATCCGCTCGAGGATGAGTTGCATTTCGCTACCAACTCGCGCTGCCGAGCCCGAACAGCCCGAGACGACCGGGCTCTCCTGGACTTCCGTCGTTCGCGGGATCCGGATCCGTGCGGTCAGGCAGCCGCCCGACATGGCCCTTGACCTCCTTCAATGGGCCGACTTCGTTGACGGGATGGCGCGGCTTCAGGAGCGCGAAGCCCGACGCTGACGCCCGGTCTGGACAGGCCATCGAGGGTGCGCTACAAATGTAGCGCAAGCCTCGAAAGGTCCACGCCATGCGCTCCACCGCTCTGCTCTTCCCGCTCGCGCTCACGACGGCTGCTCCGCTCGCCGCGGCCGAGACCGTGCCCGTCCAGGCTTTCCGCCAGGTCGAGCTTCGCGGCGGCGGCAATGTCGTCCTTCGCCCCGGCGCGGTGGAACAGGTGACGATCGTCGAGGGCAGCAGCCAGTTCACCACGTTCCGGGTCGACGGCGAGGGACGGCTCATCATCAATGCCTGCAACGATCGCTGTCCGCGCCATTATTCGCTCCGGATCGAAATCCAGGTGCCGAAGGTCGTGCCGTCCGCCGTCAAGGGCGGAGGGACCATCACCGCCGCTCCCGGCTTCGCCAGGCAGCGCGAGATTGCGATCGCGGTCGACGGCGGCGGGCTGATCGACATGCGCGCCGTTTCTGCAGTGACGGTTGCCGCAGCCGTTACCGGCGGCGGCAAGATCCTGTCCGGCGTCTCCGACACGCTCGCGGCCGCGGTGATGGGCGGCGGCGAAATCCGCTACCTCGGAGATCCCAAGACGACGATCGCAATCAACGGCGGCGGCAACGTCCGCAGAGCTGACTGACGACTAGCGCGCCGGCACTTCTTCCACCGGAAGTCCGAGCTTCGCCAGTTGCGGCTTCACCTTGGCCGCGTCGCCGACGACCACGAAAACTAAGGCGTTGGGATCGAGCATTTGTGCGAGCGCCTGGTCGACCTGGGTCTGGGTGAGCGAGCGGTAGCGGTCGGCGATCAGCTCGTAATAATTGTCGGGCCGGCCATAGAGCGCATTGCTCTCCATCGCTCCCAGAACCGCGTCGCTGGTCTGGAACTGGCCCGGCAACTCGCCGGTGGCGCTCGCGATCGACAGGTCCAGCTCATGCTGGGTGATCTTCTTGTCCCCAAGCAGGCCGTTGACGATGCTCATCAGCTCGGCGATCGAATCGCCCGTCCGGTCCGCCTGCACTGCGGCGCTGATGAGGTAGGGCACCGCCTGCTCGCGAAGGACGGTGATGCTGTAGGGCGAATAGGCCCAGCCCTTGTCCTCGCGAAGGTTCATGTTGATCCGGGAGAAGGTGCCGCTTCCAAGCACGTCGCTGGCCGCAAGGCTCGCGGTCAGATCGTCGCGGGGATTCAGCGGGGTCATCTCGCCGCCATAGATCACCGATTGCGGCGATCCGGGCCTGTTGATCAACACGATCCGCGGGGCAGTCGCGCGCGCCGGGACGGTCCCGAACTGCTTCTGGCCTGCCGCTACCGATGGCGGCGCCCAGTTGCCGAATGCACGGTCCAGCTCCGCCTTCACCTCCTCGAGCGGGCGGTCGGAAACGACGAATAGCTCCGCCTTGTCCGGGCGAAGCCAGCGATCCTTGAACGCTATCAGATCGTCGCGGGTGAAGGCCTTGATCGCCTCCTCGTCGCCGATCGCCGTCGTCCCGTACGGATGCGTGTCGCCGAACAGCTGACGCATATATTCGCGCTGCGCCATGCTTGCGGGCGTCGTCTTTGCTTCCTGGACGGCATTGACCAGCTGGCCGCGCACACGCTCGACGTCGCCGGTGTTGAACGCGGCGTTGCGGACGACGTCCGCCATCAGCTCGAGGCTCGGCGCCAGGTTGGCGCTGAGCGCCGACAGCGACACCGTGCTTCGGTCGGCGCTACCGCCCGGCGCAAGGATCGCGCCCAGCCGCTCCTTGTCCTCGGCGATCTGCTGCGACGTCCGCTTCGCGGTGCCTTCGTCGAGAAGGCTCATCACCATGTTCTGAAGTCCGCGCCGGCCCGGAGCGTCGGCCGCGTAACCCGCGTCGAAGCTCAGCCCGACCTGGGTCACCGGCGCCGCCGCGCGATGCGCATAGGCAAGCTTGATCCCGTTCGACAGGGTCGTGTGCGCGACGTCAGGGAAATCGAGCGGCACGGAAGCGCCGACGGGCGGCATCTCGCGATGAACCACCGGCACCTTGATGTCGGCGGTCTTCTTCGACGGCTTAGCCTTGGCCTCGACGTAGGGCGGGCGCTCGCCGGGCTCCACGGTCAGCTTTAGCACCGGGCGGCCGAGCCATTGCTGCATGGCCGCCTTGACCTCTGCCGGGGTCACCGACGCATAGGATTCCAGCTGGCGGCGATAGAAATTGCTGTCGCCGTTGTAGAGCAGGCCTTCGGCGAGCGCGTTGTTCTGCGACGCGACGCGCTCCAGGCCGCGAACCCGTCCCGCAACCACCTGGGTCGCCGCGCGCTTGAGCTCGTCCTCGGTCGGGCCGTTGGCGATATAGTCGGCGACAATCTCGTCCAGCCGCTTTTCGAGCACGGCCGGATCGACTCCCGGCTTAACGTCGGCATCGATCTCCATGAAGCCGATGCGGTGGAACGGCTGCATGTTGGCCGAGACCGAGACTGCCAGCTTCTCGTCGCGCACCAGGATCTTGTCGAGCCTCGAGCTCGCAAGCCCGCCGAGCACCGAGGCGCCGAGATCGAGCGCAGCCAGCTGCGGCGACTGAAGCCCGGGCACCGCCCAGTGGCGCTGGATCTCCACCGTTGGGATCCGGTCCTTCATCACGATCGATACGTCGTGGGGCAGGGTCGGCACGTCCGCCTGGGCGGGATTGTTTGCCTTCCGCCGTTCGATCGCTCCGAAATATTTGTTCATCAAGGCCTTGGCTTCGTCGACCGTGATGTCGCCCGACAGCGAGACGATCGCGTTGTTCGGGCCGTATTTGTCCAGGAACCACTGCTTCACGTCGGCGAGGCTGGCCGCGTCGAGGTCCGCCATCGAACCGATGGTGCTGTGGTGATACGGATGGCCTTCGGGGAACAGTGTCTCGAGGACCGTATATTCGACCAGGCCCTTGGGCTGGTTGTCGCCCTCGCGCTTCTCGTTCTGGACGACGCCGCGTTGAAGGTCGAGCCGCTTCTGGTCGAGCGCGCCGAGCAGATAGCCCATCCGGTCGGATTCCATGAACAGCGTCCGCTCGAGGTTCGGCTTGGGCACCGTCTCGAAATAGTTGGTCCGGTCGAACCACGTGGTTCCGTTCCAGTCGGTCGCGCCGACATTCTGCAGATAGCTCATGATCGGCTCGCGGACGTTCTCGGATCCGTAGAACATCAGATGCTCGAACAGGTGCGCGAAGCCGGTCTTGCCCTTGGGCTCGTCCTTCGACCCGACATTGTACCAGATGCCGAAGCCGACGACCGGCGCCTTGTGGTCCTCGTGCACAAGCACCGTCAGCCCATTGTCCAGGGTGAAGGTCTCGTGCGGAAGCGAGACTTCGTGGACGAGGCTCGGAAGCGGCGCCGGCTCGACGGGAGCCGGAACGACGGCTTCGACCGGCTGAGGCTGAGGCGCAACGGCAAGCTGCTGCGGAGCGGTCGCGCAGGCGGCGAGCGCAGAGGTGGCGAGCAGTACGGACAGTCGGGTCAGGTTTGTCATGAATATGGGTCCCCGCGGAATTTCGCGGCGAGCTTAATCGAGGGTTCGGGGCAGGCAAGGCGATACCGCCGAGCGGCGTCAGGATTCGACGGACGGTCCGCGCCCGCATCCTTTGGCGGGCGCGGCGCTCGCCCTAGTGCGGGACCGCCTGGATGAGGTCGCCTAGCCCGAAGCCGCGCTTCTTCTTTTTCGGTTGCTGCTGTTGTTGCGGCTGGGCGCTGTCGGAATCGCCGTACATCGATTCCATGCCGAGCATCAGCGAAGCGGTTGACTTGTAGCGGGCTCGAACGGTCCACGTCGGCGACTTGGGCTTGTCGGAGAAGTGGGCCTCCGGACCGTAGCCGATCATCATCACCATTCCCGTCGGGGAGGCTCGAACAACCTCGGCCGGAATCGTGCACTGGTTCGTCGACGGAGCAAGCACCGCGCCCGACGCAACCAGCCCCTTCACCTGCGCGGGCGTCAGATAGTCCATGTTCGGGAAAGCGCTGGCCTTGTTGCCCGAGCTCCAGATGATCATGTCGCTACCGCCCGACGATCCGAACATCGATAAGGCATAACCCGTCGCCTGGCTCGCCGGGGTCCACGTCAGGCGGTTCGCGCCGGACGGGAGCGCGCCTGCAGAGCGGAGGCCGAGGCCGGGCATGAAGTCTTGCCCCTGCGCGAGGCTGAAGGCGATTGCCGGCGTGTAATTGCCCTCGACCTTGTGCGCTCCGATCAGCGATGCGTTGGACGGCACAGGACGGGAGTCGCGCTGGTTCGGCCACTCGCCATAGCTGGCCGACTGGCCCGGGCGCGGCGGCTGCGCAGCTTTGACCGCTGCGATCATCGCCGAATAGCCGGGCGGCATCTGGCCAGGCGCGATTTTGGAGAAATCGATCACGGTCGGCTGGCCGGCGCCTGTGTGCTCGCCGCAGCCCCAATAGATCAGCATCCGCCCCTTGGGCCGCTGCAATTCGCCCGGCGCGCCGTACGTCTCCCTGACCGGCTTCGCGACCGCGGGCGCGATCAGCGGCAGGCTCGGCCCCATCTGCAGGCCCGGCGGGATCAAATGCTGCGCTTGCGGAGCAGCCGCCTTCTGCTTCGACGCGAGGTAGAGGTTGAGCGTGTGCTGCGCAGCTCCGCCGCCGCCGTTCATCATGCTCATGATCTGGCCCATGTCCGGCCGGCCGCCGCCGCCCATCATGCCCGCGCCCATCCCGCTCGCCGTCGCGACGTCTATCCAGTAATTCGCAACCGGCGCCGGCGCTGCGGTCGCTCCCCCGACAACCGCGGCCGCTGCCACAACTGCAATACGCTTCATGAGATTGCCCCCTTCTCCGCAGCCACTATAGCCCGCGGGGAAATGACTGACATCAGCAAAATCCGCAATTTCAGCATCATCGCGCACATCGACCACGGCAAGTCGACCCTCGCCGACCGGCTGATCCAGGCGACCGGCGGGCTGACCGCGCGCGAGATGACGGGCAACGCGCAGGTGCTCGATAATATGGAGATCGAGCGCGAGCGCGGGATCACCATCAAGGCGCAGACGGTGCGGCTCAACTGGAAGGGCTACGAGCTCAACCTGATGGACACGCCCGGCCACGTCGACTTCGCCTACGAAGTGTCGCGCAGCCTCGCGGCGTGCGAAGGCGCCCTCCTGGTCGTCGACGCAGCCCAGGGCGTCGAAGCACAGACGTTGGCGAATGTTTATCAGAGCATTGAGCACGACCACGAGATCGTGCCGGTGATCAACAAGGTCGATTTGCCGTCCGCGGACCCGGAAGGCGTTCGCCAGGAAATAGAAGAAATCATCGGCCTCGACGCTTCGCAAGCGGTCCTCGCCTCGGCAAAGACGGGGATCGGGATCGAGGAGGTCCTCGACGCCATCGTCGAGCGGATCCCGCCGCCCAAGGGCGACGCCGCGGCTCCGCTCAAGGCGATGCTGGTGGACAGCTGGTACGACCCTTACCTCGGCGTCGTCATCCTCGTCCGCGTGATCGACGGCACGCTCAAGCACGGCCAGCAGGTCAAGTTCATGGCCGCCGGAACCACGCATCTGGTCGACCGAGTCGGCTGCTTCACCCCCAAGCGCACCGACCTGCCAGAGCTCGGCCCCGGCGAAATCGGCTTCATCACCGCGCAGATCAAGGAAGTCGCGGAAACCCGCGTCGGCGACACGATCACCGACGCCAAGCGGCCGGCCGCGGAGGCTCTGCCCGGCTTCAAGCTCGTCCAGCCCGTCGTCTTCTGCGGCCTGTTCCCCACCGACGCCGCCGACTTCGAGAAGCTGCGCGATTCCCTGTACAAGCTGCGCCTCAACGACGCCTCGTTCAGCTTCGAGATGGAGACCAGCGCCGCGCTCGGCTTCGGCTTCCGCTGCGGCTTCCTCGGCCTGCTCCACCTCGAGATCATCCAGGAGCGGCTCACCCGCGAGTACGACCTCGACCTCATCACCACCGCGCCGAGCGTCGTCTACGAAGTCCACCTTCGCGGCGGCGAGGTGCGGAGTATCCACAACCCCGCCGACTGGCCCGACGCCAATGCGATCGAAAGCGTCGAGGAGCCGTGGATCGAAGCGACCATCTACATGCCCGACGAATATCTCGGCTCGGTGCTCAAGCTCTGCCAGGACCGCCGCGGCGTGCAGAAGAATTTGACCTATGTCGGCACCGGCGCCCACGCGCGCGCCCAGCTCACCTACGAGCTGCCGCTCAACGAGGTCGTGTTCGATTTCTACGACCGGCTGAAGTCGATCAGCCGCGGCTACGCGAGCTTCGATTACCACCAGGTCGGCCACCGCCCCGGCGACCTCGTCAAGATGAGCATCATGGTCAACGGCGAGCCGGTCGATGCGCTGAGCATGATCGTCGACCGCGCCAATGCGGAGGCGCGCGGCCGCGGCATGTGCGAGCGGCTGAAGGACCTCATCCCCCGCCACCTGTTCAAGATCCCCATCCAGGCGGCGATCGGCGGCAAGATCATCGCGCGCGAGACGATCGGCGCGCTGCGCAAGGACGTCACCGCCAAATGCTATGGCGGCGACGCGACGCGCAAACGCAAGCTGCTCGAGAAGCAGAAGAAGGGGAAAGCGCGGATGCGTGAGTACGGATCCGTGTCGATACCGCAGGAAGCTTTCATCGCCGCTTTGCGCATGGGCGAAGAGTGAGCCGCGCAGCCATGCCGGGGGCATGGCGAGCAGGTCACTTAAGCCGCTCAGACGTTATCTACTGCACCCAGTCCCGATCCGGAGACCACCGCCACCATGACCTACAAGAGCACATTCCAGGACCGCGCAGCCCAGGCGGCGCAGGCCAAGCAAAAGGCGCTGGAGCAGCTCCAGTCGCGCCCGCCGGTCGACGAGAAGCTCGCCGCCGAGCGCATCGCGGCCGGGGAGGAGAAGGCGGCCGCCAAGGCGCAGAAGGCGGCGGCGAAGAAGGCCGAGCGCGAGGCCGGCAAGGAAGCCCAAGCCGCCGACGCTGCGGCCAAGGCGGCTGCGGCGGCTCCCAAGTCGGAGGCCGAGCTGAAGGCGGCGCGCGATGCAAGGTATGCGAAGAGGAAGGCGCGGAGGTAATGCCGGTTAGGGCTCCACAGGCAACGCCATTGCGGCGTTGAGGATGGATAGGAGTAACGCACCGGATAACCAAAAGCGGCCGTGCCAGGCTTGGCTCAACTAAGGCCAACTTGGCAGGAAGAGCTGTTGCATTCTAGAGTGGCGTAACGCCACCTCCGCGCATCCGCGAACTGACTCGCTAGCTCAATTTATCTCGGACGAATGCGGCCCATTCTCGTACACTCGCCTCCCTCGACCTTATTGCCCGCCCCAGCCGCCATTGTACCTTGGTTAGCAGGCTCGTCTCGGTGCCGCGTAGAGCATCGATATTTCTCTCAATGAAAGTTCGACCCGCTCCCGAACGAGAAAGAGGATCGAAGAGAGTAATAAGCGCATCCCGCAAAAACGGGCGCCGCGAAGCTTCTGACCGAAAATGATCATTCTTGGCGAGGAGGAGGAAAAGATCGGTGTCCCCGCGTTCCACCGTTGCGCGTAAGCCTGCGCGCAACACGTCGACCCTCGATTGATCGTTGAGCCACGGAAGCAGTTTGGCGACGCGGAGAACGCCATGGTACCCGATTGATCCAGTTGGACCATTCAGAATCGCCGTAAGCGCGTCATGCAGTGTCGATGACTTTCTCTGTGGCTCAAGGAGGGGCATTTTGGCTCCGCCGATCCGCGACCAAAGCGGTGACTGGCCGGTGATCAACTCCTTCCAGTCATCGACACTGAACGAGGAAAGCCTCTTGACCAAGAGGTCGGTAGCCTGCGCTTTATCCAGATAGTTTATGTAGTCAGCAAATGCACCTTCCTCACTTGTAAGTATTTTTTCCTCAAAGTTCTCTATTTGAACCATCAAACTCGCCAGTGATCTGGCTTGGCTTTCCGTTAGCCACGCCCGAAAGCTTGCGAAGTTTTTAATCATCCATTTCGAGTCGACCCAGTGGCCAATATTGCCACTTACAACAGCGTGGCGAAGCAATGGAGGTAACAACTCAAAAAGGTTTGAGGAGCTTTCATCAAAGGATTTGAAGAGAGGTAGAAAGCTTCGATCATTCATTGCTCGGATGTTTATTAGAACGCTCCGAGCCACGTCGACTGGCTCTAGCAACTTGCTATGCGCTTGGGCGGCGTTCTCGTCATCAAAACCAACATCATATGTCAGGCGTAACGCCGTTATCGGTCCGAGCAAGGGCACTTTTGGATTGCTTATCGCCAAGTCTGTTAACTCGTTGATGGTGTCGTCGGCCTTGAGCTCGTCTGCCAACTCCTTGAACTCTGGTTCTGCGTGCACCCGCTCGGCGTAGAGTCTTATCGCCGCCGTCTTCGCGGCGGCGGGTGCTTCTTCGCTCCGGAGAGTTTCGCCAATTCCGGCAACCAGGTTCGTGTAAAATTCACTGCGCTCCCCTTGGAAGATCTGGGCGGCGGGCTCCCTCCCGACAAGGGCTGCCCGTCCTGGGACTGCCCAAGATGAAGTGGTGGCCATCTCGTCGATTAGCCGTGCGGCGACCTCCGCATACGTTGCCTCGCACTTTGTTACTTTAAGGAAGGCAGCATCGTCATCGGAATGCTTCAGTATCTTAAGCGCGAGGTTGATGTCCGCTATCGGCAAACGCCCTGCTTTCTCACCAACGGCCGCCACAATCGACGATCCAGCTTCTACAAGAGTCGCCAGTTCTTTCTCGTCCGTTGATTTGTCGATCGCAGTGACGACGATGGACAAGAGAGCGTCCGCGCCGTTGGTTATTAGCGAGGCGGATACGCATCCAATGAGTGCCTCAACTGCTTTGGTGACAACTGCTGGTTGGACGTTGACTCCATCCGAACCCTGAATGGCGACCCAAAGGCGGTCCCAAACCATTTGTGAAATTCCGTCCCGTGCGGCGGCGAGGTAACTGGCAAGCGTGAGTAGAGGCGCTGCGTCCGCAAGGCCGGCCGTAGTTTTGGGCGGAGTCTCGATGTACCGTTCGAGGACGCCATCAAAGCCACGAACGCCTCTCGCTCGGTCAAATGTTTTCTGCTCGCTCTCGTCCAGCGCGCGGCGAAGTTCGTCTCCGAGGACAACTTGGGCTGCATCGTCGGCACGCACGCCAAAGTGGACAGCGGCGAGTTGGGTTTGCCATTCATTGCCAATCTCGCTTCCCGGCTTCTCAGTTGACAAGAGAGCTAAAATGTCCGCGTCCGCTTTGGTCCTATTCGCAACATAATAGGCGAGGAGCGAGGGGCTGACGCGATCGGCCGATTGCGCCTGTAGGCTCACTAGCTGGTTTAAGAATCGGTTGATCCTTCTCGGTGTTATGCGCCCATCATCCCGGGCGCGGCACCATTGTTCGAAATATTGCCCAACCCAATACAGCTCCCTTGCGAAACTCTCTCGATCAGCAAGCTCCACAAACCGGAACTGTCGTTCGAGGAAGGCGCGCCAATCTGATAAGACAGGTGGGGGCACTTCAAATATGACGTCAAAGCTCTTCTCAATCAGCTGATCGCTATCGAAGCCCGTGTTGTGCTGGGCTTTTACCAGTTCGCTCAGTGCCTGCTTATCCAGTGGCACGATAAGCAATGGTTCTTTTTCGGGTGACACTCTGTGTGTCTCATCAGCGACGAGACCAACCATCACGGACCAGATGCCGAGAGCTTCGAGCGGATCGATGCGGTCAAGATTGTCCACCACAAAGACCAGGCGGCTGCTTTTTTGAGACCTGATAATGCGACGGAGGATGCGCCGAAACTCAATGGTGGTTGGTTGCGGCTTGCGAACGGTTGTGGAGGATGAATCTTCGGTGTTCCGCGTCAGAATGAGAGAAAGGATGTCAGGGCCACTTTGCCAGAAGTGCTGGATTCGTACCCCGAACTTCTCGTCTGCTGCCAATGACTTCCACTTCCTCGTGGCAAGAAAGGATACTGGAAAAATGCTGATCATCAACAGCAGGTATAACAAGGTCGCGATCAGTATTGCCCGACCGACACCGCTCGGTTTATCTGAAAAAACAGCTGTCAGAACGTCAAAATCTAATAACGAGATGAGAAACGGTAGAGGCAAAAGTAAAACGAGCAGCACCTTCGCGAGCCACGTGAGCTTGGACTGCTTCCTCGTTGTTGAATCTTCTCGTTCTCCGGAGATTTCCTGAAATGTTTCCTTCCAAGTCTTGAGTCGGGTTAGCCTCTTTCCGATCAGAAATGAGATCAATTCTTCGAGGATTGAGCGCCGCGAGGGATCGCCTTGATGAGCCCAAGCATCATATTTGAAGATAATGTATTTTCCAGAATGCTCGTTAGCCAATCGCTTTTCGAACTGGTGAACAATGCTGGACTTGCCGGTTCCCCACCGTCCCAATAGCGCAATCATCCGCAGACGCGGCTCGTTCACAATGCTATTGATAATCCCATCAACAATGCCGCTGTGTGCTTGAAAGCGGTCTTTGTCGGCTGGTTCGTCGATGATGTAGCGCGGCTTTGATGCCGCCGGCTTGCGGACGCTTTGCACTAATCCCCCTGTCCCCCGAGCGGAGAGAGGCTAAGCCTGCTCAACCGCTTGCGTCAAACCCTCCGCAACCTCGGCCCGGCCTTGTCCTGAGGGAAGTGGCCGTACCGTCGCGAAGTGAATTCGCGCCGTCGATCGACACGGCTTTGCCGGTCGTCGGCCGAACTGGGCACGCATCTCTCGGCGAAGTCGACGTGTCAGTGTCCTGACTGTCGCCTTCGCCTTGGTGCTCTTCGGCCGTCCAATCCACCGGCTCTTTGCCCCGCTTAACTAGCTCCTCGTTAAGCGCCTCGCGGAGTTCCGCCATGCGATTGGGGCCATAGCCCGCCTCCCCGGCCGACCAGCCGTTCTCGGCGGTCAGGATCATGTCGGGCTGGCGCTGGTTGGCCCTGTTCCACGGCTCGTCTGGCTGGGGCTCCAGCCGCCTGGCCTTCTCCCAGTCGATGGGAAGCTCGGTCAGGATCTCGAACGCCGCGCGCTTGCCGGCATTGCCGCTGATCTCCTGAAGGTAGAGGCGGCGGCAGCCCAGAAGCTTCCTGCAGATGCTGGTCTGCGCCTCCCCGACGCGCCCCATCAGCGAGGCCCCGTCCTCCCACTCGCCATGCTCGTTCATGACCTGCCCGGGCTGCGGCATCGCGATCGCCGAGGAAGCCATGAGCTTGCTGCGCCGGTTGATACCGGGGACCTCGCCCGTGAACGGCGGGCGGGAATCCAGCCCGTTACGGCGGCGGCCGATGATGATCGCCGCGTCCCAGGACGTGCGGAAGCTGTCGGCGGAGGGAGTCTTGTACAGCGCCTCGGCGCCGGTGGCGTGCTTGCCCATCTGGCAGACCGCCGACTGGACCGTGCCGGTCGAGGCGATGCGGGCGATGAGCTCGCGCTGAAGCTCCGGGGTCCAGCCGTCCGGGCGTTTGACCTTGCGGACCACGGGGTCGAAGCGGAGGAGGGGCGCGATCTCGGGATCGGCGGCGAGGGTGGCGAAATCCGGGATTTCGCCGCGGGGTGTCGAATCGCTCATCGGCGAGTTTGGAGCAGGCGAAATCCTAATAGGAAAGGGGGGGGCGTGTGGGCCGGCGCGGAGTGCCGTCACGCGAGTGAATCGCGTGACGTCGATCGACACGGCTTTGCCGGTCGTCGGCCGCGGCTTGCCGTCTCTCCCGGAATCCGGCCGGATTCCGCTCGGCGGCGCGCACGTTACGCAAGTTAGGTGACTCTTTACAAAAAATCTCGCAATCTCCGAGTCATGGCTACTGGGGGGATCAAGAAAGCGCCGGGGGCGCGGGCGGCTGCGAACGAGGCCGAGATCGCGATCCTTCCGCTCGAGCAGCTCCCGCCCGGAATGCCGCCGGAGATGTTCACCGCGACCGGCATGCTGGCGATCGCCGACATGCTCCCGATCATGTGCGCCTATATCGACCGCGACGAGAAGGTGCGGTTCCTCAACCGGCCGCTGGCGGACTATTTCGAGCAGACCCGCGATGAGCTGCTGGGGCTCCCGATCCGCGAGGTGATGGGGGAGGAGACCTATGCGGAGCGCAAGCCGCTGATCGACGCGGCGATGGCGGGGGAGAAGCAGTTCTTCGTCGCGAGCTTCAACCATCCGACGCGCGGGCCGGCGGCGATCCAGGCGGAATATGTGCCGTGGACCGGCAAGAGCGGGCGCGTCGACGGGATCATCATGCTGGTCAAGGACGTGACCGAGCAGAGGGTCGCCGAGCGGGCGCTCAAGGAGAGCGAGGCGCGGTTCAAGCGGATCGCCAACTCCGCGCCGGCGCTGATGTGGGTGACTCGGCTCGACCGTACGCGCGACTTCGTCAACGACGCCTACATGGACTTCCTGTGCACCGAGGACCGCGAGTTCGCGCGCAGCTATGACTGGCGCGACGGGATCCATCCGGACGATGCTGAGCGGGTGGTCGCGGAGAGCCTGGCCGGCGAGGCTTCGGGCAAGACCTTCGCGCTGGAGGCGCGGTTCAGGCGCGGGGACGGCGAGTATCGCTGGCTCAAGAGCGTGTCGTCGCCGCGGTTCGGGCCGGACGGGGAACTGATCGGCTTCATCGGGGTGGCGACCGACATCACGCTCGCGAAGGAGGCGGAGCTCGAGCTTCGGCGGCAGGTCGAGGAGCGGACGCACGAGCTCGCAGCGAGCGAGGCGCGCTTCCGAGCGATCTTCGATGCGGTGCTGGAGGTGCTCTGCCTCCTCACTCCGGACGGCACGATTGTCGAGATGAACTCGAAGGATGCGCCGTGGCGGGCGAGGAACGCGCGGGAAGCGATCGGCGGCAAGATCTGGGATGCGCCGACGCTTCGCGCCTATCCGCAGCACAAGCCGCTGATCAAGCAGGCGGTGAAGACCGCGGCGAAGGGCGAGACGTTCACCACCCAGGTGACGATGGAGCGGCCGGGCGTCCAGACCGCCTACCTCGACGTCGCGGTGCAGCCGGTGCGGGACGGCGACGGCAAGGTGACCTACCTGCTGTTCGAGGCTCGCGACATCACCGAGCTCAAGGCGGCCCAGGAGCAGCTTCGCCAGAGCCAGAAGATGGAGGCGCTGGGCCAACTGACCGGCGGGATCGCGCACGACTTCAACAACCTCCTGACGGTCGTCGTGGGCGGGCTCGACCTCGTCGCCAAGCGGGTCGAGGACGCCAAGCTCAAGCGTTACGCGACCAACGCGCTGACGGCCGCCGAGCGCGGAGCGAGGCTGACCGGCCAGCTGCTCGCCTTCAGCCGGGTGCAGAGGCTCGAGGTCCGCCCGGTCCATGTGGCGCCGCTGATCCAGAACATGCGCCCGCTCCTGAGGAACGTGCTCGGCCCCGGAATCACCAAGGAGTTCGACCTCGACGAGACGACGATGCCGGTGTTGGCCGACCCGACCCAGCTCGAGGTCGCGGTGCTCAACCTCGCGATCAATGCGAGGGACGCAATGCCCAAGGGCGGCGTGCTGAAGTTCGTCACCAGGTCGGTACACGTCGACGGCGACCCGGAGCTGGAAAGCGGCAACTATGTCGAGCTGTGCATCAGCGACACCGGCGTCGGGATGCCCGAAGAGGTCGCGTCGCGAGCCTTCGAGCCTTTCTTCACGACCAAGGAGATCGGCAAGGGCACCGGCCTTGGCCTGTCGATGGTCTATGGCATGGCGCGCCAGTCCGGAGGCACCGCGCGGATCGACACGACGCCGGGGGATGGCACTGCGATCAAATTGTTCTTCAAGGCCGCCCAGGGCGTGGCCGAAGCCGACCATGCCGCCGACGAAGAGGATGGCGAGCTGGTCGCCATCGACGCCGCCTCCGTGCTTGTGATCGACGACGATCCCGACGTGCGCGGCTTCGTCGCGGAGGCGCTTGCGGAGGAAGGCTTCGACGTCCGCCACTGCGGCGACGGCAAGACGGGGCTCAAGGAGTTCGCAAAGAGAAGGCCCGACCTCGTCGTCCTCGACTTCGTGATGCCGGAAATGTCGGGCGCGGACGTCGCCCGCGAGATGCTCAGCCAGGCCCCAGACCAGAAGATTCTGTTCGTGTCCGGCTATAGCGAGACCGACGCGATCAAGTGGATCGCTCCCGACTCCCCCCTGCTTCCCAAGCCGTTCCGGTCGGACGCTCTGTGCAAGGCGGTGCGGAGCGCGCTGAGCTGAGGAAACGCGTGAGCGCTCGAGCGTTCAACCGCAATGTCCGTGCTCGCCGCACTGCTGTTCGCCCAGCTCGCAGCCTTCGCTCCGGCAGACGAGTACAAGCTCGTCAATCCGCGAGCCATCGAGCTGTTCGAGCGCGACCAGCGGCTGATGCAATGGGCGCTGGCCAAATATGACGGCAACCGCGACGGCTATCTGTCGATCTTCGAGGCGGACAAGGCGGCCGGCGAGTTCAAGCAAATCGCGGACGGCGACCGCGACGGGCATGTGACTCCCGCAGAGTATCGGTCGGCCTGGGGGTTTATCGTGGCTCGGTGGGGGGATCAGGTGGCGTCGGCGCGTTCGCGCTGACCAAAAAGTCTCGCCGGCCTGCCGATGGCCGAGGTTGCGGCAGGCACATCCTTGTTGAGGATCGCGCCCATGCCGACCATGGCATTGTCGCCGACGGTCAGGCCCTGATGGATGATCGCTCCGGCGCCGATCATGACGCCGTCGCCGATGGTGCAGCGCCCGCAAATCATCGCGCCCGGACCGACCGTGACGAAATCGCCAATCCGACATTCGTGGCCAATCCTGGCGCCGATGTTGGCGTGGAAGTGGCGGCCGATGGTCACATCGGATTCTATGATCGCCTGGCGACAGAGGATTGCACCTTCGCCGATCGACGCGAATTGCGAGACTTCAGCCGTTGTCGCGACGAGGCTCCCGAAGCCGTGGCGCCACCGCAACGCGACCTGCCTGCGCAGGGTCGGATCGGAAATTGCGATGACCAGGTCGCAATCCGGAGCGTCATCGAAGCGCAACACGGGAATGCCGTGGAGATCCGCCCCGCCATCGTCGGTAAGGATCACCGCATCGCCCGGCAGCATGTCGATGATCTGCCGCGTGAAGCCCCCGGCTCCGAAGATGCCGATCCCCATCGGTCGAAAATGAGCCGATCTGGTTGAAAAGCAAGAATTTTCGGTGGCCCGGGTGACGGTGGTCGTGTCTCACTCGCGGTTTGGCCGCTCGCTCGCAGGCCGGCCGGCTTTCGAGCCCTCTTCGACGTAAGCTTCGCTTACGCTCGGGCACTCAAGCTACGGCCCGACATCCTCCGCTTTGACCGTCCGCTTCGACGGCGCCTTGCTCGGGTAGCCGAGCGCGGTCGCGACGTCGTTGTCCCAGTCGTAGGCGTCGGCGACGAAATGCAGGCGGCCCTCGGTGCCCAAATACGCCGTGTGGTACATAAGCCGGACCGGGATTTCCTTGTTGAGCTTGACGAAGGTTTCCTTGCCGGTCGCCATCGCCTCGGTGAACTTGTCGTCGATGCCGTCCGCCTGGGCGAGCATATGGGCAAAGCCCATCGCATCCTCGACGCGGACGCAGCCGTGGCTTCGGTGCCGCTCCTCCTCGCCGAACAGCGCCTTGGCGGGCGTGTCGTGGAGGTAGATCGCATAATCGTCCTTCATGTCGAACTTGACGATCCCGAGCGAGTTCTTGGGGCCTGAGTCCTGGACCCACTGACCGTCCTTGCGGCTGAAGCCGTTGGACGCCAGCCAGCTTCCGCTCTTGGCGGCCATCTCCTCGTCGATCGAATGGGGAACGGTCCAGGTCGGGTTGGCGACGAGCTGGAACATCGGCGCCTGGATCTGCGGCGTTTCCTTGCCCGGCTCGCCGGCCACGACCTTGCGGTGGTCGATATGCTGCCCGTCGCGGAAATAGTCGAGGTAGGTGCCGGCGGTGTTGACATCGATGCGCGTCGCCGGGGGACTGCGGTCGAGCCAGCGAAGCCGCTCCATCGCGACCGCGATCTGGCGGGCGCGGTCGCGTGGGCTGGCGTTGAGCGCGGTAATCGTGTCGGGACCGATGATCCCGTCGGGCTTGAGCCCGGAATCGGCCTGCCACTGCTTCACCGCCTTGACGATCTCTCCGCTGTAGCGGGTGGGCAAGGCCGCGGCTTGCGGCTGCTGCCCGGCATTCGTGGCGGGGGCAGCAGGAGCCTTGGAATCGGCGGCGGGCTGGAGATAGCCCTGCGCTTTCAGGTTGGCGACGATCGCCGGAACCCGCGGGTCGCTGGCCCCGGGCTTGAGCGTTCCGCCGGAGCCGATCTCACCGTCGGGAAGGCCGGGCGAGCGCTTCACCAGCTGGACGAAGGCGTCGGACAGCGCGCGATATTCGTCGGTCTGCGGAGCCAGCGTGTCCAGCCATTGCTGGAGCTTGTTGTCCTTGATCGCCTGCACGAGCCCCTGGCGGACGTCCACCTTCGGCCGAGGCAGAGTGTAGATGTCGCGGACCTTGGCGGGATCGACCTTCCCGTTGGCGAGCGCGGAAGCATAGTCGCTCGCGGCCTGCAGAAGCGCCTGCGTGCGCGCGGAGCCCTCGGCCGGAAGGTCGGCCTTCACGAACAGGTCCCTGGTCAGCCCATGTTTGGGAGCATCGTCGAGCGCAGCCATCAGCTGCTTTTCGAGGCTCTTGGCGTCGACGTCGTCGGCGTTGAGCTGGGTCTGGTTCGAGGAAGCCGGGTCGGAGTTCGAGTTGCACGCGGGGAGAGCGAGCGCCGCGGCGGACGCGAGAAGGATCAGGGGGATACGCAAGGGAATACTCCAACTAATTCGGTTTGGAGCAACAACATCCGGGGCGGCGACAACGATCCATCGACCGCAAGCCGCAAGGATTCAGGCGGGCGACGCGCCTGACGGCATCGCGGGGTCGATAACCGGGTCATCCATCCCGAGCCGGGTCTTCGCAGCGGCGAGCATTTCCTTGAAAAGGCCATCGTCGCGGATCGGATTGAGGTCGGGATCGACCTCGAGATGGCGAATGTGCATCTGGCTGTTCACCTTCTCGAAGAACGGCTTCAGAGTCTCAAGAGCGCCCTTCGGGTCTCCCAATTCTCGAGCAAGCGAGCAGGCCAGGTTGTAACGCATCGACAGGTTGTCGGGATCGAGCAGAAGCGCTCGCCGGATCCAGTCCCTCGCCCGTTCCTCATCTCCGAACATGCACAAGGCGGAGGCGCCGACGGCGAGGGCCGGGCCGTTGGTCGGGTCTTTCGCGATGGCACGCTCCGCCCGCTCCAAAGCGGTCTTCGCCGCCTTGCGGAGCAGGGCGTCTTCCCCCGTCGAGTTGTAGCAGGTGATGAGCATCGATGGATTGTGCCAGTCGGTATCCATCAGCGTCGCCGCTTTTTCGAAGAACGGGATCGCCTCGCGGATATTGTCGTGCCGGAAGAGCATGCGGGCGGCTTCGCGGTTCACTTCCCAGGATTCGGGATCGAGCTGGAGAGCCGTCCGGATCTGTCGCTGCGCTTCTTCGCCGTGCCCTTCTTCCTCCAGGTAGCGGGCCTTGATGCACAGCGCTTCGGGCATTTCCGGATTGATCTCGAGCGCACGTTCCGCGGCAGCCAGCGCGTCCACATCCTTCCCGTGCCAGAAGCGCAGCTCAAGCTTGGCGAAGCCCATGAGCGCCCAGGCCTGCGCATAGTTCGGATCGAGCAGGGTCGCCTGCTCGCAAAGGCGGACAATGGCCTCGTCGCGCCGGATGTCGCCGAAGGTCCCGCTGATCCACTGCTGGCGGGCCATCAAATAGAGGTTGTAGGCGTCGACGCTCTTCGTGCCGCGGTTCTCGATCGCGCTCTTCTCTTTGGGAAGCAGCTTGAGCTGGAGCGCATCGACGATCGCTTTCGAGATCTCGTCCTGGATGGCGAAGATGTCGTCGAGATCGCGGTCGTAACGGTCGGCCCAGACATGGTCGCCGGCTGCGCCATCGATGAGCTGGGCGGTTATTCGCACGCGGTTGCCCGCCTTGCGGACGCTGCCTTCGAGGACGTGGCTGACGTCGAGCGTCCTTGCGACATCCTTCACGTCGATCGACTGGCCCTTGAACGTGAAGGCGGTGTTGCGGGCGATCACGGAAAGCGCCGACACCTTCGACAGGTCGGTGATGATGTCCTCGCTGATTCCGTCGCTGAAATATTCCTGCTCCGGCTCGCCGCTCATG
Organism: Sphingomonas anseongensis; assembly: GCF_023516495.1. NCBI lineage: Bacteria > Pseudomonadati > Pseudomonadota > Alphaproteobacteria > Sphingomonadales > Sphingomonadaceae > Sphingomonas > Sphingomonas anseongensis. Next base: position 1,805,244 of record NZ_JAMGBC010000001.1, read on the forward strand.
TTGACGAAGGGGAGCACGCAAACCGAGACCTTCCTCTTCGGCTCGGCAGCCTTCGGGGAATCGGCCTCGCCGGCGCCGGCGGCCGAGCCGCAGGTGCTCGCTATCGCGGCGACAAGATCGTCGATTCCTTCCGGCGTTCCCTCGCCGGTCCACGAGCCGAGGCTGACGGTGTGGAACTGCCTGAATCCAAGCGGCGGCTTGACCGATCCGAGCGCTGCGGGGACCAGGCGTCCGCTGTCGCGTCCCTCGGCGGCCTCGTCCTGAACCCAGGCGGATTGGACCGAGGCCTCCGACCACAGCACGACAACGGCTTCGGCGTCCTTGAGAGCGCGGTCGATCTCATTGGTGAAGCGCGAGCCGCCCTGGATGTGGCGGTCCCACCAGACTTCGTGGCCGGCGCGCGCAATGGAATCCGCCAGCTCCTTGGCGGCGCCGACATCCTCACGCGCATAACTCAGGAAAACTTTCGCCACGGCCCCTCCGGCTGGCAGTCAGTCTGCGCTGAACTCGCCGAAGCTTCAAGCCGCGGGGAAAGTAGAACCTAGCTCGCCAGCCGCTTGTTGGCGAGGCCGACGACCATTTCGTTGGCCTTGGCGTAGCTCAGCGGCCTGCCGAACAAATAGCCCTGGATCGTGTCGCAGCCGAGCTCGCGCATGCGCTCGAAATCCTCGGCGGTTTCCACGCCCTCGGCGGTGATCGACATCCGGAAGCTCTTTGCGAGCTGGACGATCGACTGGATGATCGCGACGTTTTCGGGCCGCGTCCCGGCCTCGCGGACGAAGCTTCCGTCGATCTTCAGCTTGTGGAAGATCGCCTTGTTCAGATAGCCGATCGACGAATAACCGGTGCCGAAATCGTCGAGAGCGATGCCCACGCCGAGCGCTCGCAGGCGCTTGAGGACGTCGAGCGTCGGGCCGTTGTCGCCGAGGAAGATTCCCTCGGTGACCTCGAGCTCGATGCGGTTGCCCTGGACTCGGTGGCGGCCGAGTGCCTCGCTGACCAGGTTGGGAAGGTTGGGCAGGACGATCTGCTTCGGGCTGACGTTGAGCGAGACGCTGACGCTATCGGGCCAGCTGGCCGCGGCCCTGCATGCTTCCTCGATCACCCAGGCGCCGATCTCCGGCATCAAGCCGATTTCCTCGGCGACCGGGATGAAGGCGATCGGCGGCACCAGCCCGCGCTTGGGGTGGTTCCAGCGGATCAGCGCCTCGAAGCCGACCAGCTTCTGGGTCTTGGCTGCGACGAGCGGCTGGAAGACCAGGTGGAACTGCTTGGCGCCGAGGGCCGAGCGGAGGTCCTGCTCGAGCCGGACGCGGTCTTCCTTTTCTGACTGAAGCTCGTTGGAGAAGTAGCGGGCGATGCCCCGGCCGGCGCCCTTGGCTTCGTAAAGCGCGAGGTCGGCCTTGAGGATCAGGTCGTCGACGGTGGCGCCGTCGATCGGCCCGAAGGCGCAGCCGATGGACACGCCGATGCTGATCGTCGTCCCGTCGATATCGTACGGCTCCTTGATCGAATCGATGATCCGCTGCGCGAGCTGCTCGACCTTCTTTCGGCTCTGGGCATCGGGAATGACGACCGCGAATTCGTCGCCGCCCATCCGGCCGACATGGCCGAACGCAGCCACTTCGCGGACCAGCCGCTTGGCGACGGCGCGAAGGACTGCGTCGCCCTTCGGGTGGCCGAAGGTGTCGTTGACCGGCTTGAAACCGTCGAGGTCGAGGAACAGGATTGCGCAGGTGCCGTTGCCGGCCGCCGCCTCGCGAAGCGCTTCCCCGAGCAGCTGGCGGACCCGGCCGCGGTTCGGAAGGCCGGACAGCACGTCCATGTTCGCGAGATGGGTCAGCCGCTCCTGGGTCTGGCGGATCTCGGTGACGTCCGATCCGACCCCGCGGAAACCTTCGAAGCGGCCCGCGGTGTCGATGATCGGGTCGCCGGCGATCGAGATCCAGCGCGGCCCGCGCGGAGTTTCGAGCTCCATTTCGAGGTTGGCGAAAGGCTGCTTGTCGAGGAGCTTGGTGCCGAGCTCGGCGCTCCCGCCAAGGAGGGAGGGAAGCGAATGGCCGAGAAGCTGGCTCGCGGGACGGCCCAGCAGGGCGATCATTCGCGATGAAATGTAGGTCACCCGGTTTTCGGAATCGACCTGCCACAGCCAGCCGACGCCTCGCTGCTCATATTCCTGCAGGAGAAGCGCGGAGCTTTCGCTCTGCGAGCCGATGTCGGCGTTAGTCTTGAGCTGGGTGAAGGCCCAGCGGGCGACCGCGAGCACTCCGAAGATCGCGACGCCGAGCGTGAACAGGATCGACAGCATGTTCTCGAACGGGATGCTGTTGCGGCCGATGAGAAGCGCGGCACAGAGCCCGCCGGTGAAGCAGGCCATCCAGGCGACGACGCAGGGAAGGACGACGACCAGGCCGAGCGAGGCGATTCCGACGCCCGCGGTGACCGAAGCAGCGATAAGCTGCGAACCGGGGCTAAGCGTCGGGAACAGGTAGACCGGCAGGGACAGCCAAAGCAGCGCCCGAAGCACGATGTCTCCGACCAGTATCCAGTCGGGAAGCCGGCGGCCGGAGCGGCCGACATGGGTGATCGCCTGCATTCGCGCCATCTGCATCGCGAGAAGGTTGACCAGCGCGACCGCCGCGGCCCAGCCGCCGAGCCAGACGATCGGCACTTCGGCCGAGAGTCCCGTGATGATCATCACCGCGGCGACGATGTTGGCAGCCGCGAAGAAGGGGGCAAGGTCCGCCCGGGCAAGCAGCTGCGCGTCGCGCAGCGGCGAATTTTCGGAATCGGCCTTGCCGGAAGCGAATGCGAGGGATTCGCCGTCCGGCAGACGCGCCGAAGTCATCCGTTTGTATCGGTCAGGAGCTTCGTACATCGCGTCCCGGTTCCTTCTCGATCGTTCGCCTACGCCAGAGAGGGTTGAAACGCGGTTAAGAGCCGTTTTGGATTTTTGCCGGACGGAATTGGCGGCTGGTGCTGGACTTGGGGGCAGCGCCTGCTCGCAACGGCGGGAATATCCCCCTATATCCGCGCCGGATGGCGACCGACGGCGCAGCGCTGAACCAGAAGGACTCCGGGCAAGTGCCGGCCGCCGACCGCCGCTCGCGCTCGCGGCGCGCGGAAACGCCGCGGATCGAATCCCCTGCCCGGCCCATCCTCGAGGGCGTCGGGCTCGACGCCCCCTTCTTCGAAGACAAGAACCGCGCCTTCTGGTTTCTCCAGAGCTGCGGCTGGACCGGCTATTTCTTCCTCCGCTCGCTGTCGGGCTTCGCGAACAGCATGGGCGCGATGTGGCTCGTGCATACCGCGCTGCTGACCGCGACCGGCTATTCGCTGACTTTGCTGATGGGCGCGCTGTTCCGGCGGCTGATCAAGATGCGGGTGATCTGGACCGCGGTCCTGACGCTTCTTGCGGTGGTGGTTGCCTCGATGGCCTTCTCGGTGATCGAGACGTGGAGCTACGCGACTTTCCTGAAGCCCGAATCCCGGCCTGCCGGCTTCGAATATATGGGCGCGATCCTGCTCAATTTCGCGCTGCTGGCGGCGTGGGCGGCGCTTTATTACGGGATCAATTACTACATCCTGCTGGAAGAGCAGATCAATCAGCGCGAGCGGCTTGAGAGCCAGGCGAGCTCGGCGCAGCTGGCGATGCTTCGCTACCAGCTCAACCCGCACTTCCTGTTCAACACGCTCAATTCGATCTCGACGCTGGTGCTCCTGAAGCAGACCGAGCGGGCGAACGCGATGCTTGCCCGGCTGTCGTCCTTCCTTCGCTACACGCTGGCCAATGAGTCGACGGCGAAGGTCACTCTTGCGCAGGAAGTGGAGACTCTGAAGCTCTACCTCGAGATCGAGAAGATGCGGTTCGAGGACCGGATGCGGCCGCACTTCCGGATCGACGCGGAGACCATCGGGGCGCGGCTTCCGTCGCTGCTTCTGCAGCCGCTCATAGAAAATGCGATCAAATATGCGGTCACTCCGAGCGAGGACGGTGCGGACATCTGGATCACCGCGGGCCGCGAGGGCGCCGCGGTTCGGATCGAGGTCGCGGACAGCGGCGGGGATTCGGCCTCGGCTGAGATGTCGGCGACCCAATCGACCGGAGTTGGGCTGGCGAATATTCGCGAACGGCTCCAGCAAGCCTACGGCAATGCGCACGGAATTACGACGAAGAAGAACGAACACGGGGGCTTCAGCGTTATCATCGAAATTCCCTACGAAAGCGGAGACGACGACGAATGACGATCCGGACCATCCTGGTCGACGACGAGCCGCTTGCGACCCAGGGCCTGCAGCTCCGGCTCGAGGCCCATGACGACGTCGAAGTGGTCGCGACCGCATCCAACGGCCGCGAGGCGATCCGCCAGATCAAGACAAACAAGCCGGACCTCGTCTTCCTCGACATCCAGATGCCGGGCTTCGACGGATTCTCGGTGATTCAGGGGCTGATGGAGGTCGAGCCGCCGTTGTTCGTCTTCGTCACCGCCTACAGCGACCATGCGGTGCGGGCGTTTGAATCGCAGGCGGTCGATTACCTGGTGAAGCCGGTGGACGAGGACCGGCTTGCGGCGACGCTCGACCGGGTCCGCCAGCGCCTCTCCGAAAAGCGCAGCGCCGAGGAGGCGGAGCGGCTGAAGGAAGCCCTGGTCGAGCATGCGCCGGAGGCGGCGGAGGAGCTCGAGCTTGCCGAGGGCGGGAGCGAGGGCCCGGCAGCGAACCGGTTCGAGCGGATGATCAACATCAAGGACCAGGGCCAGATCTTCCGCGTCGACGTCGACACGATCGAGCGAATCGACGCGGCGGGCGACTACATGTGCATCCAGACGGGCGACAACACCTTGATCCTTCGAGAGACGATGAAGGACCTGGAAAAAAGGCTCGACCCGCGCCGCTTCCAGCGAGTCCACCGCTCGACGATCGTCAATCTCGACCTCGTCCGCCAAGTGAAGCCGCACACGAATGGCGAATGCTTCCTGGTGCTGGATTCGGGTGCTCAGGTGAAGGTGAGCAGGTCATACCGCGACGTCGTCGCGAGGTTCGTCCACTAGAGGCCGGGCCTCGCGAATTAATCGGTTAAATCTCCCGGCCCATCCGGCAATCGCTCCGCCGATAATGGCGGGTAACGTTCAGAATCGGATCTCCGCCCCCTGCTAGAAGTACGTCGGGGAGTGACTCGACCCGCCCGGTTGGGATGCCGGGCAAGGAGCGATCCGATGCGTATCGTCCATATTCTCCTGATGTCCGTTGCAGGGCTCAGCACCGCGGCAATAGCGGCAGGTCCGCCATCCGCCCCGCCGTCCCGCGTCACTGACAGCCTAAGAGCGGCGCTTCATTCGATGGTAGTTCCGCCGGGCCAGTCGAAGCGGCCGGTCGATCCCGACCAAGGCGACGATCATGCCTCGATCATCGCGATCGACCATGTCTGCACGAGCAATAGGCCCGCTGCCCGGCGCTCGGCGATCTGCCCGGTCCCGGTTTCGCCGTTCTGAGCAGCCCTAACGTTGGTTATTGACCACTTTCTAAACCAAAGGCCGCCTACAGGCTCCTTTGTGGACAAGTAAGGTGGCGTAAGTGGAACGCGAAACAATCGACTGGAAAACCCGCGTCGCGCCGAGGCGGGGTGTGAGCCATACCGCTTCGCTCGAGGTCGCCGATGGCCGCCGTTTCCGGGTCCTTGTAACCAATCTTTCCTATACCGGCTGTCAGCTGCTTTCGGAGCAACGGCTGGAAATCGGGCAAACGGTCGGCCTCAGCCTTCCGGGTCGCGGATCCATGGACGCGCAGGTCCGATGGACCGCCGGCGACTGCTATGGGTTGCAGTTCCTCCTTGGCCAATCGACCGTCGAAGACCGGCGCGCCAGGATCGGAGTCTGACCCCACCAACGAACGATATCTATCTTTCGTTATTGGGAAAATTGGCAACCTTTGAAGCCGACTGAGGAGTCGCCGACGCACCATGGTTGCCCCACTTCCACGAATGCGGTGGACAAAAGCCGCGGCGGGCGCTCGGCGGGTGGAACCCGCCCGTCGCGGCATTTTCCAGGGCTGCAACCATGCGGGACGGGCTTCGTAATTTGGCAAGAAATTCGCGGCATAAACGAGTCGTGCTGCGCGTCGTGCCTGTCCTCCTTCTCGCTCTCTCCGCCTGCGGATCGCAGGCGCCGGACCGCTCGGGATCGAGCGTCACCGTCACTCTTCCGCCGCCAAAGCCGGCGCCTGCGCCCGGATTCAGCTCCTCGGTCGCGCAGCCGGTCCCCTAAGCGATTCGCGCCCGTCGCCCGCTGCTGCTAGGCGGGCGGAATGGCTTCGAAGTTCGAGACTTTCGCTTCGCTTCACGTGCCGGGAAAGCCGGTCATCCTCTACAATATCTGGGATCCAGGAAGCGCGGTTGCAGTTGCTGCGGCGGGCGCCAGGGCGATCGCCACGGGCAGCCATCCGGTCGGCGACGCAGCCGGTTTCGGCGACGGCCAGAAGGTGCCGATGGACTTCGTGACCGACAATGCCAAGCGGATCGTCGGCGCTGTCGACCTGCCGGTGACGGTGGATTTCGAAAGCGCCTATTCCGTCGATCCCGGCGAAGGCGGAGCCAACGTCGCCAGGCTGAAGGCGGCCGGCGCCGTGGGCTGCAATTTCGAGGACCAGGTGATCGGCGGCGAGGGGCTTCACCCGCTCGACCTCCAAGCGAAGCGGATCAGGGCGATCCGCAAGGCCGTCGGGGATGATTTCTTCATCAACGCCCGGACCGACCTGTTCCTGAAGACCCAGACATTCGACGATGCGCTAATCGACCAGGTCGTGGAGCGGGGGAAAGCCTTTGCCGATTCCGGGGCGAGCGGCTTCTTCGTCCCGCGCCTGTCGGATTCGAAGCAAATAGAGCGCGTGGTCCGCGAAGTGCCTTTGCCGCTCAACCTCATCGCTTTCCCCGGGGCTCCGCCGAACCGCGAATGGGCCGATGCCGGCGCGGCGCGGATCAGCTACGGCCCCTTCCCGCATCGCGAGCTGATGGCGAAGCTCACGGACATGGCACGCGAAGCGATCGGGACTGCCTAGCGCATCCGGGCTATCGCCCGGTTCAGGGTTGCAACGTCTTCCCCTTTGAGCGGGCCACCGTCGGGGGGTTCGCAGCGGCGTCCGAGACTGGCGCCGAGAGTTCCGCACATGTGGATCGCCCAGCTCGTCACGCCGTCATGATAGTCGGCAAATACACGATGATTTCGGACGGCACTGACCATGCGGTTTCGGAATGCGGGGTCACGGCAGAGGGCAGCCCGGTCATACTCGACGACTTCGGGGTCGTTGGCGCGTGGGTCGTAGTGCATTGCGACCCGGCTGTCGGATGGCGGGACCACTTCCGGCCGGTTGGTCCGGAAATAGGCGATCTGGCCTTCGGCCCAGGCGAGCTGCGAATTGAAACCCGCGATCGCCTTGCGAACTCTTGGGTCCTCAATGGACGAAAGCCCGCCCGATCCCACCAGCTCCTCGTACACCGAGCGGGGCAATTGCAGCGACGGCAGCATCTGGACGGATCCCACGGCGCTCCACAGTGGCTTCGGAGGGCAGGCACCCGCGCCGAGCTGGGTGACGAAATCGATTTCGTTCTTGGTCTTTGCGAGCAAGACGTCGCGGATGTCGCGCAGCGACGCTAGGTCCTGCTCGGACTCTTCGAACAGGCGCTCCATCATTTCGTGGTGTCTCGCCGCCGCAGCGCGGTTCGCAGCCCACTCGTTGAGTTCGAAGGCGATGAGGATTCCCGCTATGACCCCGAGGGTTTCGAGCGACAGCAGCGCCCATTCACGTCCTTCGATCTTGCGGAACGATGCCCCGACACGCTTGAACAGGATCATTCGGCCCCCCGAGCCGCCAATATGTCACAGCTGCCGTGCGTGACCAATCCGGCTATGACGTAAGCGTGGCAGCTTCAGCTCGAACAGTGCGCGTGACGGGGCGAGTGCAGGGCGTCTTCTTCCGCGCCTGGACCCGGCAGCAGGCGCTCGAGCTCGGCGTAAACGGCTGGGTGCGCAATTGCGGCGACGGATCGGTGGAAGCGCATCTGGAAGGCGACGAGGCGGCGATCAAGACACTGGTCCATCGGATGCACGAGGGACCGCCGGCGGCGCAGGTGGCGGACGTTCAGGTGGAGGATGCCGAGGCCCTAGGAATCACGGGATTCAACGCTCGGGGTTAGCCCGCGAAAGGATCCCTGACGAGAATCGTGTCGTCGCGCTCGGGGGAGGTCGAGACCAACGCCACCGGGCAGCGAATCAGCTCCTCGATCCGGCGGACATATTTGATCGCGCGCGCCGGAAGGTCGGCCCAGCTGCGGGCGCCGGCCGTGGACTCCGCCCAACCCTTGATCTCGGTGTAGACCGGCTCGACCCGAGCCTGGTCGGCCGGATGCGGCGGAAGATAATCGAGCTTGGCTCCGTCGAGCTTGTAGCCGGTGCACACCTTCACCGTCTCCAGCGTGTCCAGCACATCGAGCTTGGTCAAAGCGATTCCGGTGATGCCGCCGACGGCGACCGCCTGCCGGACGAGCACGGCATCGAACCAGCCACAGCGGCGCTGGCGCCCGGTCACGGTGCCGAACTCGCGCCCGCGCTCGCCGATCTCGCGGCCGATCTCATTGTCCTGCTCGGTCGGGAAGGGGCCAGAACCGACGCGGGTGGTGTAGGCCTTGGTGATCCCCAGGACGAAGCCCGCGGCCGCCGGGCCGGTGCCGCTACCCGAAGCAATGGTGCCGGCGACGGTGTTGGACGAGGTGACGAAGGGATAGGTGCCGTGATCGACGTCGAGCAGCACGCCCTGGGCGCCTTCGAAGAGGATCCGCTTGCCGTTGCGGCGGGCCTTGTCGAGGTCGCGCCAGACGGGGCGGGCGAAGGGCAGAACGAAGTCGGCGATCTCGGCCAGGTCGGCGCGAAGGCGCTTGCGGTCGACCGGAGGCTCGCCGAAGCCGGCGCGAAGGGCATCGTGGTGAGCGCACAGCCGGTCAAGCATCGGGTCGAGGTCGTCGAGATGGGCGAGGTCGCACAGGCGAATGGCGCGGCGGCCGACCTTGTCCTCGTAGGCCGGGCCGATTCCGCGGCGGGTGGTGCCGATCTTTCCGGCGCCGCTGGCGTCCTCGCGCAATGCGTCGAGGTCGCGGTGGATCGGAAGGATCAGCGGACAGGTTTCCGCGACCATCAGGATTTCAGGAGTGACCTTGATGCCCTGGTCGCGAATCCGCTCGACCTCGCTCTTCAGCGCCCAGGGGTCGAGGACGACGCCGTTGCCGACGACCGACGGAGTGCCCGTGACGATTCCGCTGGGGAGGAGCGAGAGCTTGTAGGTCTTGCCCTCGACGACGAGCGTATGACCGGCGTTGTGGCCGCCCTGGAAGCGAACGACCATGTCGGCGCGGCTCGCCAGCCAGTCGACGATCTTGCCCTTGCCTTCGTCGCCCCACTGGGCGCCGATGACGGTGACATTGGCCACGAAAATCTTCCTTTTTGAGGCTTACCGCGCGCTCCTAGGGAGCAAGCGGGTTTCAGTCCAGCGCGCGCCTTCGTTTCCAATGCGGAACAGAAGCGCTCGTGGTGCGTAGAAGCGCCTTGAATTCGCAAAAGCGAAGCAACGGCAAAAGGGGACTCCCATGAAGACCACTACCATTTTCGCGATCGCGCTCGGCCTTGGATCGCTCGCCGCCTGCAACAACAGCCCGCAGGAGCAGACTGCCGACAATATCGAGGCCAACGCCGAGAACGTGGCCGACAATATGGAGGCCAATGCCGAGAACACGACCGACGCGATGCAGGCCAATGCCGAAAATTCGGCTGACGCGGTCCGCAACGAAGGCGAGCAGAAGGCCGACGAAGTGCGCAACGGCGCCGACGCGGACGGCAATAGCGCGAACTAAGAAAACAAACGACCGGGCGTCCGCACGCAGACGGCCTGGCCTAAGGGCGCCTCGTAACGGGGCGCCCTTTTTCGTTAGAAGCTCAGTGGAACGACCTCGAGCACGCCCGGAAGCCGCTTGAGCTCGTCGCTCAGCTCCGGAGTGATCGGGTCGTCGACGGCGACCAGAGCGACGGCTTCTCCGCCCTCGCTCCGACGGCCGAGGTTGAAGGTCGCGATATTGACCTTGTGGGCGCCGAGCGTGGTGCCGAGCGCTCCGATGAAGCCGGGCTCATCGGTGTTGACGATGTAGATCATCTGCCCGTCCAGCTCCGCCTCGACCGGGATGTCGAAGATCTTCACCAGCCGCGGGGCGCGGTTGCCGAACAAAGTGCCCTCCACCCGCTTCGGGCCGGCTTCGGTGCCGGCATTCACGGCGACCAGCGTGTGATAGTCGCCCTCGCGGTCGTGGCGGATTTCGCGCAGGTCGAGCCCGCGCTCCTTCGCCAGCACCGGCGCATTCACCATGTTCACCGATTGGCTGTAGGTGCCCATCAGCCCGGCGAGGACGGCGCCGGTGATTGGCTTCATGTTGAGCTCGGCAGCGGCCCCCTCGACCTCGACGTCGACCGACCGGACGTCTTCGCCGACGACCTGCCCGACAAGCTTCCCGAGCTTTTCGGCGAGCGCCATGTAGGGGCGCAGCCGCGGCGCTTCCTCGGCGGAAAGCGACGGCATGTTGATCGCATTGCTGACGCCGCCCAGGAGCAGGAAGTCGCTCATCTGCTCGGCGACCTGGATCGCGACATTGACCTGCGCCTCGCTCGTCGAGGCTCCGAGGTGCGGGGTGGAAATGAAGCCGGGAGTGCCGAACAAGGGGCAGTCTTTTGCCGGTTCGCTTTCGAAGACATCGAGGGCGGCACCCGCGACGTGGCCGCTGTCCAGCGCGTCCTTCAGCGCCGCTTCGTCGATCAGCCCGCCGCGCGCGCAGTTGACGATCCGCACGCCCTTCTTCGTCTTCGCCAGGTTCTCGCGCGACAGGATGTTGCGGGTCTGGTCGGTCAGCGGGGTGTGGAGCGTGATGAAGTCGGCGCGGGCAAGAAGCTCGTCGAGGTCGACCTTCTCGATCCCCAGCTCCAGCGCCCGCTCTGGAGTCAGGAAAGGGTCGTAAGCGGCGACGCGCATCCTGAGGCCCACCGCGCGGCTGGCGACGATCGAGCCGATATTGCCGGCGCCGATCAGGCCCAGCGTCTTGCCGGTGACCTCGACTCCCATGAAGCGGTTCTTCTCCCACTTCCCCGCCTGGGTGGACGCATCGGCCTCGGGCAGCTGCCTCGCGAGCGCGAACATCAGCGCGATGGCATGCTCGGCGGTGGTGATTGAGTTTCCGAACGGGGTGTTCATGACGACGACGCCGCGCGCGGTGGCCGCGGCGATATCCACATTGTCGACGCCGATTCCGGCGCGCCCGACGACCTTTAGCCGGTCGCTCGCGTCGAGGATCGCGCGCGTGACCTTCGTCGCCGACCGGATGGCGAGGCCGTCATAGTTGCCGATGATCTCGGCGAGCTCGGCCGCCGTCAGGCCCGGCTTCTCGTCGACGTCGATCCCGCGGTCGCGGAAGATCGCCGCCGCCTTCGGGTCCATCTTGTCGGAGATGAGGACTCGGACACTGGTGTCGGTCACTTGGTCTTCTCCCATGCCCAGTCGAGCCACGGGGTCAGCGCCTCGATGTCGTCAGTTTCGACCGTCGCTCCGCACCAGATCCGCAAGCCCGGCGGAGCGTCGCGATAGGCGCCGATGTCGAACGCCGCTTCCTCGCCTTCGAGCAGCCTCACGATCGCTTTCTGGCGCGCCTTGTTCGCCTCCGCATCGGAGCGGTCGGCGAATTGGAGGCAGACGGAGGTGTTGGAGCGGATCGTTGGGTCAGCCGCGAGATGCTCGATCCATGCGGAAGATTGCACCCAGCGGTCGAGCGCTGCCGCGTTGGCGTCGGCCCGGGCGATCAACGCCTCGAGCCCGCCGATGCCCTCGGCCCAGTCGAGCGCAACGAGCCAGTCCTCGACGGCGAGCATCGAGGGCGTGTTGATCGTCTCGCCCTTGAAGATTCCCTCGATCAGCCTTCCGCCTTTGGTGAGGCGGAAGATCTTCGGGAGCGGGCGCGGAGCGGGTGCGCTTTCCAGGCGCTCGACCGCGCGCGGCGAGAGGACGAGCATTCCATGCGCCGCCTCGCCGCCCAGCGCCTTCTGCCAGCTGAAGGTGCCGACATCGATCTTGGGCCAGTCGATGTCCTGGGCGAAGGCTGCGGAGGTCGCGTCGCAGATGGAGAGACCCGCTCGGTCCGCCGTGATCCAGTCGGCGTCGGGGACGCGGACTCCGCTGGTCGTTCCGTTCCAGGTGAAGACGAGGTCGCATGCGGGATCGATTCCGCCGAGATCGCAGATCTGGCCATAGTCGGCAGTCCGGATCTCGGCGTCGAGCTTGAGCTGTTTGGCGACGTCGGTCACCCAGCCTGCGCCGAAGCTCTCCCAGGCGAGCATCGTCACCGGGCGCGGGCCGAGAAGGGACCAGATCGCCATTTCCATCGCTCCGGTGTCGGACGCGGGGACGATGCCGAGGCGGTAACCGTCGGGCAGCCGGAGGAGCGCGCGGGTCCGCTCTATGGCTTCCTCGAGCCTCGCCTTGCCGAGCGCAGAGCGGTGCGATCGGCCGAGGACTCGAGTGTCGATGCTGTCCAGCGACCAGCCGGGCGGCTTCGGGCAGGGGCCGGAAGAAAAGCTTGGGTGCGCGGGTTTGCGCGCCGGTTCAGTGGTCAAAATCACTCTCCTCACAGAGAGCACGCGGCGCGTTGGGACGCCGTGGCCCGCTGAGCGGTGTAGAGGAGCCTTGGCTGTGCGCAAGGCGGGATTTCGTGAAAGAATCGCCGTGAGGCGACCGGCGCTGGCTCGGGAAAGTTCCCTAAGTGAAAGCCCGTTTGAGCCGATTCTGAACGCTTCACCGCAGGAGATCAGCAGTTCGTCCCGCGGCGGCCCACTTGTAGTTGAATTTGTTAACCATCCGGAGTGAGTTTCGCCTCCGGCACAGAGCGGGGGGTATTCCGCAATGCGCCGTAGGGGCTGGGGAGCTCCTTCATCGACGGTTTTCTAAGCGCGCGAGACTGCTTGCGCGCGCCGGGACGGTTTTGGAGCGGAACATATGGCGCAGGTGCTGGCAATGGCGCGGGTCTTCAGCGATCGCGAATTCTTCTTTCATGATGGTCAGCGCCTTCGCCGCTTCCGAATCTCCGCTCCGGTCCAGGCTTTCTTCTTCTTCCTCTCGCTCGTCCTCGTCGGCTGGTCGGGCTATTCGGCCGCCCAGCTCCTGGTCGGCCACGCCGCCGACAAGGCGATGGTCACGCCCTACGCCGCACAGCTGAAGCAGCTGGCTGCCGAGACCGACCGGCGCGTTCAGCTCGTCGAGGAGCGGCAGATGGCGCTCGCGGCAGCGCTCGCCGACCAGAACGTCGATCCCGCAACGCTGCGGCGCCTCGGCTTCTATCCGGCGCCCGAGGGCACCGGCGCGGTCGGCGGACCGTTCGACAGCGGCAAGGCCGATCCCACTTTCAAGCAATTGTTCAACAGCTGGAAGAAGCTCGACACGCTCGCCGGCGGAGCGATCGCAATTCCTTCCGACAAGCCAATCCAGACCGCAGAGTTCACCAGCGGCTTCGGGTCGCGCAGCGACCCCTTCCGCCACGGCGCAGCCTTCCACCCGGGAATCGACCTTGCGGCGCCCTCGGGCACCCCGGTCTATGCGACTGCGGACGGAACCGTGCTTCGCGCCGGATGGAACAACGGCGGCTACGGCAATCTGATCGAGATCGATCACGGCCGCGGAATCATCACCCGCTACGGCCACCTCTCGGCAATTCAGATCTCCGCCGGTGCGCATGTCACCCGCGGCCAGCAGATCGGACGCGTCGGATCGACCGGCCGTTCGACCGGAAACCACCTCCACTACGAGGTCCGGATCGACAACAGCCCGGTCAACCCGATCCCCTTCATGCGCTCCACCGATTACCTGATGGCGATGAAGCGGGCCGGCAACAATGCGTCGATGGACGCGGTCGCGCTCGGCGGACCGGCCGGCGGCAAATAAGCGGGCGAGGTTGCCGCTCCCCAGCCGGCACCCTATTTCGCTTTCGTGACCGAGCCTGAAATCAGCCTGACGAAGAATGCCGCGCGCCGGGTCGCGGCGATCGCCGAGCGCAAGAACGCGCCCGCGATCCTCCGCCTCGCAGTCGATGGCGGCGGTTGCGCCGGATTCACCTACAGCTTCGAGCTCGCCGACGCCCCCGAAGCGGAGGACGAGATCGCCGAAACCGACGGCGTGAAGCTGGTCGTCGATCCCGCTAGCCTGGAGCTGGTGCGCGGCTCGGCCGTCGATTTCGTCGAGGACCTCGGCGGCGCCGCGTTCAAGGTCACCAACCCCAACGCGCAATCGGGCTGCGGCTGCGGCTCGAGCTTTTCGGTTTAGCAAGCAGCGGCTAGGGCGATCGTCGTGAAGATCGCCTCCTACAACCTCAACGGAATCCGGGCGCGGCTGCCGCGGCTGATCGAATGGCTCGAGCGTGAGAAGCCGGAGGTCGTCTGCCTCCAGGAACTCAAATGCGCGGACGAATCGCTGCCGATCGCAGACATCGAGGCGGCAGGCTACGGCGCCGTCTGGCACGGGCAGAAGGGCTTCAACGGCGTGGCCGTCCTGGCCCGCGAGGATAGTCCCAAGCTGAGGCGGACCGGCCTTCCGGGTGATCCTGACGATACGCACAGCCGCTACATCGAGGCGGAGGTGGGCGATGTGATCGTCGCGTCCATCTACCTGCCCAACGGCAATCCCGTCGGCACCGAGAAGTTCGATTACAAGATCCGCTGGATGGAACGTCTGGAGGCCCGGGCGGCGGAGCTTCTCGCGGAAGAGCGCGCGGTGGTGCTTGCCGGCGACTGGAACGTCGTTCCCGAGGATCGCGACGTCTTCTCGACGCGGGCAACCCAGCATGACGCGGTGATGCAGCCGGAGGCGCGGCAGGCGTGGCGCCGGATCGTCCACCAGGGCTGGACAGATTCCCTCCGCGCCATGCATCCCGACGAGCCTAAGCTCTACACCTTCTGGGACTACACCGCCGGCTGCTGGCAGCGCGACCTGGGATTTAGGCTCGACCATCTGCTTTGCTCGCCCGAGGCGGCGGATCGGCTGCGGGCCGCCGGCGTCGACAAATGGGCGCGGGCGCAGGAGAAAGCGTCCGACCACGCCCCGACCTGGGTGGAGCTTCGCTAGAGCTCGCTGGCCGAGCGTTCGGGCAGCGGCTATTTGCACGCGCTGTGACAGGCTCCGGAAACATGGGTGCGCTGCTGGAAGCGCTGACCGAGGCGGCGCTGATCGCCGAGGGCGGCCGGATCACGGGCGCGAACAAGGCTGCGCGCGCGCTTCTCGGCAAGTCAATCGAAGGTGCGACCCTCGACCAGGTGATCGCCCACCCCGCCGCGCTCGAGGCGCTCAACCGCGCCGGCAGCGACGACCAGAGCGTCGAGCTGACCGGCCTCGGCAAGTCCCGTCGGCACTGGCTGATGCGGGTGGCGCCGCTCGAAGGCAGCACCCGCTTGATCCGCTTTGTCGACCGAAGCGAGGCTCGAGCGGCCGAGCAGATGCGGGTCGATTTCGTCGCCAACGCAAGCCACGAGCTTCGAACTCCGCTGGCGACGCTGATCGGCTATACCGAGACGCTTCGCGAGCAATCGGACGAGGTTGACCCCGCCACTCGCGATCGCTTCCTGTCGGTCGTCCACGACGAAGCCCTGCGGATGCAGCGGGTGGTGGAAGATTTGATCTCGCTTTCGCGGATCGAGGCGGAAAAGTTCACGACGCCGACCGATGCCGTCGCCCTCGAGCCGCTGATAGACCGCGCGCTGGAGAGCGAGCGGCGGACGGCACAGAAACGTGGCTCGGAGCTCGTCCGCGACGTTGCGGAGAGGCTACCGCCGGTCGCCGGCGATTCCGGACAGATCCTTCAGCTGCTCGACAACCTCCTGTCCAACGCGCTTCGCTACGGCGAGCCAGGGACGCCGGTGACCGTTTCCGCCCGGACCGACGGATCGATGGTTCGGCTGTCGGTGTCGGATTGCGGCGACGGAATCGCGCCCGAGCACATCGCGCGAGTTACCGAGCGATTCTATCGAGTCGACACCAGCCGAAGCCGATCGCTCGGCGGCACCGGGCTGGGCCTGTCGATCGTCAAGCATATCGTCGAGCGCCACCGTGGCCGCCTGTCGATCGACAGCATCGTGGGTAAAGGCACGACCATCCACGTGCTCCTGCCAATCGCGGTTTCATAAAAGTGTCACGAGCGCAGCCTAGGCTTCGCCTGCCGTGACCAAGCCGATGCTCCTGCTGGTCGAAGACGACCGGGCGCTTGCCGACCTCCTCATCTGGCACTTCGAGCGCGAAGGTTATGAGATCGTCCGGACCGCCGATGGCGACGAGGCGCTGGTCCTGGCCGAGGAGCGGGTCCCCGACCTCGTGATCCTCGACTGGATGATCGAGGGAGTCAGCGGGATCGAAGTGTGCCGCCGTCTCCGCCGCAGGGAATCGACGGCGGCGGTCCCGATCATCATGCTCACGGCTCGCGGCGAGGAGAGTGATCGGATCCGCGGGCTCGAGACCGGCGCCGACGATTATGTGACCAAGCCGTTCAGCCCGCGCGAGCTGCTGGCGCGCGTGGGCGCGGTGCTTCGCAGGGTGCGACCCGCGCTCGCGGGCGAGCAGCTTTCTTATGCCGACCTGGAGCTGGACGTGAATTCGCACCGCGTGCGGCGCGCCGGAAAGCCGGTGCAACTCGGGCCTACCGAGTTCCGGTTGCTTCGCCATTTGATGGAAAACCCCGGCCGAGTCTTCTCGCGCGAGCGATTGCTCGATTCGGTCTGGAGCCACGATTCCGACATCGACGCGCGGACCGTCGACGTCCATGTCAGGCGCCTTCGCAAGGCGCTCAACGAGGGCGGCCTTCCCGACCTGATCCGCACCGTCCGCTCCGCCGGCTATTCGCTCGACTCCGCCGGCTGAGCGGCTGTCACAAAAATGAAACGGAGCTGTCACCGGCCCGCCGCCGCACTGCTTTAGCACGCACCTCGAACATCAACGGAGGAATGTGTGAAAGCGATGATCCTGGCGGTTGCGGCCGCTGCCCTTCTGACCGCTGCGTGCGGCAGCGGGAGCGGCAACGAATCCAACCCGGCCGGAGTATCGGCGCAACAGATTACCGGCGCGGGCTCGACGTTTGTCTATCCGGTCTTGTCGGCCTGGGCTGCAGACTATCAGAAACAGGCCGGAACGAAGGTGAATTACCAGTCGATCGGGTCGGGCGGCGGGATCACCCAGGTGAAGGCGGGTACGGTCGACTTCGGCGCGACCGACCAGCCGCTTTCGTCGGATGAACTGGCCGAGAGCCATCTCGCGCAATTCCCGATCGTCATCGGTGGAATCGTCGCGGTCGTGAACGTTCCAGGGCTCCAGCCTGGGCAGCTGAAGCTGACCGGGCCGCTGCTCGCGGACATCTATGCAGGCAAGGTCAAGACCTGGTCCGACCCGGCGATCGTCAAGCTGAACCCGGGCCTCAGGCTGCCGTCTTCGGCAATCGCAGTCGTGCATCGCTCCGACGGTTCGGGGACGACCTTCAACTTCACCCATTACCTCAGCCAGGTCAGCCCGTCGTGGAAAGGCTCGACAGGCGAAGGGAAGACCGTTTCATGGCCGACCGGAATCGGCGGCAAGGGCAACGAAGGCGTTGCCGGCTACGTCAAGCAGGTCCCCAATTCCATCGGCTATGTCGAATATGCTTATGTCGTCCAGAACCGCATGACCTACGCGCTTCTGCAAAATGCGGCCGGACAGTTCGTCAGCCCCGGCGCGGACAGCTTCTCGAGCGCAGCCGCGAGCGCTGACTGGGGCGCGACCAAGGACTTCAACCTGGTGATGACCAATGCGCCGGGTGCGACCGCCTATCCGATCACCGCTACCACCTTCATCCTGATGCCCAGGCAGCCGAAGGACAAAGCGAAGTCGGATGCCGCGCTCAGCTTCTTCAAATATGCGCTGAAGCAGGGGCAGTCGCAGGCCAAGGCGCTCGATTATGTGCCTCTTCCCGACGCTCTGGTGAAGCAGATCGAATCGTACATCGGCGCCAGCCTCTAGTGAAACCCTCCCCCACAGCGGCGCCGATCTCCGGCGCCGGCGCTGACCGGCTGTTTCGCCTGGTCACCGCCGGCGCCGCTTGGCTTGTGCTCGCACTTCTCGGCGGCGCGGCGGTGTCCATGGCGTGGGGCGGGCGGCTTGCGTTCGAGACCTTCGGCTGGGGATTCATCACCGGCCGCGACTGGGACGCGGTCGCCGGAAATTTCGGGGCGCTGGTCCCGATTTACGGAACGCTGGTCACCTCTGCGATCGCGCTGATCATCGCCGTTCCGATCAGCATCGGGATCGCACTCTTCCTCACCGATATTGCGCCGCGCTGGGCCAAGGGACCCATCGGAGTCGCGATCGAGCTTCTCGCCGCGATCCCGAGCATCATCTACGGGATGTGGGGGCTGTTCGTGTTCGCGCCGTTCATGGCGGCGCACGTTGAGCCGTGGCTGAACGAGCGGCTCGGGCCGCTGCCGGTCCTCGGACCGCTTTTTACCGGTCCGCCCATCGGGATCGGCCTTCTCACGGCCTCGATCGTGCTCGGGATCATGATCATCCCCTTCATCACCGCCGTGGCACGCGACGTGTTCGACGCGGTTCCGCGCAGCTTGAAGGAAGCGGCGGTGTCGCTCGGCTCGACGCGCTGGGAAGTGCTAAGCCGAGTGACCCTTCCGTACACGAGGTCGGCGATCATCGGCGCGATCTTCCTCGGGCTCGGGCGGGCGCTGGGCGAGACGATGGCCGTGACGTTCGTCCTGGGCAACGCGCACGACCTTTCGCCCTCACTGCTGATGCCGAGCAATTCGATCGCCGCTGCAATCGCCAACGAGTTCACCGAGGCGGATACGGCGCTGTATCGCTCCGCGCTAATCGCGCTCGCCTTCCTCCTCTTCGTGGTCACCTTTATCGTTCTGAGCGCTGCCAAGCTGATGCTGATGCGCATCGGCAAGACTCACGGGAGAGTGCATTGAGCATGCTCCTGAGGCGCAAGGCCGTCGACCTTCTCGCCTTGCTGTTCGCAGGCGCCGCGACCGTGTTCGGTCTCACCTGGCTGATCTGGATCCTGTGGACGACGTTCTCCGAAGGTGCAGCGGCGCTCTCGGTTTCTCTGTTCACCGAAATGACTCCCGCGCCAGGAGCGAGCGGCGGCCTTTTGAATGCCTTCTACGGAAGCGCGGTCATGGTCCTGCTCGCGCTCCTCATCGGAACTCCGGTGGGAATCGCGGCGGGAACCTATCTCGCCGAGCACGGCCGCCATTCGCGCCTGGCCGCTGCCGTCGGCTTCATCAACGACATCCTGCTGAGCGCGCCGTCGATCGTCATCGGCCTCTTCGTCTACGAACTTGTGGTCGCGCCGATGGGCCATTTTTCCGGTTTCGCCGGGGCGCTGGCGCTAGCGATCATCCTGCTGCCGATCGTGGTGAGGACCAGCGACGAGTCGCTGAGGCTGGTCCCGAACCAGATCCGCGAAGCCGCCTTCGCGCTCGGCCTTCCCGCGTGGCGGATCACGGCGCAGATCATCTACAAGGCGGCGCTGAGCGGAATCCTCACGGGAGTCCTGCTCGGGCTCGCGCGGATTGCCGGCGAAACCGCGCCGCTCCTGTTCACCGCACTCAACAACCAGTTCTGGAGCGCGGACATTGGCCAGCCGCTGGCCAACGTTCCCGTGGTGATCTTCCAATATGCGATGAGCCCTTACGACGAGTGGCAGGCTCTTGCCTGGGCCGGAGCGCTCGTCCTCACCGTGTTCGTCCTGGCACTGAACCTGGCCGTGCGCTTCTTTGCGCGCAGGGGGAGTAGATGATCGAAGTCCTTGAACGCTTCAACGAGCAGGCCGCGCCTGACGACTTGCCGCCGAAGATCGAGGTTCGCGGACTCGATTTCTTCTACGGAACGACGCGCGCTCTCCAGAGAGTCGACCTCGACGTCCAGCCGAATGCTGTGACGGCGATCATCGGTCCGTCCGGCTGCGGCAAGTCGACCCTGCTTCGAACGATCAACCGGATCTACGAGCTTTATCCCGACCAGCGGGCCGACGGCGAAATCCTGATCGACGGGCGCGACATCCTCGACCGCAAGTACCCACTGTCGACGCTTCGCCGCTCCGTCGGAATGGTGTTCCAGAAGGCGACTCCGTTCGCCACCAGCATCCGCAAGAACGTCGCCTTCGCTCTGTCCTATTACGAGCGGCTGCCGAAGGCGGAGCTTGCCGACCGGGTCGAGGACGCGCTTCGGCAGGCCGCGCTTTGGGACGAAGTGAAGGACAAGCTCGACGCGAGCGCACTCTCGCTGTCAGGCGGTCAGCAGCAACGGCTGTGCATCGCCCGAACGCTCGCCGTCGAACCCGACATCATCCTTCTCGACGAGCCGACGTCGGCGCTCGACCCGATCTCGACGGCGAAGATCGAGGAGCTGATCCACGAGCTTCGCCAGCGGTTCACGATCGTCATCGTCACTCACAACATGCAGCAGGCAGCGCGGGTCTCGCAGCGGACGGCCTTCTTCCACCTCGGCGAGCTGATCGAGGTCGGGGATACGTCGCAGATCTTCACCAACCCCCAAGTCCAGCGGACGCAGGACTATATCACCGGCCGGTACGGCTGAGCGGAGCGGACTTATGGAACAAACGCAGGGCCACACATTGAAAGCTTTCGACCGGGACATGGCGGAGCTTCGCGAGCTGATCACCGATATGGGCTCCTTCGCCGAAGCGGCGATCACCGAGGCGATGCGCTGCCTCGTCGAACGGGATGCGGCAGCGGCCGCCGAGCTGGTGGAAGCGGACGTCCAGCTGGACGACCTGGAGGCGGAAGCGGAGCGCCGAGTCGTGCAGCTGATCGCTCTGCGCGCGCCGATGGCGGACGATTTGCGCGATGTCATTGCAGCGCTGAAGATCGCCGGCGAGTGCGAGCGGATCGGCGACTATGCGAAGAACATCGCCCGGCGAGTCCGGCGGCTTCCGAAAAAAGGAGAGATCGAGCCTTTGTCGCTGCTTCCCGAAATGGCAAGGATCGCCTTGTCCATGGTCCACGACGTACTCGCTGCCTTCGTCGGCCGCGACGCGGAAGGAGCGAAGACCGTTTGCGCGCGCGACGATGCTCTCGACGATTTCTACGAAAGCATCTTCCGGACCTTGCTCACCTACATGATGGAAAATTCGCAGAATATCGGGGCGTCGACGACATTGCTGTTCGTTGCAAAGAATCTCGAGCGGATCGGCGATCACGCGACGAACATCGCAGAGACGGTCTATTTCGCGGCGACCGGCGAGCGGCTGGTGGACTCGGTGAATTGAGCGCAGTCACAAAAATGCAGCTTGGCCGCAACATGCCAGTCCCGGTGACGCCCTAGAGCGATGCCAACACAGACGTGTCCAACCCAAGGGGTAGAAATGAAGCTCAACCTAATCGCGCTGGCCTTGCTGACCACCGCCGCAATTCCGGCTCCGGCGCTCGCCGCTTCCGACAGCCAGCTTTGGACCAACGCAGCCGTCACCGTGAAGCTTAGCGACAAGTGGCGGCTGTCGCAGGAGATCACGGGCCGCTTCAGCGACAATCGCAACGGCCTCTACGAGATCGAGTCCAACACTTTGCTCGGCTACCGGCTGAACAAGGTCGTCACCGTCTGGGCCGGCTACACGCACGATCCGCAATATTCCGGCGGCGATTTCAACGTGATGGAGCACCGCGCCCGCGAGCAGGTGACGTTCGACGGCTTCGCGATGATCGGCAAAGGCAAGCTGAGCGGGCGGGTGCGTACGGAGCAGCGTTGGCGCGACGGAGTTGACGGCACCGGTTGGCGAGTCCGGCCCTATCTCAAATATTCGGTTCCGATCGCCGGCAAGACGGCGGTGAACCTGAGCACCGAGCCGTTCTTCAACCTCAACACCAACACGTTCCAGCGCAAGTCCGGGCTCGACCGGGTTCGCAACCTCATCACCATCTCGACTCCGGTATCGAAGACGCTGACTCTCGAAGGCGGCTACATGAACCAGCACGGCTTCATCAGCGGCGGCCCGGACACCAGCGACAACATCGCTTACTTCAACCTGGCGCTAAGCCTTTGAAGCGGGCCTACAGCTGCTTTTCGTAGATCCGGTAACGGTGGTTGACGTAGGCGCCGGGTAGCTCCGCGATCGACAGCATCCCCTTGTTGTCCTCGAGGATCCAGCCGAACTCGCCGGTGCCGATTCCGAACTTGCCGACGCAGTCGCGGCGGGTGAACTCGATCAGCATGAAGGCAAGCTGCGAGGCGAGGCGGGTTCCGTGGAGCTTCTTGGCCACTCCCATCAGCGGCACGCGGGCGCGGCGCGTGCGCGGCTTGCGAAGGCGCCACAGCAACTTCATCCAGCCAAACGGGAAGAGCTCGCCGTTGAGGTCCTTGATCAGCTCGTTGATGTCGGGGAGCGTGATCATGAAAGCGACCGGCTCGCCGTCATATTCGGCGACGCGCACGAGTTCGTTGTAGATGATCGGCTTCAGCTTCTTGCCGGCGTAGGCGATCTCGCTCTCCGTCAGCGGGACGTAGCCCCAATTGGCCGACCAGGCGTCGTTCAGGAGGTTGAGGATGATCGCCGCTTCCTGGGCGAACTTGCGCTTGTCGACCTGCCGGATGCGGATCCTCGGATTGCGCTCGCCCATCGCGACCAGCCGGTCGATCTTCGGGTCTTCCCAGCGGGCGATGTCGACCTCGTAGGTGAGGAGGTCCTTGGCCTTTTCGTAGCCGGCGCCCTCGATCCACTGGCGATATTCGGGACGGTGGTGACCCATCATCGCCGTCGGCGGCTGGTCGAAGCCCTCGATCTCCAGCCCCGGCTCGTCCCAGATCGACAGGCTGATCGGCCCGAGCGCGCGGTTCATGTCCTGCTCGCGCAGCCAGTCCTCAGCGGTGGCGATGAGCGCTGAAGCGGCTTCGCCGTCGAGCGCCTCCAGCATCCCCCACTGGCCGGTCCCCTGCTCCATATGCTGCTGGACGAGCTGATCGACCTGTGCGCTGATCCGGCCGACGATTTTGCCGTCCCGCTCCGCCAGCCACAGCTTCGCCTTCGCATGCTCGAACCACGGATTCTTGCCGGGCGTGATGAGGCCGTGGACCTCGTCCTTCAGCGGCGGAACCCAGGCAGGGTCGTCGCGATAGACCTCCCATGCGAAGTCGACGAAGGCCTTACGGTCGGCCTTGGTCTCGACCGGACGGATGGTAGGACTGCTTGCCATTGCGGACGGCTAGCGTGGGGCGAAGGCGAGCGCCAGTGCGGGAATGCGCTCGTGCGCCCTCGCATGGAAGCGCGCAATCATTGATACGCCACGATGGCGCCACTATCTCCGTGCACAGGCAAGCACTTATGAACAAGACGGCAACCCTTGAGCGCACTTCGGCCGCGCCCGCATCCGCGCGCGATGCCGTTCGTGCGGGCGACGACAAGGCGATGCTGAAGGCCGCCGCGAACCTCACTCGCGACCTCAACTCGCCCAGCGCCCTCATCTACTGGGCCGACCTGCTCGGCTCTGCGCTGCTCGGCTATGCAAGCCTTGCGGCGGCGATTCTTGCTCCGTCGACGGCAGTTGCAGGGGTGGCCGGGCTGGTTGCGGTACTGGCGTTGTATCGCGCCGGAAGCTTCATCCACGAGCTGACCCACCTGAAGCCGCGGGCGGTGCCCGGATTTCGCTTGGCGTGGAACCTGATCATCGGCATTCCGCTTCTCGTGCCGTCCTTCCTCTACGAAGGCGTGCACAACCAGCACCACGCGAAGACCTATTACGGGACCGCGAACGATCCCGAATATCTGCCGCTGGCGCTGATGAAGCCGTGGACCCTGCCCGTATTCCTGGTCGCCGCGATCCTGGCGCCGGTCGGGCTGTTCATCCGCTTCGCGATCCTCGCTCCGCTGTCGCTCCTCTCGCCCAAGCTTCGGCGGATCGTCGTCGAGCGATATTCGGGACTGCAGATCAACCCGCTCTTCCGCCGGCCAAAGCCGGAAGGCGAGTTCGCTCGCGATTGGATGCTTCTGGAGATCGCGTGCAGCGTCTGGGCGATCGCGCTTCTTGCATTGACTGCGGCCGGCATCATCCCGCTTCGCGATTTCCTGATCTTCCTTGCAGTCGCGTCGGGCGTGATGTTCCTCAACCAGGTGCGCACGCTGGTTGCGCATTTGTGGGAGAATGAGGGCGAGGCGATGAGCGTCACCGCCCAGTATCTCGACAGCGTCAACGTTCCGCCGCCCGGCACATTGCCGGTCTTCTGGGCGCCGGTGGGCCTGCGCTATCACGCACTTCACCATCTGCTTCCGGGACTTCCCTATCATGCGCTTGGAACGGCGCACCGGCGGCTGTGCGCGGAGCTGGAGCAGGATTCCATCTATCACCACGCAAGCCATCGCGGTCTGTCGCCGCTGGTGCTCCGGCTCGCGGCCAGCAGCTGGCGAGGGCGCGCGGACTAGGCCTCACTCACATTCGACGACGCGGAGCAGGAGGAGGCGCCCCTCCTCATCGCGAATTATCCTTTCGCTGCGTTTCGATCTCGCAAGTCGGTCCCAGTCCACGGCGCGCACGCTGACCGGCCTCTCAATTCGCACGCTTGCCGTGGCTTCCGCATGGACTGCGGATGACGGAGGAACAGCAGCGAGCGCAGCGGCGAGCAACATCGCCGGGCCTTGCCGGCGCAGCCCCTAATCGGCCTTTGCGCATTCCTCCGATGCGGAGCTAGATCGTGCCTTCGAAGTAGCGCGCGAGCGCCTCGCGCTCCTGCGGCGTGAGCTTCGTCGAAATCTCGCGCATGCGCCCATAGACGTCGTTCTTCCGCGCGCCGGACGCAAAGTCGTTGAGCTGCTTGAGGATGTAATCCTTGCTCTGGCCGGTGATGACCGGGGTTTCGATCGGGCCGCCGGCGCCGTTGATATGACAGGCGAGGCAGGCGGGAATCCGGCGACGGCTGTCGCCTTCGCGAGCGAGCCGGTCGACGGCTGCCTCGCCGACATATTCGCGGGTTCCGAGCGCCGCATATTCCTTCGACGCGTTGCTGTAGAAAGCTGCGGTCGCCGCGAGGTCGGCGGGCGAGAGGGCCTTGGCCACAGGGGACATTTGCGGGTTAATTCGAGCGCCGGAGCGGAAGTCGTGGAGCTGCTTGTAGATCGCGTAGGAGCTCTGGCCGGCGAGGCTCGGGAAGTTGGTCTGGGAAATACCCTTGTCGCCGTGGCAGGCGACGCAGGTCTGCGCCGCGAGGTCAGCTCCGCGCCGAGTGTTGCCGGACGCGAGGATGCTCATGATCTCGGGGTCCCAGCTGACGGTGGAGACGGGGATGGCCCGGGCCGTGCTCACCGGTTGTACGACGGCGGGCGATCCGGCTTCCAGGCCGGCTGCGCGGCCCATCGCATGGCCCATCGACAGGCCGGCATTTTCGCGCTGACCCGCGGGAACGATGACGAAGCCGAGAAGGCCGGCGACGCCTAGCGCGAGGACGATGACCGCGGTTGCCCACACTCGCCACGGCCGGTCCAGGACGTGGTGCGCGGGGGGAGCGCCGGCCGGCGATTTCTTCGGCGAACGGCTCTTCGTCGCTTTGGGAGCGGGCTTGCGGGCCATCTTATTCGGCCAGCCTGTGGATCATCGCCTGCGGCGGCGGGTCGATGAAGAATTGCGCGATGGGATAGCCGTAGGCGACCAGCATCAGCAGCGCGACGAGCAGATTCCACAGCCCAAATCCGTTGAGCGACGCCGGCACCCGCTCGGGCGGGTGAATGGCCTGAGCGTAGGCGATGGTCCTTGGAGCGCCCGGGACTCCGGCGCGGTGAAGCAGCGCGATATTGTAGATGAACAGGAGTCCGCTCAGCGCGAGGATCACTCCTCCTGCAAGCGAGACGAGCACCCACGGCCCCCAGCTCGCGATCATCGGGTTGGAATAATCGAAGGCGGCGACCCGGCGCCACTGGCCCCACAGCCCGGTCCAATGCCACGGAAGCGTCATCACCATCATCCCGATGAACCACATCCAAAGCTGGATCCGTAACGGGCGGAGGTCCTCGAACGAGCGGCCGGTGATGCTTGGCCAGATCGCATAGGCGATCGCGAAATACATGATGACCACGGTGCCGCCGAAGATCAGGTGGAAATGCGCGGTGACCCAGCTGGTGTTGTGGACCATCGCGTTCATTCCGTAGCTCATGTTGATGAGCCCGCCGCCACCTCCGAAGAACAGCATCACGAAGGCAAGGCCGGTCGCGAGCACCATCGGGCGATCCCAGGGAAGCGTCCGGACCCAGCCGAGGAGCCCGCGGCCGCCACGCATGCGGCCAGCGATCTCGAACGAGGCGGTGATAGTGAAGATCGTCAGGAGCGTCGGGATCGTGACGAGGGCCGTCAGGAACATCTGGACGAACTTGAACCCGTTCGACTGCTCCGGGTCCATCATCAGGTGATGCATGCCGACCGGCAGCGAATAGAGAAGCAGGAGGACGAAGGCGAGCCGGCCCATCGTGTCCGAATAGAGGCGTCCGCCTGCTGCCCGCGGAGCCATTGTGTAGAAGGCGATATAGGCGGGGAAGAGCCAGAAATAGACGATGGGATGGAGCGTCCAGGAGAAGAGCGTCCGGGTCAGCCCTACGTCGATCGTCGAGTTGAAGCCGAACGCCGCAGGGATCACCTGGAACAAGAGCTCGGCGGCAACTCCGACCGTGGTCCACAGCCACATCACCGCGTTGGCGACGGTCGCGTACATGACCAGCGGCACCGGCTTACCTCGGTTGGCGGCCTTCCACTGGCGCATGGCGACGAGCATCAGCACGCACCATACCCACGATGCGACCACCGTCAGGGTGATCCCGATGTAGAACCAGGGCGTGGCCGTCATCGGCGGGTAGAAGGTGTAGAGGACGGACGCATTGCCGCTGAGGACCGACAGCGCCGCCATCAGCACTCCGGCGAGGCCGACGATATAGGCGCCCCAGGCGATCGAAAGGCCCGGCAGCGGCCGCCGAAGCGAGGTCTCGGCGACATAATAGCCGAAGCCCATGATGAAGAAGGTCGTCAGCACATAGGCCATCGACACTCCGTGAAGAGTCACGGAGCGGAAGTAATTGGCGGCGGTATGGTAGGGCGCTTCGACCGGGCTGCGGGCCCACATCTGCCAGACGCCAAGAAGGATCGCGATTCCGAACGCGGCGAAGGCGAGCCACATGTGGGCGAGGACGAGCCGCGAAGTCTGGAGCTCGGCCGTTGCGGACGTGCGACCGCGGCGAGGCGCCGCCGGAGCCGGCTTAGCTAGCGTCGCCACAGCTCGCCCTCCCCTCGGCATCGGGCCGGAACTGCTCCGGCGGAACCACCTTGATCGTCGCCAGCATCTGGCTGTGGCCGAGCCCGCAATATTCGTGGCACGGCATCAGCAGGTCGCCGAGCTTCGTCAGGCGCGTGTGCACCTGCGACACATAGCCCGGAACGACCATCGTATTGACGTTGGTGCCGGTGATCAGGAGCCCGTGAATGACGTCGGGAGACGTCACCCGGAAGGTGACGTCACGGTTCGCCGGCAGAATGATGCAGTTGGGAACGAACTCGAACTGCGTGGCGATGATCCGTGCGACGATCCGGCCGTTCGGGTCGACGGTCGTCCCGAGATTGGCCTCGGTGAACTCGGCGGACAGGTGGAGCGTCTTGGGATCCGCATATTCGCGGTTGCTCGGCGGATTCATGTGCATCGTGATCGCCGCGAACAGGATCGCCGCGAGGATGAGGGCGACCGTTCCCCCGACGACCAGGGCCCAGCGAACCTCCGACTTGACGATCGATTGCTCGCTGAGCGCCATCAGCCGACCGTCCCGCGCGGGATGAAAATGAAGAAATAAAGGATCAGCCAGCCAACCAGGAGGGCGGCGACGGCGACAGCGGAAATGGCCGCAGCTCCCATCGGCGCCTCGCTTCCCGCGGCGTCAATTCTTTCCAGCTCTTCGGCGTCGCTCGAAAAATCGTGAGCCGTCGCCGGGTAGGATTCTTCAGCCAAGCGCACCCCCTGTCCGGCGCGTTAGATGCGTCACTAAGCAGCGGCGCGG
Organism: Sphingomonas anseongensis; assembly: GCF_023516495.1. Taxonomy (NCBI): domain Bacteria; kingdom Pseudomonadati; phylum Pseudomonadota; class Alphaproteobacteria; order Sphingomonadales; family Sphingomonadaceae; genus Sphingomonas; species Sphingomonas anseongensis. Next base: position 1,833,364 of record NZ_JAMGBC010000001.1, read on the forward strand.
GCGTCGCGTCAAGCTTGGGGGAATTACCTATTCCTCGCTTCGGATAAGGACTGCTTCGCCGACAAGAAGGAACAAGAAGAAAGGCGCCCAGGCTGCGAGCATCGGCGGGTAGGCGCCGACATTTCCCATCGCCAGGCTGAAATTGTCCGCGACGAAATAGGCGAAGCCGAGCGCCATTCCGATGCAGGCGCGCAGGAGGACCTGGCCGGACCGCGCAAGGCCGAATGCGGCCACCGCGGCGAGGAGCGGCATCAGCAGGATCGACAATGGTCCCGAGATCTTGTGCCACATCCCGGCGCGCGCTGCGGAGGTCGTCTTTCCGGCCGCCTCCATGTCCTCGATCTTTTGCCGGAGGGGGAAGAAGCCGGTCTCGTCGGGGTCGACCTTGGCGAGCGTCAGCTCCTCGCGTGCGACGCCCTCGAGCGCTGTCGTGCGGGGCAGCTTGCGGACCAGGTTCATTCCGGCATCGTAGACTCGAACGTTGTCGAGCCTCCAGGCGGAGCCCTCCGGCACCGCTCGAGCGGCATCGACGATGCGTTTCAATTCGCCGCCCTGGCGCTCGTAGATGGTCAGCCCCTCCGCGCGGAAGCTGCTTCCGTGCCCGGCGACCTGCCTTGCGCGAACCAGGCTGCCGTCGTGGATCAGCCAGACGTTGCTGAGCACTCCGCTTTCCGGTGGAATCGGCTTGTAGTCATTGTCGGTCCAGGCGTTTACGACCCGCGCCGAGCGGACGACGACGGTCTCGTTGAACGCGAAGGCGAGCACCGCGACGGCGACGCTTGCGACGATCAGCGGAGCGAGGATCTGGTGGGCCGAAATGCCGGCCGCCTTCATCGCAACCACCTCGCTGTTCTGGTTGAGCCCGACGAAGACGATCAGAGTCCCCAGAAGCACGGAGAACGGAAGGAAGCGCGACACGAGCAGCGGGATCCGGAGCCCGACATATTCCCAAAGCTGCGCATCGCCGTTGCCCGGGACCGCGAGGATCTTTCCGGATTCGCCGAGAAGGTCGAGCGCCATGAGGACCAGCACCAGCCCGACGAGGACGGCGAAGCTTCGGGTCAGGTAGAGGCGCACCGTGTAGAAAGCGAGCTGGCGCGACGGGAAGAATTCGAGGTTGATCACGCCGGGCGTGCCCGCGGCATCAGCGAACGGATCCGGCGGACGAGCTTGGCCGCCGCCCATTCGAGCGCTCCGATCGGCTGGCCGCCCGGCTTGTGCGCGATCACGTGGTACATCCAGCCGATCAGCGCGACGAGCATGGTGAACGGCACCCACATCGCGAGAATGGGGTCGAGGCGCCCTTGGGCCCCGGCAAATCGACCGTACTGATTGACCTTGTGGTAGGCGACGACGAGCACGATCCCGACGAAGATGCCGAGCGCCGACGTGCTTCGCTTCGGCGGCACGGCCAGGGCGACGGCCAGCATCGGAAGCATCGCCATCATCAGGATCTCGACCACCCGGAAATGGAAGTTCGACTGCGCGCCGAGCATCTGCTCCCGGCTCTTCGCTTCGCCGCGATAGCCGAGGCGGAACAGCTCGCTGAAATATAGCTCGTCATAGTCGAGGCCGCGCCCGCGGAAGGGATCGATCGCCGGAACAGTGATCGGAAGGTCGTAGCTGTTGAAGGCGAGCGTGCGGGGCGAGGCGAACTTGGGCGATTGCTGAACCAACTTACCGTTGTGAAGCCTGAACAGGATCACACGCGGGTCGTCGGTCGACAGGAAGCGGCCGCCCTGCGCGGTTGCGGCGACGCTTCCGCCGTGGCCGTCGTCGGCAGCGACGAAGATGCCCTGCAGCCGAGTCCCGTGCTCCTCGCTCCTGTCGATGCGAAGCGTAAGGCGCTTGCCGATGTGGTTGAATTCGCCGACCTTTATCGACGCTCCGAGAGCGCCCGAGCGGAGGTCGAAGCGGAGGCCTTCATATTTGTAATGAGCGTAGGGATTGAGGTAGCCGACGATCACAGCGTTCAGCACCATCAGGACCGCCGCGTACATGTAAGGCACGCGAAGGAGGCGGCCGAACCCGACGCCAATGCCGCGCAATGCGTCGAGCTCCGACGACAGCGCCAGCTTCCGGAACGCCAACAGGATCCCCATCAGGAGCCCGATCGGGATTCCCAGCGAGAAATATTCGGGGAGTAGGTTGGCGAGCATCCGCCACACCACGCTGACGGGGCCGCCCGTGTTGACGACGAAGTCGAACAGCCGGAGCATCTTGTCGAGCACCAGAAGCATCGCCGCCAGGATGAGGGTCCCGAACAGCGGCACCGCGATCGAGCGGGCGAGATATCGGTCGATGAGCGTCAGGCGGCTCAATATTTGGTCGTCCCTACACCATCATTTGGCCGCAAAGCGGGTGGAAACGGGCAAGTGGGCCAAAGCCTTTCCCGAACGGCTCGGTCTTGTCGAGGTCTAGCGGTTCAAAGCCATGTCGAAAACACAGCTGAAGGAAAATGAGGCGATGCCGGTCGCGACGCCTTCGGCTGCGGCCGAGTGCCGCCGGCTGGCATCGAGGCCGCGCGTTGCCCTCCTTTCGAACCCCAGGTCCACCGGAAACATCGCCAAGCTGTCCCGGATCCGGAGCTATTGCGCCGAGCACCCCGACATCTTCCACTACGAAGTCGAGCATGTGGACCAGATTGGCGACGCACTGACGTCGATTGCGAGGGTGCGGCCCAAGATGCTGGTCATCAACGGCGGTGACGGCACCGTCCAGGCGGCGCTGACGGCGATCCACAACGGCAATCATTTCGAAGGCTCGCCGCCTCCGGTCGCGGTCATCCCGAGCGGCAAGACCAACCTGATCGCCCTCGACCTCGGAGTGCACGGCGACCCCATCGTGGCGCTCGAGCGGCTGGTCGAGCTCGCCCAGGGCGACCTTGGCAAGCATCTCGTGGCAAAGGAACTGATCGCGCTTCGCGAGGATGGATCGGAGCGGCCGGTGATCGGCATGTTCCTCGGCGGCGCCGGCCTTGCCGACACCATGCTTTACTGCAGGAACAAGATCTATCCGCTCGGCCTTCCCAACGCTGTAAGCCACGGGCTGACGGCGATCGCGGTCCTGTTCCGGCTGCTGTCCGGCATAAAGGCGAGCTTCCTCCCGCCAAAGGCAAGCATGCTTCAGGTCTCGACCGGCTCGACCCATTCGATCACCGGCCGCTTCACCCTGCTCATCGTCACGACGCTCGAGAAGCTCCTCCTGTCCGGCGAGATGGGTGGCGAGGGGCGCGGGCCGCTGAAGCTGGTTGCGATCGAGGAGCGGCCGTCGTCGGTGCTCCGTGCGCTGATCGCCGGGATGACCGGCGGCTACAAGGGCCGCAAGATGCGCGGAATCCACTTCGAGGAAGCGGACGAGATCACCATCGAAGGCGACAGCTCCAACGTCATCCTCGACGGCGAGACGTTCCGCGCCAATCGCGGAAGCCCGATCAGCCTAAGGTCGGCCCGGCCGCTGTCCTTCGTCCGCCTCGCGGCCTAGGCCTTCCCACATGCGCGAGCTTAGGGACCTCGTCGCCGAGGAGCTGGATTCGCCCGTCGATAAACGGGTGGCCGAGTTCGCCGAAGCCATCGCCAAGGCGCACGGCAAGGCGGCGCGGGCGGTGCTCTTCTACGGCTCCTGCCTTCGCCAGAAGCAGCTCGAAGGGCTGATGCTCGATTTCTACCTGATCGTTTCGGACTATCGCGAGGCGTACGACCGCAAATGGCTCGCCGTCGCGAACCGGCTGCTGCCCCCCAACGTCTTCTATTTTGAGCACGGCGGGCTCGTCGCCAAATATGCGGTGCTGAGCGAGGCGGATTTCTACCGTCTCAACGGCCCGGAAGCGAGCAGCGTCTCGGTGTGGGCGCGTTTCGCCCAGCCTTCGCGGCTGGTGTGGAGCGCCGACGAGCGCGCTCGGGTGGCGGCAATTGACGCGGTATCCCGAGCAGCGCCGACGCTGCTCGCAGCGGCCGGGCGAGTCGAGGGTGAAGTCCCGCTGGATTGGTGGCGGCGGGCGTTCGCGCTCACATATTCCGCCGAATTGCGAGCGGAGGGGCGGGCACGTGCAAGCTCGGTCGTCGACGTGGAGCGGGAGCGGTACGAGCGCTTCAGCGCCCCTGCCATAGCCGCGACACCGCCCAAGCTGCCCCGCCAGCCGAGCTGGGCATGGCGCAGGGTGGAAGGGAAATTCCTGTCGGTGGCTCGGCTTGCCAAGGCCAGCTTCACCTTCGCCGGCGGCGCCGACTACATTGCCTGGAAGATCAACCGCCACGCCGGAACGCAGATCGAGCTGAAGGGCTGGCAGCGGCGCTGGCCGCTTCTGGCAGGAATTACCTTGCTTCCGCGGCTGCTGCGGTCGGGGGCAATTCGCTAGACTGGAGAGCGGTGGCGACTGCGGATGCTAGCGCGCCGACCGTGAATGGCTTGCGCAAAAGCTCGTGGCCGATGAGCGAGTCGCTGCCGCTTTCCCCGACATAGCCGGTGACGAACAGCACCGCGAAATCCTGCCGCTTTTCCTTCAGGATCTTGATCAGTTCAGGCCCGGTCATTTCCGGCATGATCACGTCGCTGATGACGAGGTCGAAGGTCTGCTTGTCGAAAATTCCGATCGCTTCTTCGCCGCTGGCGCAGGCGACCGGGTCGTAATCCAGGTCCTGGAGCGCCTCGACCGTGGAGGTCCGCACCCGCGGATCGTCTTCTACGACGAGGATCCGTGCTCCAGGGACTCGTTCCTCCTCGTTCATGCGACTTGTCGCGGCATGGAGCCGGATCGGTGGCTGGACCGAGCTTCGGGGCAAATAGATGGAAACGGTCGTGCCCTTGCCGACCTGGCTGTCGATCCCGACCTCGCCTCCGGACTGGTGGGCAAAGCCGAAGATCTGGCTGAGGCCGAGACCGGTCCCCTTGCCGACTGGCTTGGTCGTGAAGAACGGTTCAAACGCGCGTTCCTTCACCTCTGGCGGCATTCCGCACCCGGTGTCGGTGACGGAGATGCGGACATATTCGCCGGGCCGAATATCGCCGACCTCGTTTGCGGAAACCTTAACGTTGGCAGTGCTGATCTTCAGCCGTCCCGCGCCGTCCATCGCGTCGCGGGCGTTCACCGCCAGGTTGACGATCGCATTCTCGAGCTGGTGCGGATCGACGTAGACGGGCCAGGTGTCTGCGGCGAGATCGACCTTTATGCGGACCCGCTCGCCCAGGGTGCGGTCGAGGAGGTCCGACATTCCCCCGACGAGTTGCCTTGGCTCGACCCGCTCAGGCAGCAAGGGCTCGGAGCGTGCGAAGGACAATAATCTCCGGGTCAGCGCCGCGGCGCGGGTCGCGCCCTCCATCGCATTGTTGAGATGGGCCATCACCTCTCGGCGAGGACCGTTGAGCCGCCTTCGCGCGAGATCGACTCCGCCGACGACCACGGCGAGCATATTGTTGAAATCGTGGGCGATTCCGCCGGTCAGCTGGCCTACTGCCTCCATTTTCTGGACCTGTCGCAACTGTGCTTCCGCAGCCTCGCGTTCGGCCGCTTCGGCCTTCAGCGCCTGGTTCGCCTCCCAAAGCTCGTGGGTGCGGTCTCGAACCGCCTGCTCCAAGACCTCCGCACGCTCGGATTCGTTCTCCGCCAGTCGACGCGCATAGGTGAATTGCCGAAGCGCCTGGATCGCCACCGCCCCCATCAGGATCGCGCCGATTCCGACCGCAAGCCCAAGCCAGCTCAGATAATCGGTGAAGCGGTCGGCGCGAGCGGAGAAGAACCGAGTCCGCTCCATCCGCTGCTGGAGGATCGTCCGCTCGTTCTCGGCGATCTCGCGGAGCTTGGCGTGGAGCGCGGGCTGCAGCGGCGGGTCCGCCTTCGGGCCGGCGGCCGCATAATAATAGCTGATCCCGAGGTCGCCCTGGTGGGCGGTGATCACCCGGGCGACATTGTCGAACTTGGCGCCCAGCTGGTCGTAGATGGCCTGCAGCTCCGCGAGCCGGTCCTGCTGGTCGCGGGTGGTGCTGGCGGCTCGCTTCAGCTGCCCGATCTGGTGGCCCGCAAGGCGCCAGTAGCTGAGATAGACGTTGCCGCTGTTCTTGATATCGGCATCGAGCGCGAACCGCCCGAGCGCTGCCTCGGATCGCGACACGTTGGCGTCGATCGAGCGCGTAAGGATGGTGACGTCGTAGGCGTGGCGCTCCAGCTCGAGCGCCTTGTCGCGTTCTCCGTTGGACCAGGCGACGAGGACGACGAGGCCGAGAAGGAGGAGGACTGCGACTAGCGCGCCGGCGGCGGCTCCCCCGCGCCTCCAGTCGAAGCGTACCGCATCCCCACTCGGCGTCATGGCGTCAGTGTAGCCATGTCTGCAAGTCGACGAAAGTCGCCTGTCAGGATCAAATGCAGCCGGTCGCCCGCCCAGCGGCTCCGAACATCGCAAGAATCTCGCCGACCTGCTCGCTGGAATGCTCGGAGCAAAGCGAGCAGCGGAGCAGCGTCTTGCCCGCGGGCGTTGCGGGCGGACGGGCTAGATTGACGTACAGGCCTTCGTTGAGGAGCGCCTCCCACATGGCAGCCCCGGTCTCCAGATCGGGCATGATGACGGCAATGATCGCCGACTGCGGCTCCTCGGTCCCCAGGGTGAAGCCGAGCTGGCGAAGTCCGGCATGCAGGCGCTTCGAATTCTCCCACAGGTGGGCGCGCTTGTCGGCCGAGTTCATCAGCTTGCGGATCGAGGTTGCGGCGGTCGCGACGACCGACGGGGGAAGCGAGGCGGTGAAGACGTAGGGGCGGCACACCAGCCGCAGGATCTCGAACTTGGGATGGTTGGAGACGCAGAAGCCGCCGACCGTGCCGACCGACTTCGAGAAGGTGCCGACGATGAAATCGACGTCATCGATGACGCCCTGGGCCTCCACGACGCCACGGCCATTGTCGCCGATGAAGCCCATCGAATGGGCCTCGTCGACCAGCACCATCGCCCCGGCAGCCTTGGAAACGGCGACCATCTCCTTCAGCGGAGCGACGTCACCCAGCATCGAATAGACGCCTTCGAGGACGACAAGCTTGTCTGCCCCTTCGGGAATACGCCGCAGCCTGTTCTCGAGCGCGGCGACGTCATTGTGGCGGAACGGCACGACCTGGGCGTTTCCGAGTGCGCAACCGTCATAGATCGACGCATGGCTGTCGATGTCGAGGACGATGTAATCGTCCTTGCCCGCCAGCGTGGATATGATCCCGAGGTTCGCCTGATAGCCGGTCGAAAAGACCATCGCGTGGTCCATCTTGTAGAAGTCTCGGAGCGCTTCCTCGACGGCGCGGTGCCCGGCATACGTCCCGTTGAGGACTCGACTCCCGGTCGTTCCCGACCCGAATTCGTCGAGCGCCTTCTTGCCGGCGGCGATCACGTCCGGATCGAAGGTCATCCCCATGTAATTGTACGTGCCCAGAAGGATCGTGCGCTTGCCGTTGCAGATCGCGACGGTCGGGCTTTCGACCTTCTCCATCACCAGGTTGAACGGGTCGGTAAGGCCCGTGTCCAGGAGCGTCTGGCGCTGCTGGATGAGCGGGTCGAACTTGGAGAAGAGGTCGCTCATGAACGGCTTGCGGGGCTCAGCCGCAGAGCTTGCGGACGGCTTCCGCGAGCTGTCCGACAGTCTCGATCTCCGCCTGCATGTTCATGCTGATGATGATGTCGAACTCGTCCTCGATGCTCGCGACGAAGTCGAGCACCGTGAGGCTGTCCCACTCCAGATCCTGCTGGAACCGCGTTTCGGGCGTGACCGGGACCCCCTTCTTGTTGAAGGCCTCGACCTGCTCCGCCACGCGGGTGTAGATTTCGTCGCTCTCGTCCATGGCAAAAGCCCCTATTCGCGAGGCCGCCCTTTCGCAACGCAATGGGGCGCGAATACGGCGGCAGTCGTCGGCAATCCTATAGCCACCGCTGCTGGCGATACCATTCGGCGGTTCGTCGAAGCCCGTCCTCCGTGTCCACCTGGGGCTGCCACAGGGTGGGCGAGGGCCGGAGCTCGGGACTGACGGCCCAGTCGCTGTGGCTGAAGTAGGCGGCGCGGTCGGCGGACAGCTTCGCCCGTTCCCGCCGCACGAGCTGATCAACGACTGCGCCGAGCCGAAGCATCTTGCCCGGCATCGACAGCGAAAGGTTGGCCTTTCCGACGGCGGCTCCGATCGCCTTCGCAAGCTCCTTGTGGGTCCAGCCACCGCTTCGCCCGTCGTCGGGCTCGAGGACGACGCGGCTGGGCTCGTCCGATTGCGCCAGCGCGAGGAGGAGCCGCGACAGATCGTCGACATGGATCAGGGAGACCCTGCCATGCGGCGGAAGGAGCATCACCCGGAGCTTCGCCATCCGGAACAACTCGAGCGTCTCGCGGTCTCCGGGGCCGTAGACCGCGGGCGGGCGGACGATAGCCCAATCGAGGCCGGAGCGCTGGACCAGCTCTTCGGAGCGCGCCTTGGACGCCCCGTAGCGCGACAGCTTGGGCTCTCGAGCCGCGAGAGAGGAGACATGAACGAAGCGGGTGATCCCCGCCGCCGTCGCCGCAGCAAGCATCGCAAGGGTCCCGTCGACGTTCCCCCGCTCGAAATCCTTCGGATCGCGAGCGTTGATGACCCCGGCGATGTGGACGAGCGAGGTGCAGCCCGTGACCAGGCGGCGAAGCGAATCCGAATCCTCAAGCGAGCCCTCGACCCATTGGACGCAATCGCGGCTATCCTGGGGACGGCGGGTGAGCGCCTGGACCTGCTGGCCGGCCTGTACGGCAGTATCGATGAACCGGGACCCGACGAAGCCGGTGCCCCCAGTCACCGCGATGGTCACAGCGGCGACCAGGCATGCTCGGGCCCGTCCTCCACGGCGCTCGGCTCCGGCTCTCCCCCAAGCCGCTCGATTATCGCGTCGAGCAGGGCCTCGACGCCATCCCCCGTCGCTGCAGATACCGGGCGAGGTTCGGCCGCTCCGGCTTTCTTGAGCGCTTTCGTCGCCTTGGCGATGGCCTTGTCGTCGACGAGGTCGCATCGGCTCAAAGCCATGATCTCGGGCTTGTCAGCAAGCCCGGCACCGTAGCGGGCGAGCTCGTCGCGGACGGTTCGCCAGGCAATTGCGGGATCTTCCCCAGCGGAATCGACGAGGTGGAGGAGGAGCCGGGTGCGCTCCACATGGCCCAGGAAGCGATCGCCGATGCCCGCACCTTCGGCGGCCCCTTCAACGAGGCCGGGGATGTCGGCGAGAACGAACTCGCGGCCCTTGTGGCGGACTACTCCGAGCTGCGGGTGAAGCGTGGTGAACGGATAGGCGCCGACCTTCGCCGTCGCATTGGTCACCGAATTCAGGAAGGTCGACTTGCCGGCGTTCGGAAGGCCGACCAGCCCAACGTCGGCGAGGAGCTTGAGCCTGAGCCAAACCCACATCTCCTCGCCTGTCTCGCCGGTCTGGTGCTGGCGGGGCGCGCGGTTGGTCGACGTCTTGTAGCTGGCGTTGCCGCGGCCGCCCTGCCCACCGTGGAGGAGGACGATGCGTTGGCCGACCGTGGTCAGGTCGGCAAGAAGAGTCCGGTCTTCGTCATCGGCTAGGACCTGGGTTCCGACCGGGACCTTGATAACCAGGTCCTTGCCTCCGGCGCCGGTGCGGTTGGATCCAGCGCCGCCCTTTCCGCGGGGCGCGCGGAAATGCTGCGTGTAACGAAAGTCGATAAGAGTATTGAGCCCGGGCACGGCTTCAAAGACGATGTCGCCGCCCTTGCCTCCGTCGCCGCCGTCAGGGCCGCCGAACTCGATGAACTTCTCGCGGCGAAAGCTCACGGCCCCGGGGCCGCCGGCTCCGGACCTGATGAAGACTTTTGCCTGATCGAGAAAATGCATCGCCGCGATGTAGGTCATGAGCTGCCGAGCGCAAAACAAAGGTTTGCGTCGAAGAGCCAGCGAATGGCGGCCGGCCTGCGCGAAGCGACAGGACCGACGTCACGGATTCACTCCGTGACGTCCTTTCTCACTACGGCTGAGAAGACTGCCCTCGCCGGCGCCGGGACGCCAGCGAGGGAGTCCACGCGAGGACGAAACGCCCAGGCGTGAAAGCAACGTGCGGATTACGACTCGCGCCCAAACCGCCCCGGTCTACGTAAACAGCTACCGCACTCGTTGGAATTCAACAATCGTTAACCGCGATTCGGCGGACAGCTAGATAGCGGGACGTCATCCCGATCACTGAGCGCCTCGCTGAATCGCAGCCGTAACTATTGGCACAGCGCATTACCCTGGCCGTTTTGCGACGCGAACTGCGGGCAGTTTCGAAGGCGAGCGGTGCGAAAGGAACGGATCATTGCAGTCGGCCTGTTGACGGCTCGGGACCTCGAGCTCCTCGGCCAGGGCTTCGATCGAGTTTGGCCGGTCGATGAGGCACCCCATTTCACCGAGCTTCTGCGAGCAATCGACGACGCGGACCGTAAGCTGCAGGTGCGCAGGGAAACCCCGAACAAATAGGTGCACATCGCGGCGTCCATTTAGGCCTCGTTGGTCTTTCTCAGTCGACGCGTTAGACTGTCGACTCGGCGACGGCGGCCAGCGCCAGAGGCTCAAGCCGTTGCCGACCTCCCGCGGGTGGCTTCTCCCGAACCATAGGGGAAGTCACCCGTCCTCCTCACGATGCTGCATGTTCCAAGTCGCCTTACAGCAATTCCCCTGCGATCCCTTCTGATGGCTCAACGCATGGTCGCTGATCGCGTGACTTTAAGGAACGTAAGACGCAAGTTGCAGCGAGCGAGCGCTCAAACCTCCACCCACTCCGCCGCACGGATTGCCAGCTCGGTGCGGTTGGCCACTCCGGTCTTCTCGAACACGCTGTGGAGATAGACCTTCACCGTCCCCTCGGTGATCCCCAGCTGTTCCGCGATATCGCGGTTGCGCAGCCCCTGGCGAACGAGCTGCACGAGCTCGGCTTCGCGCGGAGACAGAATCGCGCGGTCGCGGGCGCTCGCGGCGCGGGTCGCCTCGGCATTGAGGTGCGGGTCGATCCATTCGTCGCCGCCCCGGACGGAATCCAGGCACTCGATGAGAAGCGCCGGGTCCGACATCTTCATGAGCACCCCATCGACCTTGAGCTTCAGCGCTTCGGCGAAGCCGGCCTCGTCGAGCGAGGCCGTGAGCAGTACGACCGGTCGCTCATCGCCCTGGCTCCTGATGTGGCGAAGGACGTCGAGGCCGGTCCCGTCGGGCATCTGGACGTCGAGAACGACCATCTCCGGGTCGTGTTGCTGGATCGCCTCGATCGCTTCGGCGCCGGTGCCGACCTTGGCGACAAGCTCATAGTCGCTCCCGCGAAGCATGGCTTCGACGGCCGCCTGGATCATCGGGTGATCGTCGGCGAGCAATACCTTGGTCAATGCCGTGCCTCCGGCTTGAGTGGCAGGGTGATCGAAAGCTCGGTACCTTTGTTATGGCTCGCGAGCATCAAAGTTCCATCGGCTTCATCGACTCGCTCGCGAAGAGACCATGGCGACCCCTCCTTAAGCTTGTTGGCGCCGGTTCCATCATTATTGATGTCCAGCCGCAAGTCCTCGTCTTCGGTCGAGAGCACAACCGACACCGTTTTCGAACGCGCGTGGCGGACGGCGTTGGCGACAGCTTCGCGGATAAGCTGGTGGGTGTCGAGGTGAAGCCGCATCGGCACCGTCCGGTCGGGCACGTCAGCGGAAAAGCTGCACTTGATTGCCCATTGCCTGCCAAGGCGCTCGCACAAGGTGCCCAGATCCTCGGCAAGCTTGGGAAGTGTGATGGAATCGCTTCGCAGGGCGCCGATCGCCGAACGGAGATCCTGCTGCTCCTGCAGCAAAAGCTCCTTGAGCTCTTGAAGCTCGCGATCGGCGCCATTGCCGATGGCAAGGTCGCGCTTGATCGCCTCGATCCTGAAAGTCGCACCGGCGAGGAACTGCACGATGCTGTCATGGAGGTCGCGAGCGAGCGACAGGCGGGCCTTGGCGCGCGCACCGTCCTTCACCGCTGCAAGGAGTGCATGGCGCTGGACGTGGGCCGATACGGCGCGGGAGAGCATCCCGCCGAACTCGACGTGGTCGGTGCACAAGCTGTCGATGCTGCACAGGAGGAGCATCCCCTCGCCGGTGTCGGTCCGGACCGGCACCGCCAGTCCCTCTTCGATCCCGTATTGCCGGGCCAGATACGGGTCGAGACGCGACGAGGCCGTCGAAAATTGCATGGTCCTGTAGGCGCTCCGGCTGAACGCCCGGTCATGCAGCGTGTCAAACAGGAAGGGCTGGGACGGGACCTCTATTCGAGAAGCGTTTGCGGCGCCGGTAGTCACCTCGCCATTTTCCAAAGCAATGGCGACGGCTTCACGGCGCCCCCAGGAGCGCCAGAGGAAAACCGCGTGAGAGGCGGACGTCAGCTGCGCCGCCCTTCGGACGGCGGTTTCAAGCGGCGCTTCCTCGGGCGAAAGATCGCCGAACAGATCGTCCTTGGGCCAGCTCAGCGAGGAAAAACCGTGGTGGATTCCGAACCAGATCAGAATCGCCGACAAGATCACGAGATTGCCGCTTCGGATGATGAACCGCTGAAGATCGAAGGATGGGCCGGCATCGCCAACGATCAGCCCCGCACCGAAATAGCACAAGGTGACCGTCGCCGCCGTCAGGGCGGTCTCCCTCCAGCCCCAGCGGATTCCGGCCGACAGGACCAGGAAGACGAAGAAGACGAAGAAGGGGCTCGTGTAACCGTCGCTCGCAAGGACCAGCAAAGTGAAGGCGACGATGTCGATCACGTGGGCGGGCGCTGCCAGCCGGGCGTCGAGCCACCAGCTCTTCCACGTCAGCAGCGTCACGACGACGGCCGCCGCGAGGTAGAACGCAAGAACCGAATAGGTGGCGGCCGCGTTGCGCGCCGGCTCCAGCGGGTCCATCCACATCGCGAACAGGAAGGTCGCCGCCAGCACGGAGCGCGCCAAGGCGATCACTCGCCCAGAGCGGTGCTTCAGTACGCCGTCGAACATCCGCCCCCCGGTCCCGAGCCAACCGTTATTATCTTGCGATATAGCAGCCAAAGCGGTCGCACGTGAAGCGGCGCGCTTCCCGGGTATCAAGCTGCGAGAATGGCCTCTGGCCGGAGGGTCGCCGGGAAGACGCAAGCATCGAGCGGCAAGCTGTAGAATCGGGCAGGAAGCTCCTCGCCGCGGCCGCGGCAGAAGCGCGGCGCGATTATCCCCGTGGCCGGAAAGCCGAGCTTTTCCAGCACTCGCCCGGAGGCCGGATTGTCGAGGAAATGCGCCGCCTCCAGCGAGCGAAGCCGAAGCGTTCGCGCGATCTCAACAACCGCCGAAGCAGCTTCGGTCGCAAGCCCGCGGCCCCAGTGTGGCCGGGCGATCCAATAGCCCAGCTCGACCGACCCCGAATTGCGGCGGTGAAGCCCGCACGACCCAATGATTCGCGGCGAAGCATTCGTCCGCTCGACGACCAGCAAACTCGGGAGCACCCGATCGCGGGGCGTGGCGAGAAACTCCTCGGCGTCGCGAAGACCGTAGGGCCACGGCACCTGCGCTAGATTGCGGACGACCTGCTCGTCCGCGATCGCGGCGGCCAGCGCCGGGGCATCTTCCGGAAAGCCGGGCCGAAGAAGCAGCCTTGGAGTCCTTGCGAACATCGCCAATCTCCTCGCCGGCCGCCTTTGCAGGCGGCAGGTGACAGTTTGAGGAGAAGGCAAAGAAAAAGGGGATCGCCCTTCCGGGGCGCCCCCTTCTCCCTTTTGGTCTTGATCTGTTGAGATCTCGTCCGGGCCGCCCCTTCAAGGGAACGGCCTGTCAGTGACCGTTCCTATTTTGCTTCCGCTGCCGGCATGACGTGCACGTACTTGCGGCCGAGCTTGCCGTCTCGGAAGGTGACAATGCCGTCGGTGAGCGCAAAGAGCGTGTGGTCCTTGCCGATGCCGACATTGTCGCCCGGATGCCACTTGGTGCCGCGCTGACGCACGATGATGTTGCCGGCGCGAGCCGACTGGCTGCCGAACAGCTTCACGCCGAGGCGCTTGCTCTCACTGTCGCGGCCGTTGCGGGACGAGCCGCCTGCTTTCTTATGTGCCATTGTCGCTTACTTCTTGGGCTTGCTGGGTTTCTTGGCGGCGCCCTTAGCAGGCGCAGCATTTTTTGTCGACGCCTTGGCAGCGGGCTTCTCCGCAGGCTTCGCAGCCTTGGCCGGAGCAGCCTTCTTTTCAGCCTTTGGCTTTTCCGCCTTCGGAGCGGCGGCGGTCGGCGCGGCTTCGGACTTCGCCGGCGAAGGAGCCGGAGCAGAAGCCTTCTCGGGCTTAGGGGCGGCCTTCTTCTCGGCCTTGTGATCGCCGATCGCGACGATTCGCAGGATCGTGTGCTGCTGGCGATGGCCCTTCTTGCGACGGTAGTTGTGGCGGCGCCGCTTCTTGAAGACGGTGACCTTCTCCCCCTTCGCCTGGGCGATGATCTCGGCCGAGACCTTCAGGCCGTCGGTCTTCTTGAGGTCGGACCCGTCGCCGGCGAGCAGGATGTCGCCAAGGGTGATGGTGTCACCGGCGTTTCCGTCCAGCTTCTCGACGACGATCTTGTCTCCGGGGGCGACGCGATATTGCTTGCCGCCCGTGCGCACGACTGCGAACATTGGCTTCTCTTCTATGCTTGCGGGGCGCGGCAGGCCGGGCCTTCGCGCGAAAGCGAGCCGCCTATGGCAGCGGCCTTAGACTGTCAACCTAGTGACGGTGCTCGGGGCGGAGCCGGTAGCGCTCGCCGTCGAAGCTGTCGAACATGGTTCCGATGGCCGGGTGGTCGATCGGTTCGTCGCTCTCGTCGGGAACCAGGTTCTGCTGGCTGACGTAGGCGACGTAGCTCGACTCAGCATTTTCGGCGAGCAGGTGATAGAAAGGCTGGTCCTTGGCCGGGCGGATCGACTCCGGGATCGCCTCGTACCATTCGTCGCTGTTGGCGAACTCCGGATCGACGTCGAATATGACCCCGCGGAAATCGAGCAGCCGGTGGCGAACGACCTCGCCGATTGCGAACCTCGCCTGCGGAATTGAAAACCAGCGCACCGGATCCATGGGTAATGAACGTTCTGTCGGCGACATGGCTGCAATCTAGGGTGCCGGTCAGGCTAGGCAAGGTGGGGGACCGTTGCTACATGCCCGCCGCGACCGAAAGCCGGGTTTCCCGGCAGACGCCTTCACATCCGCGGAGAGGTGGCTGAGTGGTCGAAAGCACCGCACTCGAAATGCGGCGTACGGGCAACCGTACCGTGGGTTCGAATCCCACCCTCTCCGCCATTGATTGAAGCGACAGGGATACGGGCAGGGCCTGTCTCGTTACCCGCGCGTAATGCTCCAAGCGCTCCCGCCGCCGGACCCGCCGCAGCAGGTAATCGTCGTCACCGGCAAGGCATTGCCCGATGCGGCGGCGAGCCGGGCCTATGGCGTGGAAACGTTCGACCGCGAGCGGCTGACCGACGCGCCGACCCACCGCCTCGACGAGATCCTCAAGCAGGTGCCGGGGCTCCAGCTGTTCAGGCGGTCGGATTCGACGAGCGGGCATCCGACCAGCCAGGGCGTCACCCTGAGGGCGCTGGGCGGCAATGCATCGAGCCGCGCCCTTCTTGTGCTCGACGGAGTGCCGCAGGCGGACCCATTCGGCGGCTGGGTGAACTGGCCCGCTTACGATCCCGCGGGCCTGGCCCAGGTTCGGGTCGTCCGGGGCGGTGGCAGCGTCGCCAATGGCCCCGGTGCGCTTGCCGGCGTGATCGACATGAGCAGCCTCACCGAACGGGGCGCGGAGGGCTCGGCCGAGGCCGGGAGCCGCGAATCTCTTGCCGCCCACGTTTACGCCGGCGCTTCGCTGGGACCCGGCCTGCTCACCATCGACGCTCAAGGCGCGCGGAGCAGCGGCTTCATCCCGGTCACGCGATCCACGCGTGGCCCGATCGACGAGCCATCGCCCTATCGCGAAGGCAGCATCCGTGCGCGCTGGGTGGTTCCGATGGCAAGCGACGTCGAGCTCCAGGCCAGCGGCCTCGGCTTCCTCGACGTGCGCAATCGCGGCGTGCCGTTCACCGGCAACCGGACCCGCGGCGCCGACGCATCGCTTCGCCTGGTCGGCACCGGCCGCTGGCAATGGTCGGCGACGGGTTACGGGCAATGGCGCAACCTCCGGAGCAGCTTCGCGAGCGTCAACGACGATCGCACCGAGGCGCATCAGGTCGCGCTCCAGGACAGCGTGCCTTCGAGTGGCTTCGGTGGAAGCGTCGAGGTCAGGCCGCCGATGGGCACCGGGTTCGAGCTTCGCCTTGGCGGTGACGCTCGGCTCACCGAGGGCGAATCGCGCGAGTTGTTCAGCTTCATCGCCGGAGATCCGACGCGGCGGCGGGTCGCTGGCGGGAAAAGCGGCACTCAGGGCCTGTTCGCCGAAGGTGCGTGGACGACAGGCCGACTGACGCTGAGCGCCGGCGGGCGGGTCGATCATTGGTCGATCTCGGACGGCGAGCTGGTGGAGCGAGAGATCGCGACCGGAGCGCTCCTGCGCGACGACCATTATCCGCGGCGAAGCGGGTGGCGTCCGACCGGTCGCGCAGGCGCGGTGCTGGACGTGGGGAGCGGCCTGACTCTCCGCTCCGCAGCCTATCTCGGCTGGCGGATGCCGACCCTGAACGAG
This sequence comes from Sphingomonas anseongensis, assembly GCF_023516495.1. NCBI lineage: Bacteria > Pseudomonadati > Pseudomonadota > Alphaproteobacteria > Sphingomonadales > Sphingomonadaceae > Sphingomonas > Sphingomonas anseongensis. The sequence continues at coordinate 1,849,998 of NZ_JAMGBC010000001.1, forward strand.
CTGTTCCGGCCCTTTCGCGCGGGACCCGACGCGACCGCCGCCAATCCGTTCCTCAAGCCCGAGCGGCTGGCCGGAGCAGAGGCGGGGGCCCGCTACAGCAAGGGCGGCGCGGCGTTGGAGCTGACCGCCTTCGCCAACCGTCTGTCCGACGCCATCGCCAACGTCACGCTGGGCCAGGGCCCGGGAGTCTTCCCCGGTGTCGGCTTCGTCGCGGGTAATTTCAGCCAGCGGCGAAACCTTAATTCGGTCAGGGTTCGCGGTATTGAAGGATCCGCCGATGTAACGCGCGGGCCCTGGTCGCTCCGCCTCGGCGCGAGCTACACCCGGGCGAAAGTCGAAGCGACCGGACCGGCCAGCGATCTCGACGGCCTTCGCCCCGCCCAGACCCCGAAGCTCGGGCTGACCGGCGCGATCGGATGGCACGAAGGAGCCCGCTCTGCGTCAATCCTCCTCCGCCGGGTGGGGTCGCAGTTCGAGGACGATCTCAACCGCCTTCGGCTGCCCGGCGCCACCACGATCGACGCCTTCGCATCGTGGCCGCTCACGCGCAGGCTACAGCTCATCGCCCGCGCGGAGAACCTGCTCGATGCGACCGTCGAAGCCGGAGCCGACAGCGACGGAACCGTCGAGCGAGCCACTCCGCGAACGCTGTGGATCGGCCTCAGGCTGAGCGATTTCTGAGCCTGTGATTTTTTGAATAATCTGAATCAAGTGCGTGAACCTCGGTCGCGCAACAGCGTTGCTTGAGCGGTCTACGGCCGCTCCGAGCGGCCGCTGTGAAAAGGAGTATTCGCTATGCCGAATTCGAAGAACGGAGCCTCGAAGCGCGGATTTGCAGCGATGAGTCCCGAAAAGCAGCGGGAGATTGCAGCCAAGGGCGGGCGCGCCAGCCACGGCGGCGGCCGTCGCCCGGCAAGCGCTTCGGCCCAGAGCAGCTCGGTCCGCTAAACTAGGGGAAACTGACCTGCACGACCCCGCGTTACGGACGCGGAATGTACAGGTCGGATCTCAATGCGAGCGACAAGAGCGGCGCGATCGCCGCAGTGGTGGCGGTTCACGCCGCTCTTTTGCTCGTGCTCCTTCAGCTGTCCGGACGGGTGGACCTGACCGAGCCGCAAAGCGTGCTTCGGGTCTTCGACGTCAACGAAGTGCCGCCTCCGCCGCCCGTGACGGTCGAGCGGCCCAAACCGCAGCAGAAACCCAAGCCCAAAGCGAGCGAAGGCGAGGCAAGCCCGCAGAATGTCCGGAGCCACGCCACGGAAATCCAGGCGCCCAGGCCGCCGATCTCGCTTCCGGTGCCGGTGCCGATCGAAACTTCAAAGACGCCGAACACGGGGACTCAGTCGACCCAAGGCGCAGCCAATCCCGGTCCAGGCACGGGTGCGGGAGGCGTGGGCACCGGATCCGGAAGCGGCGGCTCCGGCAGTGGAACCGGCGGGGGCGGAGACGGCGGCTATGTCGTCCCGCCGAGGCTCCTGACCCCGGTGCTTCGCGGACGCGACTTCCCGCGCCAGCTGCTCGACCAATGGCCGCGGGGAGCGCAGCTTTTCGTCCGCGTCCGGGTCAGCGCCGCCGGTACGGTGAGCGAATGCATCGTCGACCGGGGGACCGGCAATCCAGGCATCGATTCGAGCGTGTGCAACCTCGTCCACGAGCGCTTCCGCTACAGCCCCGCGCGCAATCGCTCGGGCCAGGCGGTTGCGGGATGGGCCGGATACCGGCAAGTGCCCCCGCGTTAGCCCAAGCGGGAGAAGCGACGTGATCGAAGCCGAATGGTGGGACTATGATTCGGTCGAGGAGATGGCCGAGGCCGTCGCCGGCGATGTCGGCTTCATTATCGAAAGCGCTCTCGACGCTCGCGGCTCGGCGTTGATCGCGCTTCCCGCCGACGAGACTGCGCGGGCGATCTTTCCCCAGCTCGGCCAGGCCTCGCTCCAATGGAAGCAGGTGATGGTCATTCCCACCGACGACCTGATCGTCGCAGTCGACAACGAGCGGAGCAAGGCTCGGGCACTGGCCCATGCCTTCCTCTCCAAGGGTGCTCGCGTGGTTCCGATCGTCACCCCGCTGGATGACTACAGGCTCGCCGGCAATTCGGCGGATGCGCGGCTGCAGGACCTGCCCTGGCCGCCGGATCTCGCCTGGCTGAGCGTAGGCTCGGACGGAAGCGCAGCCGGAATCGCTGCAGGGCCGGACCTCCAGGACGCGCTCGACGCACCGAAGGCGCGCCGTGCGGTCGGAGTGATGTCCGAAAGCGGCGAGCCGCGAGTGACTCTGACGCGCTCGTCGATTCTGTCGTCGCGGACGATCCTCATCACGCTTCGCGGGCAGGACAAACGCGACATGCTCGAGCAGGCGATCGCCGACGGTCAAAGCTCGAAGCTTCCGATCGGGCGCGTGCTCGCCGAAGCCGAGCAGCCGATCGACATCCACTGGTGCGCCTGAGCTAGATTTCGTCGAGCTTGCGGCCCTTCGTTTCGGGCAGGAACAGCAGCGAGACGAGCACCGAAATCCCGGTGAACACCACCGCATACCAAAGCCCGGAATAGATGTTGCCGGTCGATGCGACGATCGCGACGCTGACCGCGGGAAGGAATCCGCCGACCCAGCCGATCCCGAAATGATAGGGAAAGGACAATGCGGTGTAGCGCACGCGTGTCGGGAACATCTCGACAAGCGCCGCGGCTTGCGGACCGTAGAGCGCGGTCGCCCCGACCACGAAGAGGAGGAGGATGGTCAGGAGCAGCGGGAGGTTCATCTGCTTAGGATCGGCTGACTTGGGATAGCCGGCGGAATGAAGCGCTCCGGCGATCAGATCGCCCTCGTCGGCCTTCAGCTTCTTGAGATCCGCGGACGCCAGGCCGGCGCCCGCGGCAACGGGCACGTCGACGCTGCCCACCCGAACCCGGGTCTGGCCGTCGGCGGATTCCTGGGTCGAGTAGGAGATTCCGCGGCTGATCAGCGCGCTCTTGGCGATGTCGCAGGCGCTGGTGAAATGGCCGGTGCCGACCGGATCGAACTGGGCGGAGCATGTGCGCATGTCCGTTTCGACCACGACGGGAGTGGAGCGCTGCGCTGCGACGAGCGCCGGGTTCGCTGCCTCGGCGATCCAGTGCGACCCCGGGAAATAGAGGATCAGCGCAAGCGCCATCCCGCCGACGATGATCGGCTTTCGCCCGACCTTGTCCGACCACCAGCCGAAGAAGACGTAAAGCGGAGCGCTGACGACCGTCATGATCACAAGCAGCAGGTCCTTGGTTGCCGCCGGGACCCCCAAAGATTTTTCCAGGAAGACCTGGAGGTAGAAGAAGGTGAAGTACCAAACCGCTCCCTGCGCCAGCATGATCCCGAAGAAGGCGATCAGGACCCGCTTCAAATTCTCGCGCTCGCCGAACGCGTCGCGAAGCGGGCGCGTGGTGACCTCGCCTTGCTCGACCAGCCGCGCGAATTCGGGGCTCTCGGAGAGCTTGAGACGCATCCAAAGCGAGACTGCCAGAAGCGCGACTGAGACGAGGAACGGAATTCGCCAGCCCCACAGGCCGAACGCGTCTTCGCCCAGCCAGGTTCGCGAAACGAAGATGATCAGCATTGCGGCGAGCAGGCCGAAGGAGGCAGTTGACTGGATCCACCCCGTCGCGATGCCGCGCCGCTCGTTCGACGAATGCTCGGCCACGTAGATCGCCGCTCCGCCATATTCTCCGCCCAGCGCAATCCCCTGGCAGATGCGCAGGAAAATGAGCAGCGCCGGGGCGAGTGCTCCGGCTTGGGCGTAGGTCGGAAGAAGACCGATCAGGAAAGTCGCGCCGCCCATCAGGCTGACCGTGGCGAGGAATGCACCCTTGCGGCCGACGCGGTCGCCGACGATCCCGAAGATCAAGGCGCCGAGCGGCCGGAAGGCGAAGCCGGCGGCGAACAGGCCGAGCGCCGCGATGAGCGCAGGCGTGGGGTCGAGCGCTGAGAAGAAGGCCTTGCCAATCACCGGTGCGAGGCTTCCGAAGATGAAGAAGTCGTACCATTCGAAGGCGGTTCCCGCCGACGAAGCGATGACGACGCGTGTCATCGACCAGGGCCGGTGGTGCCGTGCTTCGCTCACGCTTGCCATCAAAGTCTCCCCCTCGTGGCCGAAGGGATAGCGGCGCGTCGACGGCGCGCAAGTTCTCAAGCTCGCCCTATGCGTCTAAGGCGTCTCGCGGACGAATGACCGCCGTTCGTCGATGCCGCACTTGAATTTCAGGATGCAACCTTCTTTGGGCGCGCAACAGCCGACATGACGAGATCCCAGCTGAACTCCGGGCGAAAGCTGCAGCCATTGCGCGCCATCGCGATCGCGGCGGCTGCGCTTGCGCTCGCCTCGTGCGGCTCCGCGAGCGATGAAGGCGGGAAAAGCCGCGACCGGGGCCCCACCGCGGTAAGCTATGTGGTCGTCCAGCCGACGAGCGTTCCGCTGGTCCAGAGCCTGCCCGCGCGAGTGTCGGCTTTTGAGGTCTCGCAGGTTCGGCCGCAGGTGTCGGGCATCGTCCAGAAACGCTATTTCACCGAGGGAGCGTTCGTCCGCAAAGGCCAGACGCTCTACCAGATCGATCCGAGCCAGTATCAGGCGTCGGTCGCGCAGGCTTCGGCTAATGTTCGAGCCGCCCAGGCGAGCGCGGATTCCGCTCGGGCGCTCGCTGCCCGCTATCGTCCGCTGGTCGAGATGGAGGCGGTCTCCAAGCAGGATTATACCAACGCCGTTTCGCAGGCCCGGCAAGCGGAGGCCGCGATCGCGCAGAACCAGGCGGCGCTTCGGGCCGCGCAAATCAACCTTCGATTCACCCGCGTGCCGGCGCCAATCAGCGGCAAGATCGGAATTTCGAACGTCACCGAAGGCGCGCTGGTCACCGCCAATCAGACCGATGCTCTGACAACCATTACCCGCCTGGATCCAGTCAATGTCGATATCCAGGAATCGGCGTCCGACCTGATCACCCTTCGCCAGTCGCTCAGCAGCGGCGGGGTCGCACCGACTGCCGCGCAGGTTCGGCTCAAGCTCCCCGACGGAAGCGATTACGGGTTCACCGGAACCGTCCAGTTCAGCGAAGTGATCGTCGACCAGAACACCGGCACCGTCACGCTTCGAGCACGCTTCCCCAATCCCATGTCGATCCTGCTTCCGGGGCTGTTCGTCACCGCGCAATTCTCGCAGGCGGTCGACACTACCGCCTTCCTCGTCCCCCAGCAGGCCGTGTCTCGCGACCCAAAGGGCGCGGCGACTTTGTTCGTGCTCGGACCCGGCAATCGCGCCGTGCAGCGCACGGTGATCGCGACACGCACCCAGGGGCCTTACTGGGTCGTCACGCAGGGCCTCGCAGCGGGCGAAAAGGTGATCGTGGAAGGCGCCGGCAACCTTCGCGACGGAGCGCAGGTCAAGCCGTCGCCGGCAAAGGGCAAGGCTGCGCCCAGGCCGCCGCTCAAGGTCCAGCCGCCCGCCAAGACAGGCTGACCGGTGTCTCGGCTTTTCATCGAGCGGCCGATCTTCGCCTGGGTCATAGCGATCATCATTGTGCTGATGGGTATCGGCGCGATCGTCAGCCTTCCGATCGCGCAATATCCCGATGTGGCCCCGACCCAGATTTCGATCCGGACCAATTATCCGGGAGCTTCGGCGGAAACGCTTGAGAACAGCGTCACCCAGGTGCTGGAGCAGGAGCTGACCGGTCTCGAGGGGCTGCTCTATTTCAACAGCTCGTCGAGCTCGCGGGGCGCGGCAAGCGTCACTGCGGTGTTCGACAAGGGCGTCAACGCCGACATCGCGCAGGTCCAGGTCCAGAACAAGATCCAGGCCGCGATCTCGCGCCTTCCGCAACAGGTGCAGCAGCAGGGCGTCCGGGTTTCGAAGGGGTCGCCGGACTTCCTGATGATCGTCGCCGTCTATGACCGCAGCGGAAAGAGCAGCAACGTCGACGTTTCCGACTGGCTGGCCGACAATCTGCAGGACGATTTGTCGCGCACTCCGGGCGTCGGCGACGTCAACGTCTTCGGCGCCAAATATGCGATGCGGATCTGGCTGGACCCGCACAAGCTTGCAAGCTTCCAGCTGATGCCGGCGGACGTCGTTTCGGCGATCCAGAACCAGAATGTCGATGTCGCGGCAGGCGAGATCGGCGGCGCGCCGTCGCCCGAAGGTCAGATGCTCAACGCGACCGTCACGGCGCAGTCGCGGCTCGAGACTCCCGAACAGTTCAGCAAGATCATCGTCAAGTCGGACTCGACCGGCGCGCGCGTTCAGCTGGCCCAGGTCGCGCGCGTCGAGCTCGGCGCCGAAAGCTATGGCACGATCATCCACGTCAACGGCTATCCCGGTGCCGGAATCGGTATCTTCCTGGAGCCGGGCGCCAACGCGCTGACGACTGCGGAGCTGGTCAAGGCGAAGGTGGAAGCGGCCGCTGCGCGCATGCCTGCGGGATACGAGTTCACCTACGCGAACGACTCCTCCGACTTCATCAAGCTGTCGATCTACGAAGTCGTGAAGACCCTCGCCGAGGCGATGGCCCTCGTCATCCTCGTGATGTTCGTCTTCCTGCAGAGCTGGCGTGCGACGCTGGTTCCCGGAATCGCGATTCCGGTGGTGCTGATGGGCACATTCGCAGTGCTCTATGTGCTGGGCTTCTCGATCAACACCTTGACCCTGTTCGGCCTGGTGCTCGCCGTCGGGTTGCTCGTCGACGATGCGATCGTGGTCGTCGAAAACGTCGAGCGTCTACTGCACGAGCGACCAGAACTGACCGTCAAGGAAGCCACCGCGCAGTCCATGGCGCAGATCCAGATGGCGCTGATTGCCATCGCGCTGGTGCTGTCGGCGGTCTTCCTGCCGATGATCTTCTTCGGCGGTTCGACGGGAGTGATCTACCGCCAGTTCTCGGCGACCATCGTCTCGGCGATGGCGCTGTCCGTATTCGTCGCGTTGACCCTCAGCCCGTCCATCGCGGCGAATCTTCTCCGCCGGAAGCAAGCGACGGTGGAGGAGACGTGGGTGGGCCGCCGTGCGCCGGCGGCCGCCCACGCAATCGAGCGGGCGCGCGTCAGCTTCAACACGCGCTTCCAGGCGCTCATCGACTGGTACGTCGCCAACGTCGGCAAAGTCGTTGAGCGCAAGTGGCTGTTCCTCGGAATCTACGCAGTCACCTGCCTGCTTCTGACCGTCCTGTTCCTTCGGCTTCCCACCGGCTTCCTTCCGCAGGAGGACCAGGGTGGCGCCATGGTGCAGTACCAGCTGCCCGCGGGAGCAACCATCGACCGCACCAGCGTCGTCCAGAACCGGGTGGAGGATTATTTCCTTAAGGGGCCGGACGCCAAGAACGTCCATGCGTTCTTCAGCGTCGTCGGCGGGGGAGGCGGCGCGACCGGCCAGAATTCCGGCCGGATGTACATGAACCTGGCGCCGTTCGACGAGCGCACCGGTAGCGAAAACAGCGCCAAGGCGATCGTCCAGCGAGCGTCGAAGGAGTTCGGCAAGATCCGCGACGCGCAGGTATTTGCGCTCGTTCCTCCCGCGATCCGCGGCCTCGGCCAGTCAGCCGGCTTCACGATGGAGCTTCAGAACAGCGGCGGCCTTTCGCGCGAAGAGTTCGCTGCCGCGCGTGACCGGCTTCTTGCCCAGGCGATGGCGAACCCGGTGCTGGAGCAGGTCCGGCTAAGCGAAAATCCCGACGTCGCCAGCCTCAAGGTCGACATCGACCAGGACAAGCTCGCCTCGTTCGGCCTCGCCACGAGCGACGTGAACAGCACGATCTCGACCGCCTGGGGCGGCCGCTACGTCAACGACTTCATCGACCGCGGGCGAGTGAAACGGGTCTACGTGCAGGGCGATGCCCAATATCGCGCCTCACCATCGGACATCGACCGTTGGTTCGTTCGCAACAACCAGGGTGACATGGTGCCCTTCTCGTCTTTCTCCGGCAGCCAGTGGACGACGACTCCGACGGCGCTTTCCAGGTTCAATGGCTATTCGTCGTTCGAATTCTCCGGCCAGGGCAAGGAAGGCATCAGCAGCGGCGATGCGATGTCGGCAATGGAGAAGCTCGCCGATGCGATCCCGGGCGTGAGCGTCGCCTGGTCCGGCCAGTCCTACCAGGAGCGGCTCGCGTCGGGACAGGCGCCCATCCTTTACGGCATTTCGCTGGTGGTCATCTTCCTGTGCCTCGCCGCGCTGTACGAAAGCTGGTCGATCCCGCTGGCCGTGCTGCTGGTGGTTCCGCTCGGCCTTGTCGGGGCGATCCTGGCGGTCACGCTTCGCGGCCTTCAGAACGACGTGTTCCTGCAGATCGGCCTTCTGACGACCATGGGCCTGACGTCGAAGAATGCGATCCTGATGAACGAATTCGCGGAGCGCGCGGAAAGGGACGGGAAACGCATCATCGAGGCGGCGATCGAAGCTGCCAAGATCCGGCTTCGCCCGATCCTGATGACCAGCTTCGCCTTCATTTTCGGCGTCTTCCCGCTTGCGGTCTCGACCGGGCCCGGGGCCAACGGGCGGATCGCGATCGGGACCGCAGTGATCGGCGGAATGCTGACCGCAACGATCCTCGCGGTCTTCTACATCCCGCTCTTCTACGTCCTGGTCAGGCGCGGCGTTCGCGACGGCGTCACGATCATCCGCGAACGTTGGACGCGGCGGCGGGAGGAGCGGGCATGAGACGGCTTACCGGAGCGCTCGCGTTGCTCGCGAGCGGCTGCATGTCGCTCGAGCCGCCCTACGTGCAGCCATCGCCGTCGGTGCCCGCGTCCTGGCCCGCCGGCGATGCCTATCTCGCGCAAAGCGAGGCCCCGCTTCCGGCGGTGACGTACAGGGACATCTTTCGCGACGCCCGGCTGCAGACGCTGATCGCCGAAGCGCTCGCGAACAACCGAGACCTGATGGCCGCGGCAGCGAACGTAGCAGCCGCCCGTGAGCAATATCATATCCAGCGCGCCAACCGCCTGCCGCAAGTGAACGCTCGCGCCGGAACGAGCGTGAGCGGGGAGGGCAGCGATGTCGGCGCGAGCTATTTGGCAGGCGTCGGTGTGCCGAATTTCGAGATCGACCTGTTCGGGCGCATCAGGTCGCTGAGCCATGCGCAGCTCCAACGTTATTTCGCGACCGAGGCCGGCGCGCGGGCCACGCGGCTGGCACTGGTTGCGAGCATCGCCGACGCCTGGCTGGTCCACGCCGCGGATTCGAGCCTGCTCGGAATCGCACAGGAGACGGCGCGAAGCGCAGCGACCAGCGTCAAGCTCACCCGGGCACGGCTCGAAGGCGGAATCGCGCCCCGGACCGACCTCAGCCAGGCCGAGGGCATCCTCGCCGGCGCCGAATCCGACGTTGCCCGGCAGACGACGGCGCTCGCGCAGGACGTCAACGCGCTTCAGCTTCTGGTCGGCGGGCCGATCGATCCGAAGCTGCTGCCCCGATCGATAGCGGAAGCGGCGCCGACGATCGCTCCGCTGCCGGCCGGGCTCAGCTCCACGGTCCTGCTACGCCGACCGGATGTGCTCGAGGCCGAATATCAGCTTCGGGCAGCCAATGCCCAGATCGGCGCCGCCCGCGCGGCCCTGTTCCCGCAGATCAGCCTGACCGGCCTTCTCGGCGTCGCCAGCAGCGCGCTGACCAGCCTGTTCACCGGCGGAGCCTTCGCCTGGACCGCCGGCGCCGACGCGACCTACTCCATATTCAACGCTGGCGCCGGACGCGCGAACGTGCGCCTCACCGAGGCGGAGCGGGCCGCCGCGGTCGCCAATTACCAGAAGGCGGTCCAGACCGCGTTTCGCGAGGTTGCCGACGCGCTCGCGCGGCGCGGCACGATGGGCGACGAGCTGGCGGCGCAGCAGCGGCAGGCCGCCGCAGCGGCGGACAATTTGCGCCTCAGCGAAGCTCGCTATCGAGCCGGAATCGACAACTTCCTGGCGACTCTCGTCGCCCAGCGCGCCTCTTATTCGGCCGAGCAGCAGCTGGTCGCGACCAGGCTCGCCGAGGCTCGCAACCTGGTGGATCTCTACCAGGCGCTGGGCGGCGACGATTTCACCCGTTTGGCACCCGTAGCTGCAGAGTTGCCCGCCCAAGGCCGATAGCCCGCGTCCTTCCGGCCATTTCGGCGGCATGCTAGATTGCTCGCGCGCTGGGACTTCGACCGGGAGGAATTCCTGATGATTGCAGCACTGCTCGCGCTCCAGATCACGCAGGTTCAGCCCGTCATTCGGCCGGCCGCTCCGGCGGTGGCCCACCGAAACCTCCAGGTGGCGCAGATGAGCCCTAAGCAGCGAACTGTCGCCGAGGCCCGCGCCGTTCTCGACAGCGCCCTGAAGGTGCAGGCGACCTACGCGCCGGCGGATGGGCAGCCGACCAAGGCGGAGCTCGACGCGTCGATCGACCAAATGCGGACCGAGCTCGATTCCATGTCGGAGATGGGCGAGACCGAATCGCTTCGGCTTCAGATGGCGATGGACCGGATGTCGAAAATGATGACGACGCTGTCGAACCTGCTCAAGAAGATCAGCGACACGCAGAACGCGATCGTCCAGAACATCAAATAGGCTACTGCCTGCCGGCCACCAGGGCGTCGACCACGCCAGGATCGGCAAGGGTCGACGTGTCGCCCAAATTGCCGGTCTCCCCTTCGGCGATCTTGCGCAGGATGCGTCGCATTATCTTGCCGGAGCGGGTCTTGGGAAGCGCGGGAGTGAAGTGGATTTTCTCCGGCGCAGCGAGCGCACCGATGTCCTTGCGAACTTCCTGGTTGAGCTCCTTGCGGAGCGCGTCGTCGCCTTCCTCGCCGGCGTTGAGCGTCACGAACGCATAGATCGCCTGCCCCTTGATCTCGTGCGGGTAGGCGACGACCGCGGCCTCGGCGACCTTGGGGTGAGAAACCAGCGAGCTTTCGACTTCGGCGGTTCCGATGCGGTGGCCGGACACGTTGATCACGTCGTCCACCCGCCCGGTGATCCAGTAATAGCCGTCCTCGTCGCGGCGGCAGCCGTCGCCGGTGAAATAGAGGCCGGTGTAGGTGCTGAAATAGGTCTGGAAAAACCGCTCGTGATCGCCCCAGACGGTCCGCATCAGCCCGGGCCAGGCCGATGCAAGGCACAGATTCCCGCTCGCCGCACCTTCGAGGATCTTTTGCTCGGGATCGACGAGAACCGGGCGGATACCGGGTAGCGGTTTGGTCGCGGAGCCCGGCTTCATCGGGGTTGCGCCGGGGAAAGGCGATATCAGGATGCCGCCGTTTTCGGTCTGCCACCAGGTATCGACCACCGGGCAGCGGCCGTCGCCGACGACTCGCCAGTACCATTCCCAGGCTTCGGGGTTGATCGGCTCGCCGACGCTTCCAAGCAGCCGGATGGACTTGCGGCTGTATGCCTTCACCGGATCGTCGCCTTCCCGCATCAGCGCGCGGATGGCAGTTGGTGCAGTGTAGAAGATGGTCACTCCGAGCCGGTCCACCGTCTCCCAGAACCGGCCGAAGTCCGGGTAGTTGGGCACTCCGTCGAACATGACGCTCGTCGCTCCGCAGGCGAGCGGCCCGTAGACGACGTAGCTGTGGCCGGTGATCCAGCCGATGTCGGCGGTGCACCAGAAGATGTCCTCGCGCCGATAATCGAATACCCATTCGAACGTGGTTGCGGCCCACACCGCATAACCGCCGGTCGTGTGCACCACGCCCTTGGGCTGGCCCGTCGAGCCTGAGGTGTAGAGGATAAACAACGGGTCCTCGGCGCCCATGGCCTCGGGCTCGCACTCCGTGGCGAGCTCTTCGCGGACCGCCGAGTAGCTGATGTCGCGCCCCGCCTTCATCGGAATGTCGGCGCCGGTGCGAGTGACGACGATCACGGTAGCGACGTCCCGCCGCTCGAGCGCGGTATCGACGTTGCGCTTCAGCGGGATTGGCTTGCCTCCGCGAACGCCTTCATCCGCGGTGATGACGGCGCAGGCATCGCAGTCGACGATTCGCCCGTGAAGGCTCTCGGGCGAGAAGCCGCCGAACACCACCGAATGGATCGCTCCGATCCGCGCGCAGGCGAGCATCGCCGCCGCCGCTTCCGGGATCATCGGCATGTAGATCATCACCCTGTCGCCGCGCCGGATGCCGCGCGACTTGAGCAGGTTCGCGAAGCGGCACGTCTCCTCGTACAGCTCGCGATAGGTCCAGCGGCGGCCTTCGCCGGGCTCGTCCGGCTCGAAGATCAACGCGGTCCGCTCGCCGTCCTTCGCGAGGTGACGGTCGAGGCAATTGACCGACAGGTTGAGCCTTCCGTCCGCGTACCAGTTGATGTGAAAATCGTCCTCGTCGAACGACCAGTCTCCGGCCTGCGTCGGAAACTCGTACCAGTCGAGCCGCTTCGCCTGCTCCAGCCAGAATCGGTGAGGATCGGCCTCCACCTCCTCGCGCATCCTCGCCAGCTCATCCGGACCGATCTTCGCCTGGAAGTCTTCGGGTACCGGATGGACGGCTTCAGACATCGTTGGCGACTCCACGGGCCCTGTGGAGAACGCGCTTCGCCTGTTCGAGATGCGGCCGGTCGACCATTCGCCCTTCGACGGAAACCGTGCCGGCTTCCGGTTCGGCCTCGAAAGCGGCGATGACAGCTTCCGCGTGCGCAACCTCGTCCTTGGACGGGCTGAATGCGGCGTTGATGATCGGCACCTGGGCGGGGTGGATCGCGAGCTTGCCGGTGAAGCCTTCGCGGCGAGCGGCTTCGGCTTCGCGCTTCAAGCCGGCGGAATCGCGGAAGTCGGCGAAGACGCCGTCGACCGGCTGGACTCCGGCCGCGACGGCGCCGGCAAGGCAGAGCGACCGGGCAAGCTTGTAGGTGAAGGCAAGCTCGCCTCCCTCCTCATATTTGCTCGACGCTCCGAGCGCTGCGCCCAAATCCTCCGCGCCCCAGCTCATCGCCACCAGCGCCGTCCTGGGCTCGCGGTAGGACAGGAGGTTGAACAGGCTCGCTGGCGTCTCCGTGACGATCGCGTGGATCGGGATGTTGCCGGTGCGGTGGGCGAGTTGAACGATGTCGGCGCCGCTCTCCGCCTTGGGAAGGACGATTCCGGCAATGTCAGCGATGCCCAGAACCTCGAGATCGTGCTTGTGGTGCTCGGAGCCGAGTGGGTTGATCCTAACCCACCAGTCGGGTCCGCCGGTTCGGCCGCCCAGCCCCTTGAGGATCTCGCGGGCCGCCGCCTTGCGCGAAGCAACGACGCTGTCCTCGAGGTCGAAAATGATCGCGTCAGCGTCGGATTCGATCGCTTTCGCAATCTTCTTCTCGCTGTCCGCGGGAACGAACAGCCAGCTTCTCGGCTCGCGCTTCATTGCGGTTTCTTGAGAAGCAGCGCGGTGCGCGTGCACTCGCAGACCAGATCGCCGCGCTGGTTGAAGCTCCGGTGCGCCCAGGTGACGATCCCCGCATTCGGCCGCGACTTGCTCGGCCGGGCGGCGATGCATTCGGTCTCGCTCCGCAAAGTGTCGCCGATGAAAACGGGATTGGGGAACTTCAGGCTGTCGTAGCCCAGGTTCGCGACCAAGGTCCCCATCGTCGTGTCGGCGACGCTGACCCCGATCATCAGCCCGAAGGTAAAGACCGAATTGACCAGCGGCATTCCGAATTCCGATTGCGACGCGACGTCGTGGTCGAGGTGCATCGGCTGCGGGTTATGGGTGAGCGTGGAAATCAGGACATTGTCCGTCTCGGTAACCGTCCGGGTGATCGCGTGGGCGACACGGTCGCCGACCTTCCATTCGTCGAAATAGCGTCCAGCCATGCGCGCGGGTCTAGGCTAGCGCCCGGCCAAATGCCAAGCGGCAAGCGCTGCCGCCGACTGCCAGGTGCGGAGCTCGTCGTTGGGCGCGAGAAGCATCCAGATGTTGAGGAACAGATTGTCGCGGATCACGACGAGCGGGATGAGCTCCAGTGCTATGAATAGCAGGATCGCTCCCCAGAGGGGGAGCTTCCGGGCTGCAAGGAAGCCGATCGCCATCATCGCGATGTCGCTCAGGGAATTGATGATGGAATCGCCGGCATAGCCGAGCGCCGCAGTCGCCGTCCGGTAGCGGTCGATCACCATCGGCGTGTTTTCGAGGATTTCCCACGAGGACTCGACCAGCATCGCCAGAAGGAAGCGCCATTCGACCGGAGTCCGGCGCGCTACCAGCCACAGCAAAGCATAGAAAATCAGGCCGTGGACGACATGGCTGAAGCTGTACCAGTCGGCGAGCATCTGGCTCTGGGTCGGGCCGACCGGCCCCCACAGCGCGATCTCGCCGCACGTGCAGATCGGCGGCCGGTTCATCGCGAACAGGATCGCAGCGGCGCCGGCGAAGATCAGGATTGCGGCAAGCGCGGCGCGCGTCTGTCGGGTCATCGCCAAGGGGTAGCAGAGCGGCGGCGCTTGCAAAGCGCAGAAGTTGAGACGATCACTCCGCGCGATGTTGCGCGTTTACGGTCCCGGCTGCACCGGCCAGCTGCTCGACGCGGCTCGCGAGAAGATCCCTCTTCGAGCGACCTGGATCGACCTCGAGGAGCCCACTCGCAAGGAAGAGCTTCTTGTCGAGCGCTGCCTGGAAATGGCGGTTCCGACTCCGGAGGAGATGGCGGAGATCGAGCCGTCGAGCCGCCTCTACCAGCGCAACGGTATCCTCTATCTCACTCTCAGTACCCTCCACGGGGTTGAAGACGGAACGCCGGCAAGCTCGCCGATCGGCTTCGTGCTGACGGCCGACCGGCTGGTCACCGTGCGGTACGTGACTCCAAAGCCGGTCCGGTCGTTCGCCGACCATGTGCGGCGGGAGCCGGAGCTTGCTGCGGATGCGGTGACGACCCTGTGCGGCCTGCTCGACGCGATCATCGACCGGCTCGCCGACGAGCTCGAACGTGTGGGCGCCGAGATCGAGAAAGTCTCGAGCCACATCTTCTCGCCCACCGTCGATGCGCGGCGGATTCCTGCCGAGCGGCTGACCGCATTGCTGACGCGTATCGGGCGGACGCAGATGCTCCTGGCGAAAATTCGCGAGACCGAGACGAGCACAAGCCGGTTGCTCAGCTTCCTGAGCGGGAGCGGGCGGTTGAGATCACGCAAATGTGCCGATGCAAGAGAGCATGTGGAGAGCCTGGCGGCGGATACAAACTCGCTCGGCGACCACAGCATCTTCCTCGCCAACCACCTCTACTTCCTTCTAGATGCAGCCGTCGGCCTGATCAGCATCGAGCAGAATGCGGCGATGAAGCTGTTTTCTTGGGCGGCGCTGGTGTTCCTCCCGCCGACGCTCATCGCCGGGATCTACGGAATGAACTTCCACTACATGCCGGAGCTAAGCTGGAGATTCGGCTATCCGGCCGCGATCGTGCTGATCGTCGCCGCGGCCGTGCTTCCGATCTGGTACCTGAAGCGGCGCGGGTGGATTTAGGCTTCGACGTCCACAGGGATCGTCGGCTCGCTCTCGGCGAGTTGCTTGTTCTGCCTCCGGGCGAGTGCCGAATAGGCCAGTGCGAGCTGCCCCGCGATCTCGCCGTCCTCGCCTCCGTCGCGACGGAAGGCCGCGGCCCGGGCTTCAGCAGCGCGCTTTCGGAAATACTCAGCGTCGTGGACCACCAAACCCTCCTTTCCGCGTCGTTAATGGCGTGACCACCAACCTAGGCACAAACGCCAGGTAAATGGAGTCCGGTCCGTTCACCCTGTCCCGAAGCGGGAGCGTCCGAACGCAACCGTAATCGGAAACAGCCGTTTCGACACATCGCACCCGAGGAGGCTTGAGTGGCCGAAGACCAGCAACGAGCGGATGAAACCCCGCGCAGCCTCGATGCTGCGGCGACTCACGCCAGGCGCAAGATCCAGCTCGGCTTCGGCCGGCTTGGCCCCGGGCTGATCACCGGCGCCGCAGACGACGATCCGAGCGGAATCGCCACCTATTCACAGGCCGGTGCTCAATACGGTCTCAACATGCTGTGGACCGTGGTGTTCACCTATCCGCTGATGGTCGCGATCCAGGTGATCAGCGCGCGGATCGGACGGGTCACCGGCAAAGGCCTGGCAGCGAACCTCCAGGCGGTTTTCCCTCGACCGGCGGTGGCGGGCCTCGTCGCTGCATTGTTCGTCGCAAACACGATCAACATAGGCGCCGACATTGCCGCAATGGGCGCCGCTGCAGAGCTTCTCGTTGGCTCGGGCTCACAGATTTTCACCGTCGTCGCAGCGCTTATCTCGCTCGCCCTGCAGGTGTTCGTTCCGTACCACCGCTACGTGAAGTATCTGAAGTGGCTGACGCTCGTTCTGTTCGCTTATGTCGCCGTGGTCTTCGCCGTGGACGTCGACTGGGGGCAGGTGGCGAGCCACATGGTCCGGCCCGACGCGCAATTTTCTGCCACCTGGGTGACCATGATCGTCGCCATCTTCGGCACGACGATCAGCCCCTACCTCTTCTTCTGGCAGACCGCCGAGGAGGTCGAGGAGATGGAGTATAAGGACCAGCCGAACCTCAAGGAGATGAACCCCAAGGCGGCCCGGCTACAGCTTCGGCGGATGGGCATCGATACGTTCACCGGGATGGCCATTTCGAACCTCATCGCCTTTTTCATCATCCTCACCACGGCAGTCACTTTGCACCAACATGGAGTGACCGATATCCAAACCTCGGCGCAGGCGGCCGAAGCGCTCCGCCCAGTGGCCGGCAATTTCGCATTCCTTCTGTTCAGCCTCGGCATCATCGGCACCGGCTTCCTCGCGGTTCCGGTCCTTGCGGGCTCGACGGCCTATGCGGCGTGCGATGCAGGCGGCTGGGAGAAAGGATTGGAGAAGAAGCCCGGTGAGGCCAAGGCCTTCTACGGGGTCATCGTCCTTGGCATGCTCGTTGCTCTCGGCGTGCTCTTTTCGCCGCTGGACCCGATCAAGATGCTGTTCTGGTCGGCGGTCATCAACGGCGTGATCGCCGTGCCCATCATGGCCGCGATGATGGTCGTCGCTCGGCGCCACCGACAGATGGGCATGTTCGTCGCGACGACGTGGCAACGGCTCCTGGGGTGGGCGGCGACGCTGGTGATGACCGTCGCAGTCGTTTCGATGTTCGTGGTGGGCTGAACCCTCGCCTTTGCCGGTGCGTTGCCCTGTTGCTAAGGGGCTGGTCGTCGCTCCGCTGCGGCACCGCACAAAGGCCAGGGATACAGAATGACGCCGACCGGCAAGGATAGCCTCAACACGCGTTCGACGTTCACCGTCGGCTCGAAGACCTACGCTTATTATTCGCTGCCCAAGGCGGCCGAGACGCTCGGCGATTTGGCGCGGCTGCCTTTCTCGATGAAGGTGCTGCTCGAAAATCTGCTCCGCTCGGAAGACGGCGAGACCGTCACCGAAAAGGACCTGCAGGCGATGGCCGAGTGGCTTAAGGAGCGGCGGGTCAGCCGCGAGATCCAGTACCGGCCGGCGCGAGTGCTGATGCAGGACTTCACCGGCGTTCCGGCGGTAGTCGACCTTGCCGCGATGCGCGACGCGATGACGAGCCTCGGCGGCGACCCGCAGAAGATCAACCCGCTCGTTCCGGTTCACCTGATCATCGACCACAGCGTGATGGTCGACGAATTCGGCACGCCCAAGGCGTTCGAGCGCAACGTCGAGTTCGAATATGAGCGCAATTCCGAGCGCTACGAGTTCCTCAAGTGGGGAAGCCGCGCGTTCGACAATTTCCAGGTCGTCCCGCCGGGCACCGGAATCTGCCACCAGGTGAACCTGGAATATATCGCGCGGTGCGTCTGGACCGCCGAGACGGACGGCGAGACTCTCGCTTATCCCGACACTCTCGTCGGGACCGACAGCCACACGACGATGGTCAACGGGCTGGGCGTCCTCGGCTGGGGAGTCGGCGGGATCGAGGCCGAAGCGGCGATGCTCGGCCAGCCGGTCAGCATGCTGATCCCCGAAGTGGTGGGCTTCCGGCTCGACGGACAGCTCAACGAAGGAATCACCGCGACCGACCTGGTTCTGACCGTGACCCAAATGCTCCGGCAGAAGGGCGTCGTCGGCCGCTTCGTCGAATTCTACGGTCCCGGCCTCGACAATCTTCCGCTCGCCGACCGGGCGACGATCGCCAACATGGCGCCCGAATATGGAGCGACCTGCGGCTTCTTCCCGATCGACGACCGAACCCTCGACTATCTCCGGCTAACCGGCCGCGATGAGGAGCAGGTCGAACTGGTTCGCGCTTATTGCCAGGCACAGGGCCTGTGGCACGATTCAGGTGCTGAGCAGCCGCTTTTCACCGATACTCTGGAGCTCGACATGAGCTCGATCGAGCCGTCGCTCGCCGGGCCCAAGCGGCCGCAGGACCGGGTGCTTCTGAGCAAGCTCGACGACCAGTTCAACGAGGAGCTGGAGAAGACCTACAAGAAGCACAACGATCCGCGCGTCGCCGTCGAGGGCGAGAACTTCGATCTCGGCAATGGTGACGTGGTCATCGCGGCGATCACCAGCTGCACCAACACGTCGAACCCGTCGGTGCTGATCGCCGCCGGCCTCGTCGCCCGAAAGGCGCATGCCAAGGGCCTGACGGTGAAGCCCTGGGTAAAAACCAGCCTCGCTCCCGGGAGCCAGGTAGTCACCGACTACCTCAATGAGAGCGGCCTGACCAAGGACCTCAACGCGCTCGGATTCGAGCTGGTCGGCTACGGATGCACGACCTGCATCGGCAACTCAGGCCCTCTTCCCGAACCGATCAGCAAGGCGGTGAACGAAAACGACCTCGTCGCCGTCAGCGTGCTGTCCGGCAACCGCAATTTCGAAGGGCGAGTCTCGCCCGACTGCCGCGCCAATTATCTCGCCTCGCCGCCGCTGGTCGTGGCCTATGCTCTCAAGGGCACTGTC